>DFDL01000039.1:32400-41241 GCA_002367715.1 Actinobacteria bacterium UBA3028
CCGCCGTAAGCTTTTCTCGTAATTATGGTTATAAGCGGAACCGTAGCCTCACCATATGCATAAAGTAATTTTGCACCGCGGCGAATAATTCCATTCCACTCCTGCTCGGTACCTGGCAAGAAACCTGGGACATCGACAAATGTTATTACTGGAATTCCAAAGGCATCACAGGTTCTAACAAAGCGGGCAGCCTTCTCACTCGCAGAAATATCAAGGGTTCCAGCTAAAGCCTGTGGTTGGTTGGCGACAATTCCTACGGAATGGCCTTCAATGCGCCCAAAGCCAACCAGAATATTTGGCGCATAAAGCGTATGTACTTCGAGAAAATCAGCTTCATCCAAGATCGCTTCAATCAGAACTTTCATGTCATAAGGTTTATTTGGATTATCTGGAATTAGCGAATCAAGCGCGCGATCTGAGGGTGCGATATCTGCGCTCTCAGTTGCTGGAAGTACTGGCGATTCATCCATGTTGTTGCTCGGTAGATATGAGAGAAGTGCTTTGACGTAATCAATTGCATCATCCTCGCTATCGGCAAGATAATGAGAGTTACCAGTCTTAGTGTTGTGTGTCCTGGCGCCACCGAGTTCTTCCATCTCAACTTCTTCGCCTGTAACCGCCTTAATTACATCTGGTCCAGTAATAAACATCTGCGAGGTCTTATTCACCATAATTACAAAGTCGGTAATCGCAGGTGAGTAGACCGCTCCACCTGCAGTTGGCCCAAGTATTAATGAGATCTGTGGAATTACGCCAGAGGCTTGAACGTTCCGCTTAAAAATTTCACCGTACTGGCTAAGTGAGGCTACGCCCTCTTGAATTCGAGCACCACCAGAATCATTCATTCCTACAATTGGGATTCCACTCTTTAGGGCAAACTCCATAACTTTTACAATTTTCTCACCAACAACTTCACCAAGACTGCCACCAAAAGTTAAAAAATCTTGCGAATAGATTGCGATTGCTCGGCCATCAACTGTTGCATGGCCAGTTATTACACCATCACCATAAATACGATTCTTATCCATTCCAAAGTTAGATGAGCGGTGACGAGAGAATGCATCCATCTCAACAAAAGATCCAGCATCGACGAGTCGTTCAATTCGCTCGCGGGCTGTTAGTTTTCCTTGTGCATGGCGCTTAGCAATTGCCTCAGGAGTTCCGCCATTTTGCGCTTCAAGGCGACGCCGACGCAGATCAGCAATCTTTCCGGCTGTGGTACGAATATCATCAGTCACGGCGGTAGATTACTAGTTTTAGGCGGTTATTCCTATGAAGCCAGAGTTGCTACAAGAGAGTGTGATAACCAGCGCATTAAGCGATGGCTACTGGCGAGTATCTGTCTTAGATGAAGTTGATTCAACGCAAAATTATTTACGTGCCAGTAATCCAAATATCGGAGATCTAATTACTGCCGAGTATCAATCTGAGGGGCGCGGTCGATTGGATCGTAAATTTGAGGCGAAGAAATCTAGCGCGCTGTTATTTTCATTTTTCATTGAACCGAAGCGAGACAGATCAGAGCTTGGGTTTCTTACTCTTCTAATGGGTGCAACTATTGCGAAAGTTCTAAATGAAATGACCAATACAGATTTATTTGGCTGCAAATGGCCAAATGATATTTTATGTAATCAACGCAAGATTGCTGGAATCTTGGCTGAGCGAAATGAAACCGGAGTTATCATCGGCGTTGGTATCAACGTCAGTACTGAACGCGAGGAATTACCAGTCTCGCACGCATCATCTATCTTTCTTGAAACCGGTCAGAGAATTGATCGCAATTCCTTATTGGCCGCAATATTAAATACCTTAAGTCTGCAGCTAAGTGATTGGGAGGCTGGCCTAGATTTGACCGATACCTACCGCAGATTGAGCTCTACCTTGGGCGAGAGCGTGCGCATTCTGCTCCCAGGCGGCGCCATTATCGACTCGATAGCCAAAGATATTGATGCAACCGGCGCCCTTCACCTAATCGATGGCCAGATCATCACAGTGGGAGATGTAATACATCTGGACAGTAAACTAGCGCAGTGAGCTTTCCTAGAGTTGGAGTAATTGGCGCCGGACAACTTGCAAGGATGATGGCAGTACCCGCCAATGATCTCGGAATAGATTTCAAAGTCTTTGCCGCGATTGCAGATGATTCGGCTGCTCAAGTCTCACATTTCGTGCTCGGTGATTACACCCAAATAGATTCAGTACTGGCATTTGCTAAAGAGTGCGATGTTATTACCTTTGAGCACGAATTAGTGCCGCAGAGCATTATTAAGGCAATTGAAGCCACTGGAATCAAAGTCTTTCCGCGGGCCGAATCATTTGTCTATTCGCAAAATAAGTTGGAGATGCGGGCGAAAATTTCAGAGCTAAATCTGCCAAATCCCAAGTGGCAGAAGTACGATGGTGAAAAATTGGAAATTGAATTACCTGTGATTGCAAAGGTCCCAACCGGAGGTTATGACGGGCGTGGGGTATTTGTTATAAATAGCGAGACAGAACTAGCAGATCTATATGTCAAGACGGGGGTTCTTCTATTAGAGGAGAAACTAAACTTTGATTATGAAATTTCAGTAATGGTCGCCAGGTCACCGCACAACCAGGCAGCAACTTGGCCAGCAACACTCACAATACAAACTGATGGAATCTGTACCTCAACTGTTACACCAGTTCCAAAAATCTCAGAAGAACTTGCAGCAAAGGTTGCGAGCGCTGCACTTGAAATTGCCTCTGGAATCTCACTTGTTGGCGTGATGGCAGTTGAAATGTTTGTTTTGGGCAGTGATTTTTACATCAATGAACTTGCGCTGCGGCCACATAATTCAGGTCACTGGAGTATTGAGGGATCAGAGACCAGTCAATTTGAACAACACCTTCGAGCAATTCTTGATCTACCTCTTGGAAGTACGAAGATGCGTGAGAAATTTGCAGTGATGGGTAATGTTTTGGGTGGCGCCAAGAGTGATATGTATCGACCATATCTGCACCTAATGGCGAGAACACCAGCTCTGAAATTTCATCAATATGGCAAAGCGGTCAGGCCCGGGCGCAAGATTGGGCACGTAACACTTTGCGGTGAAAATCTTCTACAATTACAGGAAGAGATTTCTCATGCTGTTGACTACATGAATGGAGTAATTGATGAGTGATGTAGCAATAATTATGGGATCAGATTCGGATTGGCCAATCATGGAAGAGGCAGCGAAGATATTGGATTCTCTTGATATTTCTTACTCTGCTGAAGTTATCTCAGCTCACCGGATGCCAGATGAGATGGTCGAATTCGCAAAAAGTGCGAAGAGCGCAGGTTATAAAGTAATAATTGCCGGAGCTGGAGGCGCAGCCCATCTACCAGGAATGGTCGCATCATTGACGACACTTCCTGTAATTGGAGTTCCGGTACCACTTAAAAATTTGGATGGAATGGATTCGCTACTCTCAATAGTTCAAATGCCAGCAGGAATTCCGGTTGCAACAGTCGGGATTGGAAATGCTAAAAATGCAGCCTTGCTAGCTGCCAGGATCTTAGGCATCGGCAGCGAGGTAATTTCAGATCAGGTAGCAGCTGAGCTCGCTAAATTAAATGCAGAAGCAAAGTCCAAGAGTGCAAATCTAAATTCACGGAGAAATCAAAAGACTGGCTTTTAATTTACATTCACTCAAAATTTAGGAAGTGATCGAAACGCTAACGTTAGAAGAGCACCAACGTAAAGTTGTTCGAGTCTTAGGTCTGGCTCAAGTATTAAATGGCATTGGTGTCGCTGGAACTGTTGCGGCAGGCTCACTTCTAGTTTCTTCAATTACTAAATCAGATGGCCTATCTGGACTAGCTCAAACAACTTCAGTTCTGGGCGCAGCAGTTATGGCACTTCCACTTGCACGCTTAACTCAGAGAGGTGGCCGTCGCCTCGCACTCTCATTCGGATATTCAATGGGAGTTATCGGCGCTGGCGTAGCAATTTTTGGTGGCGCACAGCGCAATCTCTTCTTCATGTTGTTAGGTGCATTTATGGTTGGCGCGGCATCTGCTTCTGGATATCAGGCCAGATTTGCGGCAATAGATTTATCAACATCCGAGAATCGATCTAAAAACTTATCCTTTGTAGTCTGGGGTTCCACAATTGGAGCAGTTGCTGGACCGAATTTAATGGAACCCTCTGGAAAATTTGCCGAGTTTCTTGGATTACCGGCGCTAGTTGGACCATATTTAATTGCCGCTGCCTCATTGTTATTTGCCGTTGTAGTAATCCAACTATTTTTAAAACCAGATCCCTATCTCACCGCAAATCGCGCAGCTGATGGAATCTCTCAGCGAAAGCATGATAGTACTCGAACTACGCTATCTCATATTCGAAAGTATCCAAAGGCGCTATTTGCAATTGCAGCAGTTGCAACTGGCCATCTCGCAATGGTTTCGATAATGGTGATGACACCAGTACATATGGCGCACTTTGATATTACCCTTCGAATTATTGGTTTTGTTATCAGCATCCACGTTCTTGGAATGTATGCCTTCTCGCCAATTGTCGGTGCAATCAGCGACAAAATCGGTCGCATAAAGACAATTCAAATTGGCGTGGCAATTCTTATTGCCTCGGCGCTAATTTCAGGTTTGGCACCTGATAATGAATCTTTTATTCTTGGAATCGGGTTATTTCTGTTGGGACTAGGTTGGTCCTTCACGCTAATTGCAGGTTCAACGCTACTTTCAGAGTCAGTGAGTATTGATATGCGACCCTCTTCGCAAGGAGCTAGCGACTTGGTAATGAATTTAATGGGAGCCGGGGGCGCAGCAGTTGGCGGCGTTATTATCGGCCTATTCTCCTTTGAAATTCTCTGCTTTGCGACAGCCTTGGTAGTTCTAGCACTTGGTATCTGGTCGCTAAAACTTAAAGCAAATTAATTATTTTATCTCTGCTTCCGATATTCAATTGCAGGACATCGATCCATTACTGTTAATAGGCCAGCGTCTTTAGCTCGATTAATAGCCTCAAGATCTATTACATCTAGCTGTAACCAAACTGCTTTAGCGCCGATTGCAATCGCTTCATCTACAGCTTTGCCAACTAAATTTGAATTTACAAAGCAGTCAACAACATCAATCGGTACGGGAATTTCACTAAGTGTTTTGTAGCCAATTTCGCCATGAACAATTTCGGCGCGAGGATGAACCGGGATAATTTTATGTCCCTTATCCTGAAGTAATTTTGCAACACCAAAGGCTGCCCGTTCTGGATTGTTGCCAAGCCCAACGATTGCCCAAGTTTTTAGCGCAAGGACACTTTTAATATCTTCTTCCTGGCTAATTTGTGCGCCCAAGTGCTCTAAATTTCCATCCTGCTGCAATCCAGGCGCTGCGATCTAGGGCATTTCGGCCATCAATCATTATTGGATTAGTTACAAGTGATTTGACTTTTTTTGGATCTAATTCGCGGTATATCTTCCATTCAGTTAAGTGCAACACTATCTCTGCGCCTTTAAGTGCATCTTCAATATTCTCCGCAAATCCAAGTGCCGGAAAGCGTCGCCTGGCTGGTTCGATCGCCTTTGGATCATGAATAGTTACAACGGCGCCTGCTGCCGCAATTTGTGCAGCAATATCTAGCGCAGGAGAGTCTCTGACATCATCACTATCTGGCTTGAAGGCAGCGCCAAGAATTGTAATTTTCTTCCCAGTTAAGTCATCTGATAAATCTTTTCGCACAAGTTCAATAACACGAGTTCGCGCACGGAGATTAATTGAGTCAATCTCACGCAAAAATTCTAGAGCTTGATCGGCGCCAAGTTCTCCTGCTCTAGCCATGAATGCTCGAATATCTTTTGGTAGACAGCCGCCACCAAAGCCAATACCAGCTTGCAAGAATTTACTTCCGATCCTTGGGTCATAGCCGATAGCTTTTGCTAGAACTGTTACATCCCCGCCAGCAGCTTCGCATATTTCTGCCATCGCATTAATAAATGAGATCTTTGTTGCAAGAAAGGAGTTCGCTGCAACTTTTACTAGCTCAGATGTTGGTAGATTAGCGCGGACCCAAGGCGTATTCTGCGCCAAGTTAATCTCATAAACTTCTTTTAATTTAGCTTCAGCTTCATCACTAGTAACCCCGACCACTAGTCGATTTGGGCGAAGGGTATCCTCAACTGCAAAACCCTCGCGCAAAAATTCTGGATTCCAGGCTAGATCTACCTGCGGATTTGTTTTTAACAATCGCTCGCGCAATCGCGCAGCGGTTCCAACTGGGACTGTGGATTTACCGACTACAAGTGAGCCTGGCTTAGCAACTGGCGCAATTGCATCCAGAGCGGCATCAACATATTTAAGGTCGGCTGCGAGTGAGCCCGCGCTCTGTGGTGTGCCTACACAGATAAAGTGAAGGTCGGCATCTCCTGCTTTGGAGATATCTGTACTAAAACTCAGGCGACCTGATGCAATCTCACGTTGCAACATATCTTCTAAATCTGGTTCGTAAAATGGAACCTTTCCGCTATTTAACTCTGCGATTTTTTCACTATCTACATCGATCCCAATTACCTCGTGGCCCATTGAAGACATACAGGCGGCATGAGTCGCACCAAGATATCCAGTGCCTATTACGGAAACTTTAAGCTTCATTTGCCCGATACTAGCGGGATGTAACGCTACCGTTAGAGATATGAATCTGATTTCTGGTGAATTATTGGGCATTTCTGTGGTCCTGCCCATCCTCAACGAGGAGCGCTATCTAGAAGATACGGTCGCTGCGATTCTGGCTCAAGATTATGCCGGAGAGTTTGAGGTAATCCTCGCCCTTGGCCCTTCAAAAGATCGAACAGATGAGATCGCTGCCAGAATCGCAGAATCAGATTCACGGGTTATTTTAGTTGCGAATCCAACTGGAAGAACCGCAGTAGGTCTTAATGTGGCAATTGCAGCGGCAAAGTTTCCAATTATTTCTCGAATCGATGGTCATGCGCAGATTTCTAAGAATTATTTAGCAATTGCAGCAAAGTTACTAGCAAATACCGGCGCCGTAAATGTTGGCGGAGTAATGAACGCTGTAGGAAAAAATAGATTCGAGCGAGCTGTAGCAACAGCCATGCGCTCGCCACTTGGAGTCGGCGCCTCCCGTTTTCATACTGGCGGTAGCGCTGGTCCAGCAGATACGGTCTATCTTGGAACATTTAGTAAATCCGCGCTTCTTGAAGCTGGTGGCTTTGATGAGAGATTTACTCGCGCGCAAGATTGGGAGCTAAATTTTAGACTTAGAAAAAATGGTGGGACAGTCTGGTTTGATCCCTCACTTATTGTGACCTACCGACCAAGATCTTCACTAAGAGCGCTTGCAAAACAGTATTTTCAATATGGAACTTGGCGCAGAGCGGTCTCTCGTAGCCATAAGGGAAGTGTAAATTTACGTTATCTAGCGCCACCAACTGCCTTGGTAATTAATTTAGCTTCATTAATTCTTGGAGCTCTTTTTTCACCGATTTTCCTAATTCCAGTGGCAATCTATCTTTTTTCGCTGGTTCTAGGCTCACTAATTATCGGGATGAGTTTATTTGAGAAAATTTTTCTGCCCATAGTTTTATTGACCATGCATATGGTCTGGGGCGCTGGTTATTTATTATCGCCAAAGAGATTAAAAGTTGGCGGGCAATGAGACGTGCCATGGCTATCTTTACAATTTCAATTCTTGGCTTCTCTTCCCAAGCCAGTGCGCAGCCCCCTAAATCCTTTATCTTTATTGGTTCTGGCTATGGGCATGGTGTAGGACTTAGCCAATATGGCGCTAAAGGCCAGGCCCTTGAAGGAAGATCTGCAGTAGAAATTCTTAATTACTATTTTCCAGAGGCCCAGGTGACCCCAGTTGCAGATACGGCAACAATTGTCGTAAATGTTGCCCATCAAGTTTCAGCGCTCGAGATTGAGTTACCGCCAAATGATTTTGCAATTCTCGCAAACAAGACAATGACTTCAACTAATTTAGAGCCCCAAACTCCACTTAACTTTGAAATGAATGGAAAATTTATATCTGGGCCGATCGGTCAGGCTAGACGCTGGATAATCAATTGGAATAACCCAGAATCCATAATTCTTCTGAAACGTGGAAATACAACCATGAAGCTAAATCATGGCTTTATAAAATTGCGTTCAGTGAAAATCCCTGGAGTAGGTTTTAGAATTGAAGCGACAAATCATCTACGTCTCCACGATGAATATTTATATGGAATAGCTGAAGTACCTTCCTCGTGGCCAAGTGCGGCACTTGAAAGCCAAGTTATTGCATCTCGCACTTATGCCCTGATGCGCATGAAATCAATTAAAAGAGCATGTGACTGCCATGTTTATAATTCAAAATATGATCAAGCATTTGTTGGTTATTCCAAAGAGGGTGAACCTAGATATGGAAAGCTCTGGAAGGCTGCGGTCGATGCAACTGCGACAGATGAGTCAAGTGGATTAGCGATAACAATTAATCAACGTCCAGTTAGTGTATTTTTCTCCTCTTCATCAGGGGGCTTTACCCAGAGACCAGTAGATGTATGGGGGACTGATATTGCGCATCTAGTAAATGTTGCAGATCCCTGGAGCATCGATCCTGCGAATAATAAGAACTATGCGAGCTGGCGCAAAAAGGTATCGCAGCGCAAAATGGCTAAAGCATTTGGCCTTCCAGATGTCGAGAGGTATGAAATAACTGCAAGAACTATTACTAAAAGCGTACTTTCAATTACTGCATTTTCTAGCGCTGGCGAAGTGAAGACCTTGTCGATTGGAACCTTTAAAAGCGCAGTTAAGCTGCCCTCTTCGTGGTTTGATCTACCAACAAGTCCAATAAATATCGAACCAGAAGTTATAGAACCAGA
>DFDL01000039.1:41458-70156 GCA_002367715.1 Actinobacteria bacterium UBA3028
GAAGTTATAGAACCAGAAGTCGTAGTACCTGAAGTTATAGAACCAGAAGTTCTAGCGCCCGAGATAGGCGATGAACCAAGTAATTAAAGTACTTGGCGAAAATTAATTTGCATGCAAAATTGAGTTTAGCCCGCCCCAACTTCCACTCTTTGGTAGCGCTTCTAGCGCTCCAGTCTTAGAGTTTCTACGAAATAGCAGATTACTTCCGCCAGAAAGCGCGCTTGCTTTTACTATCTCACCATCGGGCAGAGATATTTTTGAACCTGCAGTTATATAAGTTCCAGATTCAACTACACAATCATCGCCTAGGGAGATTCCGATACCAGCATTTGCACCCAATAAGCAACGCTCGCCGATTGCAATGACCTCTTTGCCACCACCACTCAGTGTTCCCATTATCGAAGCGCCACCACCGATATCACTTCCATTTCCGACGACTACACCAGCGCTAATTCGACCTTCAACCATTGAGGTACCAAGAGTTCCAGCATTAAAATTCACAAAGCCTTCATGCATAACTGTGGTCCCACTAGATAGATATGCACCGAGTCGTACTCGATCGCCATCCGCAATTCGCACACCCTCTGGCACAACGTAATCCACCATGCGCGGAAATTTATCGACACCATAAACCGTAAGTACGCCGTACTTTGCACGTAACTTTGGCCCAACTGAGCTAAAGGTTGAAGTTGCACATGGTCCAGCAGAGGTCCACACAACATTATTTAAAATGCCAAAGATTCCATCTAAAGATTGACCATGTGGCTTAACAATTCGATGTGAGAGCAGGTGGAGTCGAAGATAGGCATCGGCCACGCTGCTGGGAGGCGCATCTAAATCTATTTCGATTGTAACTTTTGAATTACTTACATCTCGTATCGGATCAGTACCTAGGAATTCTGAGAGGTCTGGGGCATTGTTATCAGCCATCTTTCCCAGCCCCAAAGAGTCGAACCAAACATCTAGGATCTCACCTGAACTGGTGGTTGTGGCTATTCCAAATCCAAAGGCAATTTTCATGAGATAACGCTACCAAAATTCGTTAACTTCGAGAGTTCTTTAATATGCTTTCTCAATGCGAATAGCCGTCTATTGCTCAGCATCTACAAGTATTGACCAAAAATATCTAGACCTAGCCTTTGATCTCGGTTCAGCAATCGCCCTTGCCGGAGCAGATTTAGTTTGGGGCGGTGGTCAAATTTCGATGATGGGGTCGGTGGCAAAAGGTGCAAGAGCTGGCGGGGCAAAAACTTTTGGAGTTATTCCAGAGCGACTTGTAACAGTTGAATTCGAAGATCCTGAAAGTACCGAGATGTTTGTAGTTTCAAATATGCGAACCCGGAAAGCAAAGATGGAAGAGATCTCTGATGCTTTTATTATGTTACCTGGCGGAATCGGAACGCTAGAAGAGTTCTTTGAAATTTGGGTTAGTAGAAAATTGGGATACCACGACAGACCAGTAGTTGTGTGTGATCCATTTGGAACTTATGAACTTCTGAAAACTTCGCTTGATCACCTAACTAGTGAAGAGTTTATCGGCGCACCTTCAAATGAATTAATCGATTGGTGTCGAGATATTCCGAGCACGATTCATGCCTGCACCAGGAACTAGCGCCAAATTTACTTATAAAGTTGAAGTAAGGCAGGTAGCCTTTACTCATGGGCGATCTCTCACAACTTCTGGCTAGCTTGCCAGAGGAAGAGCGCTTTATTCTTACGATGCACTACATCCGCTCAATGGATATAAAAGATATTGCAGATGCATTAGGGGTGCCAGAAAGAGCAGTTCAGAGCGTTATCACGAGTGGCAAATCTCGTCTACTTTCCGCGTTAAATCAGGGCAAATAAGCAGGAAATCTCAATTTCCGTTCACAAGCACTTTTGCGAGATACTTAGCCACTGCATTTTCGTGAGTTAATAGATTTTAAGGAGCAAAACATGGCGGCCATGAAACCTCGAACTGGTGACGGACCCATGGAAGTTACAAAGGAAGCCCGCAGCTTTGTAATGCGTATCCCGCTCGAAGGCGGTGGCCGCCTAGTTGTAGAACTAAATATTGAAGAGGCAACTAACTTGGGAAATGCCCTTCAGGCTGCGGTCTCTTTAGTTAAGAAGTAAGCCTGTAATCCACTTTATGAACTAATCAAATACTGTGAAACTAGTCCCAGAAATTGCGTGTGCCCCACTGGGCGAGATAAATCTTTCAAAATTCGATGCAATTGCACTTCCATTTGCCAAGAGAGAGGCCTTGGCAGAACTGGGTAACCCAAAGCTTATTAAGCTCCTAACGAAACATTTCGAGAGTGATATCGCAAAACTTTTTGAAAACTGGCCTGATGTAACCGGGAAAGCCGGTGAGTTAATTGAAGTACCGCTAGCCAGTCAGGCAAATAAAGTTATCAGGCTATATTTTATTGGTACTGGTGCGCAAAGTATTGACGATTTACGTAAAGCCGCTAGCTCGCTAGCGCGCAAAGTTAAGGGATCAAAGGTAAAAGTACTTGATGGCCTGGTTGCAGAGAAGAGCGCGGCACGGCCACATTTAATCTCATTAATCATTTCTAGCTATCTCTGGTCACAGAAGAGCGCTCCAGTCAAAGAGTTCAGCGCCGCACAATTTACGCTCGTAGGGAATTTTGAGAGTGAAGTCGCAAATGCAAGAACTTTGGCTCTGGCAGTATGGCGCGCCCGAGATCTAATACATACCCCTTCAAATATTAAGAATCCTCAGTGGATAGCAGAGCAAGCTAGATCCCTTGTTACTAAAACTAAATCTCCAGCGCTCAAGGTTAAAGTTAAAAGAGGGGCAGCGCTAGCGAAATTTGGTGGGCTACTTGCAGTAGGAAATTCAGCACCAAAGTCTGGACCAAGGCTTGTTCAACTCTCATATTCACCTAAAAGCTCAAAGAATTGGCCACATGTAGTTCTAGTAGGCAAAGGAATCACATTTGATACTGGCGGCGTCTCCTTAAAGCGACCATATGAATCAATGGTTGGAATGAAGAGCGATATGTCTGGCGCGGCAGCAGTACTAGCCACCGTTATCGCGATTGCAGAGATGGGTAAGAGCGCGCCAAAAATTAGAGTTACTGGACTTTTAATGTGCGCAGAAAATGCACTCTCTTCCACTGCGCAGCGGCCATCAGATGTGATCACGCAATATGGTGGAAAAACCGTTGAAGTAATAAATACAGATGCTGAAGGTAGACTCGTATTAGCAGATGGACTTGCCTACGCCGATGCAAAATTAAACCCAGATTATTTAATCGATATCGCAACTCTTACAGGTGCTGCGACTTTGGGTCTTGGCCGCCAATATGGCGCCATGTACACAAGAGATATCTCCCTCGCTCAAGATCTTTACAACGCTGGGCAGAAAAGTGGAGATCGGGTCTGGCATATGCCACTAGTCGATGATTATGAGATCGCTCTTGCAAGTGAAGTTGCAGATTTAAATCACACTGCGGAAAAACCTGATTTCAATGGCGGCTCAATTACAGCTGCGCTCTTCCTCGAACAATTCGTCGGTGAGCGTAGATGGATTCACTTAGATATTGCCGGGCCGGGGCGCTCAGAGAGTGATTCTGGTGAAAACCCTAAAGGCGGTACTGGTTTTGGGGTCAGATTGCTGACAGAGTGGTTGACTTCGCTATGACCATTTCGAACCGCGGTGACATGTCGGCATTCTCCGAACAGTTCCCTCACGAAGATTTCTTTATGCAGCAAGCGCGCAAAAATGGCGCTGAAGTAGAGGCGCCAGATCCTACGACTGGGGTTGGTGGCTTAATCAATTTCGTAGCAGGTTTAATTTCAGCCAGATCAATTGTTGAAATTGGAACAGGCTCTGGCGTAAGTGGTCTCTGGATTTTCAACGGATCGCCTGATGATTCAACGTTAACTTCAATAGATTTCGAACGAGAGCATTCAGCAAGTGCACGAGAGATTTTTGAGGAGGCTGGAATATCTGCTCAAAGATTCAGATTAATCACAGGAAATATTATAGAAGTAGTTGGAAAGTTAGCTGATTCAAACTATGACTTAATGATTGTGAGATCGCCAAAAGATATGGTTGATGTAGTTCAAGAGAGCTTTAGATTGCTAAAGGCAAAGGGCGTATTGCTTATTGATAATGCCTTAGATGGTGGCAAGGTCGCTGATCCAACTCAGCGCGATTTCGAAACGATTGCCCGTCGCGATTCGATAAAGGCTATTAGGGAAGATTCAAGATGGAGCTCAACGCTAGTTCCAATTGGCGGAGGCGCGCTGATTGCTCGTAAAATATAGCAATGAGCAGCCAACCAGATACCCCGTGGTGGATCTCTGAGTACCCCGTAGTAACTGCCAAGGATGTAAAACGGCGCAACACCAGAACTGTAAGTTTTGGAATAGCAATAGTCATGTCTTTAGTTGCCGGAGTAGTAGGAAGTATCGCTGGAAGAACTTCAGCAACACTTGATTCCCGAACAAATTTAGTTTCAACTAGCAGCGTAATCGAGCGCAAGCCAGATTCAATTGCAGGAATAGCGGCGCGAGTCTCACCTTCAGTTGTATCAATTGAGGTTCGAAAAGGAAATAGCGGTGGAACCGGATCTGGATTCTTCCTTGGGAGCAATGGCAATATCCTCACCAATAACCATGTGATTTCAGCAGCAGCAACTGGCAACGCAACTATCACTGTGATGCTAGCCAATGGGAAGAGTTACAAGGCAGAGCTAATCGGCCGCGATGTTGCCTATGATCTTGCAGTAATTAAAATAGGTGTAACTGATGCACCTGCGCTACAACTTGGAGATAGCGATAAAGTTGAAGTCGGGGACGGAGTTATTGCAATTGGATCTCCGTTAGGTCTTACCGGAACTGTAACTTCCGGAATTATCAGTGCAAAAAATCGCCCAGTAACTTCAGGTGCCGGAACAAGAGAGAGTTCATTTATTAATGCCCTGCAGACCGATGCTGCAATAAACCCTGGTAATTCTGGGGGACCCCTAGTTGATCTATCTGGCGCCGTTATTGGAATAAATTCTGCGATTGCAACAACGGGCTCACTCTTTGGAAGTCAGAGCGGATCTATCGGACTTGGTTTTGCGATTCCGATTAATCAAGCACGCAAAACGGCAGATCAGTTAATTAAATTTGGAAGCTCGACATATCCAATTATGGGGGTTTCATTAGATACCAGGTACACGGGAGCGGGCGCAAAGGTCTCAACCGAACCAGGTGCTGTCACCGAAGGCGGACCATCAGAGCGCGCCGGAATTAAGCCTGGAGATGTGATTGTTGAGATTGAAGGTACAGCGATTGGATCTGCAGATGAGGCAATAGTGGCTGTTCGCTCACACAGCGTTGGCAAAGAGATTAAAGTTAAATATAAGCGCGATGGAAAGATAAGTGAAGTTTCACTAATTCTCATCGCGGCAAAGTAAACGCATTAGATATAGGATTTGAGAATGTTTGGAATCGGTGGTGGCGAATTCTTCGCTCTAATACTAGTTGCTCTGATTCTTGTTGGGCCAAATAAGCTGCCACAATTATCCTCTGATTCGGCCAAGATGATCCGCAAAGTACGCAATCTTGCCCAGGGCGTAACAAAAGATTTGCGCGAAAACTTAGGGCCAGGATATGAGGATTTGAAAGTCGCAGACTTTAATCCAAAGAAGTTAATTTCTAAGCATGTTAATGAGGCGCTAGCCGAACCAAAGTCTGAGCTCGAAGATCTAAAGAAGAGCGCCAAAATTGATCCAGATTTGTTGTAACCCAAGATGAGCCGCGAGATAGAAGAGAGAATCCACCAGGCACTTCAGGGAGTCTCTGATCCAGAATTACATCGCCCACTTCCAGAACTTGGCATGGTTAAGTCCGTTGAATTTAAAAAAGGTATTGCGCAGATAACAATTCTTTTAACTATCTCTGGCTGTCCAATGCGAGATAGGTTAGAAAAAGATATTTCAGATGCCCTAGAACCAATTGCTGAAGTCACATCCTTAGATTTAATTTTTGGTGTCATGAATGATGAAGAGCGAAATAACGTTAAGCGGCTCTTGAAAGGCGGCAAGGAGAAATTCATTCCATTTGCCCAGCCTGACTCCCTGACAAGAGTAATTGGAATTGCATCTGGTAAAGGTGGTGTAGGCAAATCTTCTGTGACCGTAAATCTTGCGGTAGCAGCGGCTAAGAAGGGTTTAAAAGTTGGAATTTTAGATGCCGATGTTTACGGCCACTCAATTCCAAGGTTGATGGGAATAGTTGGAAAACGCCCAACGGCAATTGATCAGACATTTATTCCAGTTGAAGCATTTGGCGTAAAAGTGGTTTCAATGGAGATGTTTAAACCGGAGCGCTCAGATGCCGTAGCTTTTAGAGGTCCGATGCTCCACAAAGTATTAGAGCAGTTATTGAGTGATGCATATTGGGGGGATTTGGATTTACTTTTACTTGATCTACCACCCGGAACCGGAGATATTGCAATTTCACTTGGACAACTTCTGCCATCCTCAGAGATTATTGTTGTAACCACACCGCAAATCGCAGCCGCTGAAGTTGCTGAACGAGCTGGTCGAATCGCCCATCAACTAAAGCAACAGATCATCGGCGTAATCGAAAATATGTCAGATACCGCTTGTCTCAAATGTGGTGAACCGATTGCTATTTTTGGCAGTGGCGGTGGCGATGAGGCAGCTAAGCAACTCTCAACTCTGGTTGGAGCAAACGTTCCAGTTATAGGTCAGATTCCATTTACTGCGGCGCTTCGCGAGGGCGGAGATAGCGGTGAACCCATAGTAATAAGTGACCCAATGTGTCTGGCAAGTGAATCTTTTACAGCTATCGCTGAGAAAATAACCTTGCGGCCTAAGTCCCTAGTGGGAGTAAGGCTTTCGCTCTCCTAACATCGCCTAAGATTGGCACATGAAAAAGCCGCCAAAAACCAGTATCAATACGGTGGCTAAGCGACTTGTTGGGCGAAGTGATCTTGCACTTGCGCGAAAAAGTATTCGCGAATCCCTAGTTTCAGTAGCTGGGCTAATCGGCAAGCCAGTTAAATATCAGGGCGGAAATGAAATTGGCCGATTAATCGATGTCGTTGTCAAGCATGGAATCGATTCATATCCACCGGTATCTGGATTGATCGTAAAAGTCGGACACAGTAAATCGTTTATCGATGGCGCAAGAATTTCGAAATTGACCCAGAATGAAATCCAACTTTCAACTTCCAAAGTAGATTTAACAGAATTTGAACGGCGCGATGGGGAATCGCTATTAGATGCAGATGTTTTAGATCACCAAATTGTCGATGTAAATGGACTTCGCGTAGTTAGAACCTCTGATCTATATCTTGCGCCACTTGATCGTGAAATTCGAGTAGTTGGTGTGGATATTTCTTTCAAAGCCTTTGTTCGTCGAATTTTCCCTGGCGTACTTGGGCGTGGTCCAATTCCAGAGCATGTTATTGACTGGGCAAATGTGGCATCACTTGCCTTTGGTACCGGCGTTGTTCGTTCAACCCAGTCCAGATCTGCATTAGGGCAATTGCGCCCTGCAGATTTAGCAGATTTGATTGAAGATTTGGCTGGTCGTGAGCGCAGCGCACTTATTGAAATGCTCCATCCAGATCTTGCTGCTGATGCACTTGAAGAGATGGAAGATGATGCACTTCAAGGTTTACTGCGCGGACTTCCTTCAGAACAATCAGCAGGGTTGATTGCAAGAATGGAACCAGATGAAGGTGCCGAAGTTTTACGCGATCTAAATGATGATCATCGCGAGAGTATCTTCCAAGAGATGGAAAATTCAGTAGCAAAGCAGCTCCGTAAACTAGTTGAATTCGATGAGACCCTGGCTGGGGGAATCATGACGACCCATATCTTGACAACTCATGAAGAAGACACCGTTGCCTCTGCGCTTAAACTTCTGGTTGAAAATAAGGACCGAGATATTTCAGATGGAATTGTGGTTGTGGATGCCAAGGGCAGATTGCTTGATCACATTCAGATTATTGAGTTAGTAGCAGCTAAATCGAGCGCAAAGCTCTCAACTTTGGTTGGGCCGCCTTTTCCTACATCGGTGGGAATCAATGATCGTTTAGATGAGGTTATTAAAGAGTTTGCAAATAATCGTGGCTCTTCAATTATGGTTGTTGACGAGAAAAATAAACCGGTAGGTCGAATTCTTGCCGATGACCTTGTAGATGCCCTTGCGAGCACATCAGAGAGTTCTGGTTTTGCTCAAGGAAGTGGTGCGCTGCAATGAGTCAGAAGATAGATAAGAATCGTCTCTCGCCAAAGAAGCTAAGAATTGCGGCATTTCTGGCGGTAATGGGACCAGGAATGATCGCTGGTCTCTCCGATGATGATCCTGCCGGTATTGCAACGTATTCAGTACTTGGAGCAAATTACGGATATCAACTTCTCTGGGTATTAGTTATTTCGACTATCGCACTTATAATTTTCCAAGATCTGGGCGCCAGAATTGGTGTCGTAACTAGGCAGGGAATGATTGGCCTAATCCGCCAGAAGTATGGTGCCAGATCAGGAACTTTAAGCGCTGGCGCGCTAATACTTGCCAATATTGGAACGATGACCGCAGAATTTGCAGGCATCGCAGCTGCAGGGCAGCTATTTGGTCTTAGTAAATATATAAGCGTTCCATTAGCAGCGATTTTAGTTTCATACCTGGTTTTACGTAATTCATTTGCAAGAGTCGAGAAGATATTCTTTCTAATCTCTGCGGTATTTATTGCCTACATAATTGCTGGTTTTATGGCTGGTCCAGATTGGGGTAGCGCACTTCGTGGCGCCGTAGTTCCAACTATGCCATTTACTCAAGATGCTATCTTCATCGCGACTGCAACATTTGGTACAACTCTTGCACCTTGGGGTCTTGCCTTTATTCAGTCATACGCCGTAGATAAGCGCTTAACTCGAGATGACCTAAAACTTCTGCGCGTAGATGTCTGGACTGGTTCACTGCTCACTGGAATTATCGGAATATTTGTTGTCGTAACTTGCGCGGCAACACTTCACAAGAACGGCATACAGATTAATGATGCCGCTGATGCTGCATTGGCCCTTGAACCCTTAGCTGGAACCTTAGCTAAAGAGCTATTTGCATTTGGCTTGATTGGCGCAGCGCTTCTTGCCGCCTCAATTCTGCCGCTTTCAACTGCTTATTCGGTAAGTGATCTGACTGGGCGACCAGCTGCCCTAGATGACTCTCTTAAAGAGGCGCCACTTTTCTACATTACTTTTGCCGCTATTACTGGACTAAGTGCAATACTTATTTTGATTCCTGGCGCTCCTCTTATAAAGATCTTGGTCTTCACACAGGTATTGAATGCTATTTTGTTGCTTCCACTTCTAATTTATATGTATGGAATTTCAAAAGATAAAGTTTTGATGGGTGAATTTGTTTCATCTAAGAAAATGCGCGTGATTTATGGCGTAATCATTTCAATAGTGGCGATTGCAATTTGCTGCATGCTCTGGTTTAGCTTCAATTGATGAGAGAACAAGACCATACTGCTATTCCTGCAGCTAAAGATCTAGGATTTTTAACCTTAGGCGTGATAGGCGTTGGCACTTCAGGACCGGTAATTGCTGCAAGCATCATGCCAGTACCGGCACTTATTTTCTGGCGGAACCTTGGTGGCGCAATAATGATGGCTCCCTTCGCCCTTCGTAGTCGGGAGTGGCAAACATCTGAACAGCGGCGAGCAATATCTCTATCTGGCCTTGCAGGACTCTTTCTTGCAATGCATTTCATTTGTTTCTTCATTGCAATGAGATTCACAACCGTTGCGGCTGGAACTGCACTTGCAGCACTTCAGCCAATTTTTACCGCAATCTACTATAAGTTGAAAGGTGGAACAATCCCAAGACGTGCTTGGAGTGGTATGGCAGTCGCATTTCTCTCAGTCCTTTTAATTACTGGAATAGATTTTCAAATTAGCCTTCGCCACTTTATTGGAGATATTTTCGCACTACTTGGGGCGGCTCTTGCAGCCGCATATATGTTAATTGGATCGAGAGCGCAGCAAAAAATTTCAACCTCTACCTACACCACCGTCTGTTACTTAACTTGTGCACTATCTGCACTAATAATCACTATTGCAACGGGCAACCAATTTCTACACTTTGAGGCAAGACAATGGTGGTTGGTATTAGCGCTGATCTTAGGTGCCCAATTTCTTGGCCATACGATGTTTAACATGGCACTTCGTAGAGTCTCTCCAGTAGTTGTCGCCTTAATTGTGTTTTTTGAAGTTCCAGTTAGTGCGGTAATTGCCTATTTCTGGCTGGGTCAAGTTCCTCCCACAGGGATAATTCCCGGAATTATTGGATTATTAATCGGATGTGGAATCTTTGTCTCGCGCGCGAAAGTAGAATGATTTCATGATTGATCTCCATACCCATTCCTCGGCGAGCGATGGAACAGATACGCCTGGTGAATTAATCAATAAGGCTCATGCCAGCGGAATAAGCGTTCTTGGCTTAATGGATCACGACACCGTGGCTGGTTGGGATGAGGCAATCTCTTATCTGCGTCCAGGACTCTCACTTGTACTCGGATCTGAAATTTCGGCGCAGACCGATGATGGAATTAGCGTTCATATGCTTGGCGCGCTCTTTGATAGAAACAATCTTCCGCTAATGGAGGCGCTAGCCAAAATACGTGACAGTCGTTATGGCCGCATGGAGAAAATAGTTGAACGATTAAATGAAGCTGATGTTGAGATCTCAATTGAGGAGGTTCATGCCCAACTTTCTGAAGGCGCAACTCTTGGCAGACCTCATCTAGCTGATGCACTTGTAGCCAAGAAGATTGTAAAGAGTAGGGAAGAGGCCTTCGAGCTTTACTTAAGCAATGGCTCGAAATATTACGTTGCCTACTATGCGCCTACACCAATCGATGCAATTAGACTGATAAAGGAGGCTGGTGGAGTTGCGGTAATTGCCCACCCACTAGCATCTCTGCGAGGTAGCATAGTTTCAATCGAAAGTTTTAAATCTATGGTCGATGCAGGAATGGATGGGATTGAAGTCTCACACCGTGATCAGACACCAGATGCCCAAGAGTTGCTCGCCAAGATTGTAAAAGAGTATGGCATCGTTGCCACAGGATCTAGTGACTATCATGGTACCGGAAAGCTAAATCAACTTGGTGAATTCACCACCACTGATGAGGCTTTTGCTCAGCTAGAGTCCAGAGCAGATGCGCGAAGGGTTATCAAGAAATGAAAGATGTACTTTTAATATCAACTGCAACCTTTGGAATACAAGCATTTGTGACGCTCTTTGTCATCATGGACCCGCCAGGAGCAACACCAATCTTTTTAGCGTTGGTCAAGAATCAGCCACTGCGCAAACGGGTATTGATGGCTTGGCAAGGCGCAGGAGTATCTTTAGTAGTAATTATTACCTTTGCGATATTTGGAAAATTCATCCTTGATTATCTGCAAATCTCGATAGAAGCACTTCAAGGCGCTGGTGGCCTGCTGCTCTTATTGATTGCTTTAGAACTATTAACTGGAAAAGATAGCTCTAGCGATGAGCATAAAGATGTGAACGTCGCCCTGGTTCCACTGGGAACTCCGCTTCTAGCTGGACCAGGGGCAATTGTGACAACAATTGTCTTTGTTGAAAACGCAGCGACCATTGAGATGAAACTGGCGCTTGGCGCAGCAATCGTTGCGGTTCATATTGCGATCGGCTTGACGCTAATGTTTTCAACCAAAATTGTTGGCTTAATTAAGGTATCGGGCGTAACTCTGATTGCAAGAATTGCTGGATTACTCCTGGCCGCAATCGCAGTTGAGATGATTGTGCAATCTATTAAAGGGTTCTTCCAATTTTAAGCTGTTGCAAATCCAACTTTTCGTTCTGCGCTCTGGCCAACCTCAACAAATGAGATCTTATTATTTGCAACTATTGTCTGGCGCCCACGGGTATCGGTGAGGGAGAGTGATTTACCAGAATCTAGCGCGGCAGTTACGGCCTGGATTACCTCTTCTGGTGAAAGCACGCATTCAATTTGAAGCTCTTGCGGTGAATCTGCAATTCCGATTCTAACTTCAGTGGTTAGGTTTGAGCTACTTGTTTTAGGTGACATGGTTGCAGTTTATTCCTTTATTTAGTTTTAGGAAATCCAGAAATTCCTCGCCACATTAGATTTGAAACTAGCTCGACTGCTGTCTCGCGGTCGAGTTTTCCATCTCGCTCTAACCAGTGACGCGCTGCGGTCTGAGTAGTACCAATCAAACCAACGGCAAGCATCATCGATGCCTCTTTGGTGAGGCCGGTATCTAATGAGATGACGGCGCTTAGAGCTGCCGCAGAGTCGTAGGTCATTCGACTCAATCGCTCACGTACTTGGGGCTCTACGCTCATGTCACTCTCAAATAACAATCTAAATGCTTCACCCTCTCGATTTATAAATCCAAAGTAGGCATCAACTGTGGCAAGAACTCGATCCGCATTATCTGTGGTCGATGAAATCGCTCTTTGAATATCAAAGATAAGTGAGTCGATGTGCAGATCTAGGACCGCTAAATATAAATCTAGCTTTGATGGAAAGTGCTGGTACAGAACAGGCTTACTAACTTTTGCCCGATCAGCAATTTCATCCATTGCAGCCGAGTGATATCCGGCCTGGGTAAATACCTCAAGTGCTGCGGCGAGAAGTTGCGCTCTACGCTCATCACGTGGCAGGCGCCCCTTATTTGCCGTTGTTGATTCTGTGCTCATTGGGCTAATCGTAGGGTCAATTGCGCCATTAATGCGAGTTTCTGCGAGAACTTCGCAAGTATAAAAGATTTCAATTTTGAATTGTGAGGAATATCCGCGAAAATTGGGCTGTTGTATTAGAAGTTGGGGCAATAACTAAAGAGATGAGAATTTGTGTCGGCCACTTTGAAGCCACTTGTTGAGCTCGGTCCAGAACTTACCGTTGATCAGGTAGGACGCTATAGCCGCCATCTAATAATTCCTGATGTTGGCATGAGCGGCCAACGCCGATTAATGAATGCAAAAGTTCTCTGCGTTGGAGCAGGTGGGCTTGGCTCTCCAGCGCTTATGTATCTCGCCGCAGCCGGAGTCGGAACTCTTGGCGTTGTTGAATTCGATACCGTCGATGAATCAAATCTGCAGCGCCAGATAATTCATGGTCAATCAGATATTGGCAAGAGCAAAGCGCAGAGCGCTAAAGCTGCAATCGCTGAGATAAATCCTAATGTTAATGTCATTCTCCATGAGACCAGACTCGATGTCGATAATGTTATGGAAATCTTTGCGCAGTACGATTTAATTGTTGACGGTACAGATAATTTTGCAACAAGGTATTTAGTAAATGATGCAGCAGTTCTATTAAAGAAGCCATATGTCTGGGGATCAATCTATAGATTCGATGGCCAGGCAAGTGTTTTCTGGGCAGAGCACGGACCTTGCTACCGTTGTTTATATCCAGAACCACCACCACCAGGTATGGTGCCAAGTTGCGCTGAAGGTGGCGTGCTCGGAGTTCTCTGTGCATCTATTGGTTCAATCCAAACAACAGAGGCAATCAAATTAATTATGGGAATCGGAGATTCATTAATTGGAAAATTAGTGGTCTATGACGCACTTGAAATGGAATATCGCAAGGTAAATATTCGTAAAGATCCAAATTGCCCTATCTGTAGTGATAAGCCAAGTCAGACTGAACTGCTTCCAGATTATGAATCTTTCTGCGGCATGCTCTCTGATGGCGCAGCCGAGGCAGTATCAGGATCAACAATTGCGGTTACAGAACTCAAAGCCAAAATGGATAGTGGTGAGAAGTTCATGCTAATTGATGTCCGCGAACCCGGTGAGTTTGAGATTGTACGAATTCCAGGATCAATATTGATTCCAAAACAAGAGTTCCTAAATGGTTCGGCACTTGAAAAATTGCCACAAGATGTACCAATTATCTTGCACTGTAAATCTGGCGTTCGCTCTGCCGAGTGTCTAGCTGTCCTTAAACAGGCTGGCTTTGCTGATGCAACCCATGTATCTGGTGGCGTTGTAGCTTGGGTCAAACAGATTGATCCCACACTTCCGATTTATTAATTCATCGCTTCAAGCTTTAAAAGAAGGTAGGGCTATTTAATGTCAGATCGTTCGCTCTTATTGGTTCATGCCCATCCTGATGATGAGACCATCAATAATGGCGCAACTATGGCCAAGTATGTAAGTGAGGGAGTCCGAGTAACGCTGGTTACTTGCACCCGAGGTGAAGAGGGTGAAGTTTTAGTCCCATTACTCTCCGATTTAGCTAGTACTAAGAGTGACCAACTCGGAAAACATCGCGAAGGTGAATTAGCTAATGCAATGGCGGCACTTGGCGTAACTGACTTTAGATTTCTTGGGGCGCCAGATCGATTATGGCGCGATAGCGGAATGATGGGAACCGAGCCAAATAATCGTAGTGATGTTTTCTGGCAAGCTGGTTTAGATGATGCAGCTGCTCACCTTGTTGAAATAATCAGAGAGATCAGGCCTCAAGTCCTAGTTACTTATGATGAGTTCGGTGGCTATGGGCATCCAGATCATATTCAAGCCCACCGAGTTGCGATGCGAGCAGCAGAGTTAGCAAGTAATCCAGATTTCGGCTCTGGTCAGCCCTGGGAGATCTCCAAAATTTACTGGAACACAATGCCAAAATCTGTCATCCAAGAGGGGATAGATAAGATGAAAGAGATTGGCAGCGACTTCTTTGGAGCCGAGAGCGCAGATGATCTACCCTTTGCAAAACCAGATGAGTTAGTTACCACCTTGATTGATGGCACGGCTTTTATCGATGCCAAGATGGCGGCGATGGCATCCCATCCAACCCAGATCGAACTCGATGGTCCATTCTTTGCACTCTCCAACAACTTAGGAAATCAAGTCTGGGGCCATGAGTATTACACCTTGGTAAAAGGTGAGAAGAGCAATAATTTAGATGAGAAGGGGCGCGAGGTAGACCTCTTTGCTTAAAGTTTTGCTTAAAGTTATTGGATCTCTGATATTTGGCGCGCTAGTGGGCTTTATAGGAGTAATTCTGCACAATGCATTCGCACCAGTTGGCATATTTCTTGCACTTATTACAACTCTAGTTGCAATCAATTTCGCAGGCCATTTATTTGGCTCGCGCAGTTTTAAAGTAATAGCCGCAGTAGCTTGGCTACTCGTAGCACTTCGCGCCGGAACATATGGCCAGAGCGAGGAGATTCTTATTATTTCAAATCTGAATGGAAACTTATTCTTGCTCGGTGGATTACTAATTGTTGTAGTCGCAGCGCTACGTAAAGTTTAAATGCACTCCCATTCTTGACCCTCTGGGGTGTCTTTTACGCTAACTCCCAACCGATTTAACTCTGCTCGCAATTGATCACTTAAGGCAAAATCTTTAGCCAACCGCGCCTGACTGCGCTTACCTATTAACTCTTGTAATTCTGGCGAAAGTTCAGCTTTAACTTCAGGCGGCCGCGCTAATTCCAGCCCATAGATTTTATCAATTTCAATAAAACATGCCGCCTTCGTCGCACCAGAAATTAATTCATCACGCTCTAATTTCCGTAATTTTTGAATTGCACGAGGAGTGTCCAAATCGTGCTGGATATCTGCCAATGAACCTTGCAGAAATTCACTTACAAATTTTGAATCTAAATCACCCGAGCCGCCCCACTGACTTACCTTTAACCGCCAACGCTTTAAGGTTGCATCAGAAGCATCAAGTGAATCCCAAGTTAGATCCATCTGGCTGCGATAGCGATTTTCAAGAAAGCTAAGACGCAGAGCCAGTGGGTCTAAGCCCTTTTCAATTAAACTCGTAAGAAGAACAACATTTCCGGCGCTCTTTGACATCTTGCGCCCCTCAAATAACAGGTGCTCACCATGCGCCCAATTTTGAACTACTTCGCTATTTGAGAGCGCATTGGATTGGGCTCGCTCATTTTCATGGTGCGGAAAGCGCAGATCAATTCCACCAACGTGCAGATCAACGCCACCATCTAGGTAGTGCAATGACATTGCAGAACATTCGATATGCCATCCAGGAAAACCAGCTCCCCAAGGTGAATCCCAGATCATCTCTCTTCGATTTCCTGCTGCTTTCCATAGCGCCCAATCTGCATGAAATTTCTTTGATCCATCCTCAGCCGATTTATGTCGATGGCCGGGCTTTAGCGAGTCCAATCGATTGCCAGAAATCTCACCATAGCTAGAGATTGTTGATGCTGAGAAATAGACACAGTTATCACTTCCTACATATGCAAAATCAGCTGCAATTAACTTGGTAATCAACTCCAACATCAGGTCAATCGTCTCACTGGCACGAGGGTAGAGCTCGGCGGGAATAACATTTAAAAGTGCTAAATCTTTATGGAAATTTGCTTCGTAGTGACGAGCTATTTCGAATGGATCTTTTGCCTCAGCCTTTGATTGGGCAATAATTTTATCCTCGCCAATTTCTGCGCCATCAAAATCTTCACCCATGTGACCAACATCTGTAATGTTTTGAACTAGCTTTGATGCAACACCCGAGAAGGCAAGAGTGCGTTTTATCAAATCGCTGAGTAAGAAGGTTCGAAGATTGCCGACATGAGCATCACGATAGACCGTTGGGCCACAGCAATAGATTTTAACTTCAAAGCCATTTGCAGCTACGATCTCTTTGAGCTCGCGAGCCTTGGTGTCAAAAATTCGTAGGCCGGTATTCACTGGCTCACAACAACTTTCCAGATTGCGATGGTCTGCGGATCAAATTTCTTCACACTTCCATCCTTCTTGCGGACGGCATCTACCTCGACCAGAGTTCCAAGCAAGTCCCGAAAGCCACCCTCTGGCTCGTGTAGTCGAATAGATACCTTTAGGCCGATTTCATTAGTTGAAGGAGTGGGATTTCCCATAATTAGCGCTCCTCCATCTCTCTTTTTTGGCAGTACATCTAAGCAAGTATTCGCTATTCTATGCTCATTGCTTTATTCAACAAAGCAGAAGGTAATAAAGTTATTTTAGCCAGCTTCATCAGAGAGGTAGTCAAGTGACATACATAATCGCAGAACCTTGTGTGGATATTAAGGATAAGTCTTGTATCGAGGAATGCCCCGTTGATTGCATCTATGAAGGTGATCGGATGCTCTATATCCAACCCGATGAATGTGTTGATTGTGGGGCCTGCGAACCAGTATGCCCAGTTGAAGCGATTTATTATGAAGATGACATTCCTTCACAGTGGAAGGAGTTCGGTAAGGCCAATAGTGAATTTTTCGTAGAGATTGGCTCACCAGGGGGCGCAAATAAAGTTGGCGCAACCGGTACTGATCACCCATCAGTAAAATCTCTTCCACCTAAAGCCGAGTAGTTAGAACTCTGAAGCTTCCTGATTTTCCCTGGGACGCATTAGCGCCCTATGGTGTGCGCGCTCGCGAACATGGCGGCGGAATAATTGATCTCTCGCAAGGAACTCCAGTTGATAAAACTCCTGATTTTATTCAGGAAGCCTTAAGTGCGGCTACAAATTCACCGAGCTATCCCGTAACAATAGGAACACCAGAGTTACGCGAAGCAATGCGCAATTGGGCAACAAATATTCTCGGAGCCACTGGCGACTTCGATGTGCTTCCAACGATAGGCTCTAAAGAGTTAGTAGCTTGGCTACCAAGCATCTTGCAATCAAAGACCGTTCTCTATCCCAAAATTGCCTACCCAACCTACTTGGTGGGTTCGATGATTCACGGAGCAGAAGCAATTGCCGTTGATATAGATGCCAATAGCTGGCCGAAAAGTGACTTAGCATGGATTAATTCACCGTCAAATCCAACTGGGCGGGTACATTCAATTTCAGAGATTCAATCTGTAATCTCATATGCCCGTAAGAATAATTCCTTGGTAGTTAGCGATGAATGTTATTTGAGCTTTCCAGCAACGGGCCCAGCTCCAGCATCAATTTTAAAAATAGCTGGCGGGGATAATAAGAATTTATTGGCTGTTCATTCAATGTCAAAGCGATCTAATCTTGCTGGTTATCGGGCTGGTTTAATTGTTGGCGATCCCGATGTAATCGCAGAGATCCGTGAAGTACGAAAACATGCCGGCATGATGCTTCCACTACCTATTCAAAGAGCAATGACTGCTGCGCTATCTGATGAAGCGCATGTCGTCGAACAAGCAGAGCGTTATGCAAAGCGCCGTGAGCTCTTAAGCGCTGCATTAATCAAAGCGGGTTTCACAATCGACTTCTCCGATGCTGGTTTATATATCTGGTGCAGCAGAAATGAAGATTGCTGGAGCACAGTTTCCTGGCTTGCAGATCTTGGAATATTGACAACTCCTGGCATCTTTTATGGTGGCGCCGGCAGCAAGTACATTCGTATAGCAATGACGGCAACCGATAATCAAATTTCCGAGGCCGCTGAGCGAATTCTAGAAAGTATTTAAAATGGCCCTAGAACTAGATCAGGCCTTTGCAAAGGCCAGTGATTTAATCTCTGATACTTCTACTCTGGTTCGAGTCGTTCTCTCTGGTCGCAGGCGCAATATGAGCGTTCCATTTGAAAGAATTGATATCCGCCCAGTCCTAATAAAAGATGAGATATCACTACAGCTTTCCCAGAATGATGGCCGAGCTATGACCACAAAGAATATTGCCCCAAAAGAATTTGATGCTAAATCATATTTGAATTTAGGGTATGCAAATATCTTAGTTGAACACACAAATGGCGCACTAACGATTCGCATAACCAAGAAAGGTGAGGCCCAACTCCACGAAGATAAAGGGCTACGAACCCAGAACTTAGGCCATGATCGTAAAAAAGCTAGGTTACTTAGCGCCTCCGACCCATTTCTAATTGAAGTAGGAATCTCTGACTTGAATGGAGAAGTAAAGCCATCACGTACCGATAAGTATCTTCAAGTTGAAGAATTCCTAAGGTTGCTGGTTCCCACGCTAAATTCAGCGATTGAGGCCAAACAAATTAAGAGCCCAACCACAGCAGACCCACTTGTTATCGCAGACCTTGGCTGCGGAAATGCATATCTAACTTTTGCAGTACATCAATATTTGAAGAGCGCCAATATGCCGGTGCATGTAATTGGCATTGATATCAGACCAGAATCACTAAAGCGAAATAATGAAATTGCCAAAAAATTAGAAATCACAGATTCAATAGAGTTCAGAGCTGAAGCAATTGGCCAGACATCCCTAACCTTGTGTGATGTCGCAATTGCGCTCCATGCATGCGATACCGCAACTGATGATGCAATTGCCTGGTCGGTAAATAGTGGGGCTAAATTGCTCTTGATTGCACCTTGTTGCCAACATGAATTGCAGACCCAGATGGTTGCGGCGCCAGCACCTTGGAATATTCTGACTAAGCATGGATTGCTCAAGGAGCGACTTGGCGATTTAATGACCGATGCCCTTCGAGCTCAAATCCTTAAATTACTTGGCTATCGCACTGAAGTAATTGAATTCATCGGCGGTGAGCACACGCCTAGGAACATTATGATTCGAGCAACCCTAACCGGTGCCAAGGCTGATGCAATTGAAATTGAAAATTATAAGCAGATGCTAGAGCTATGGGAAATCGACCCAGCTTTAGCCAGCAGAGTTAACATAATTAATTAATGCGCTACGTTCTAGATCAATTTCAGATACGTAAGACTTAACCACATCTCCAATTGAAATAATAGAGAGCAATTCTCCTTCAACATCAACAACAGGTACATGGCGAATTCTCTTGTCAGTCATCAAGGCCATTAATTCTGCAATTGTAGAATCTTTGGTACAGGTCATTACATTGACAGTCATAATGTCTCGTACATAAATCTTGTCAATATCATGGATATGAATCGCAAGGGCTTGGACTATATCCCGCTCAGAAACTATTCCCATGATTTTTTTTCCATTATTGGAAACTACAAGCGCACCAATTTTTAAAACTGAAAGTGCCTGACATAGAACTTCAATCGTAGCGTCAGGGTCAATTGTTTGCACCTTCTTGCCCGCTAATAAACTCGAAATTTGCATTGAAACTCCCAACAGATAGTTAAGAGCATAATTAACCTATTTGCGTTAAAGGGCAATAGAACAGTTTAAGATCTTCCTATTTATACGCTGAATAGACTTTCAGATATAGATATTGGGGCGTTTAGTGAGCCTAGAGCCAGGTTTTTGAAGTGAATTCTGGGCAGTAGAAGTATCAGCGGATTACAGTGTTATACATCCGAGATAGCGAGAATTCGTGATGGAGCCCAGCTTCAGCCCTAGTCTCCTTCCCATTTGCAACCTCTAAAATTAAATCAAAGAGTTCTCCGCCAACCTCATCCAAAGTCTTCAAACCATCCGCAATAGTTCCGGCATTTAAATCAATTAAATCTGGAATAGCCAATGCCATAGTGGTGTTCGTTGCAACTTTAATAGTCGGAACAATTGCAGAGCCGGTAGGAGTACCACGACCAGTTGTGAACACAACAATATTTATGCCAGCCGCTGCAAATCCCGTCAATTGCTCGATGTCATGTCCTGGAGTATCCATAAAGTAAAGACCAGATTTAGGAACTTGATCTGCATAATCGAGAACGCCAGAGAACTGTGCGCTACCTGCCTTCTTGGCTGCGCCGAGAGATTTCTCTTCGAGAGTTGTTAGGCCGCCCTCAATGTTTCCGCGAGACGGCTGAGCGCCTCGCATATCTATACCTTCATAATTAATAGAACGCTCGTATCTTGCAACAGCCTCGACGATCTGTGCGCCAATCTCAGGAGTTATTGCGCGGGCTGCTAGTAAATGTTCGGCACCTAGAATTTCTGTGGTCTCACCTAATACTGAAGCTGAGCCAAGTTCGACCAGGCGATCACTTGCAACTCCGAGCGCTGGATTAGCTGTTATTCCTGAGAGGGCATCAGAGCCACCGCACTCTTGACCAAGGGCGATTGCACTCCAAGGAGCACTTACTCGATCTACCGCAGCTGCCTCTTTAACTAGTGAGTTAGCAAGAGTTAGTCCAACGTCTGCAATTTTGCCCATTGATCCTAACTGTGCGACATTTAAAACTTCGTACTTATTTAGGCCGAGTTTCTTGGCTAATTCAATAATCATCAATTCATTTGGAGTTCCAATAGTTATAAAGATAGTTGCAAAGTTATTTGGATTTGCTGCAAAGCCAGAAATTGTCTTAATAATGCGCTCAAAATCAGCATCAGCTTCGCCAGACCAATCGTGACTTACCGCCACAGCGCCATTTGACTCGTCGGCAATCTTTCTTGCAGTTGCACAGAGCGCAGAGTGAAGCGGCAGAATCAAGACGTGATTTCGAAGACCCCAGCGACCATCACTGCGAGCAAAGCCCTTAAGCGAGTTAGATGCGCTAGACACTTCTTACCTCTCTTGCTGCAATTATTTCGCCTGCGCCAATCTCTTCAACTTTAGTTAACCGACCATTTACGACTTCGTAAATCTTCTCGATTATCTCTGTAGTTGTCGCAGTAGAGGTAAGGTCGAAGTCATTTGTAAGTGCAAGATGTAGTGGTGAATTAGATGCAACATTTATAGTTGGGATTAATGGAAACCCAGATGCTGGCTGGTTTTCATCTGGGAAGGAGAGAATCACATGGACTCCGGCCTCCATCAAATCTGAAAAATTTAGTCCAGAGTTCTTATGTACAGCCGCCACAGCTATATCTACGCCAACTTCAGTTAAGGCAACGACTAACTCTTCAATCTTAGTGCTCTCATTAGAGATATCTATTCCGAGGTGTAATCGCGCAAGTGCAACTTCTGGCGAAGGATATTTAGTACGCAACTCTTCTGCTGCCGAAATTCCTAAATTGACCGTGCCCTCTACACCACCACTCTCTTGCGTCACTAAGTAATTAGTAGATGCATTCTTCGAGAGCAATTTATCGGCAAGTTCATTTCCTTGAAGGGTTTCACAACCTAGCCCCACGATTAAAGTTGAACTTACATTTGGATGGTTTGCTAAGGCTGCAAAATAATCGGTAATCCGGCCAACATCATTTCCGATGAAGCCACAACCATGTTGGTGGGCGAAAGTTACTGCGGACATCTCTTTGGCAATTCGACTAGACACTCGAGTTGAGCAGACAACTGAAGGAAGGATTAATTGGTGATCTCGAACTCCAACTCCACGATTTCCGTGATCAAAACCCTTCATGCTCATGAGTTAGCCACCCAAATCACTTAACTTGCTCGGTTGAGAGACGATCACCGAGAACATTATGAGTGTGAACATGTTCGCCAACTTTTATATCCGATGTTGCATGGCCCATCCGCTCACCATATTTGATGATGCCATCGCCCTTTGTAATGCCCCTGCTCGCAACTTTATGGCCGCGTGGAATTCGATTCTGAATATTGAGATTAAGACCATCCTGCTCAATGTGTTCACCAATTTCAAGGTCAACTAGGCAGACAGCAATGTTGTCACTCGCATTTAGAACCAGGACCTTGCGCATAAGGTTTCAAATCATACTCTCGTGAACTTACTCTTCCAATCCCTGATGTGTAGTATTTCGCCATGGGTCAATTGAAAGTAAAGCGCCGATTTCCTGGTATTAAAGAGCTCTCTGGATTGCTGCGTTTTCGCAAACCAATATTCAATGGCCGAAAGCGCCGACTCTCGCGAGCACTTACTATCTATGACCTACGAGATATTGCTAAACGCCGAACTCCGCAAGCGCCATTTGATTACACCGATGGCGGAGCAGATACCGAATCAAGTTTGATTCGTGCGCGTAGAACATTTGAAGAAATTGAGTTCCAACCTCGGATTTTGCGGGATGTCTCGAGTGTTGATACTTCAGTAAAGATGCTTGGCAAGATTTCTGCAATGCCGATTGGAATCGCCCCAACTGGTTTCACGCGGATGATGCAGACCGAGGGTGAGTATGCGGGTGCAACGGCTGCGCGAGATGCCGGAATTCCATACACGCTCTCAACCATGGGGACGCGTTCAATTGAGGATGTCGCACAAATTGCGCCAGATGGCCGTAACTGGTTTCAGCTTTACATGTGGAAAGACCGAGATCGTTCAATGGCGCTAGTAGAGCGCGCAAAGGCTGCAGGATTTGATACCTTGGTTCTGACTGTGGATGTACCAGTAGCAGGTGCCAGGCTCCGTGATGTTAGAAATGGAATGACAATTCCACCATCGTTAACTACCAAGACAATTTTAAATGCGCTGCCTCGTCCAGCTTGGTGGCTAAACTTTCTGACCACAGATTCATTGAAATTTGCCTCTCTAGATAGTTGGAGCGGAACTGTTGCCGAACTTTTAGATTCTATGTTTGATCCAACAGTTACCTTCGATGACCTCAAATGGATTCGAAAGCAATGGGATGGCAATCTCTTAGTAAAAGGTATCCAGAACGTTGAAGATGCAGTGCTCTCGCAGAAAGCTGGCGCCGATGCAATCTCACTCTCTAATCACGGTGGCCGCCAACTAGATCGCGCACCTGTTCCATATTTAATGATTCCTGAAGTTCGAAAAGCTGTTGGCAAGAAGTTTGAAATCCACATGGACACCGGAATTATGCATGGAGCAGATGTAGTGGCAGCGATTGCAGCGGGCGCAAACTTCACCTGGATTGGTCGCGCTTATCTCTATGGCCTTATGGCTGGTGGCAAAGAGGGCGTGGATCGAAGCTTAGAAATTTTAAATACCCAGATGGTTCGCACCATGAAGTTATTGGGCGCTCGCTCGCTCGAAGAGTTAAAGCCATCCCATGTAAAACTAATAACTAAGTAAGGCAAAATACGATGAGAGCCGCAGTTATTACGGGAGTAGGTAGTGTTTCAATTGAGAACGTTCCTGATCCAACTCCGGGAGATCGCGATGTAATCGTGAAGGTGGCGAGTGTTGGAATTTGCGGGACAGATTTACATATTCTCGAAGGCGAATTTGCCCCAACACTGCCGATAATTCCAGGCCACGAAATGGCCGGGAAGGTTGTGGCGGTCGGAAGCGCAGTAACTGAAATTAAAATTGGTGATCTAGTAGCCGTTGATCCCTCGCTACATTGTGGTGAATGTTTCTTCTGCAGGCGGGCGCGCGGAAATCTCTGTGAAAATTGGAACGCTCTTGGCGTCTCATACCCAGGAGCAGCTGCAGAATTCTTAAAGGCGCCAGTTAAGAACTGTCACATCTTGCCAAGTGGTGTCGACCTCTTTGAGGCAGCTCTAATCGAGCCACTCTCATGTGCAATTCGTGGATATGACGTGCTTCCCAGAATTCCTGGTTCACATTATTTAATTTATGGCTCTGGAACTATGGGGCTAATGATGGCCGAGCTTGCAAAGCGAAATGGCGCAGCAAGCGTCTCAATCGTAGATATCAACGAGGCTAAATTAGAGACTGCTCGAACTCTCGGTATTGATTTTGCAACTACAGATGCTAAAACTCTAAATCAATCAAGAGGCTGGGATGTGGTAATCGATTGCACAGGTGTTGCGAAGGCAATTCAAGAGGCCCTTACGAAAGTGATGCCTGGCGGAACTTTTCTGCAATTTGGCGTAGCAAATGAGAGCGCTAAGGTAGAAATTGAGCCATTTTGGATTTACAACAAAGAGATTACGATTGCCGGTTCAATGGCAGTACTACATAGCTTTGATCGAGCTGTGGACTTATTTAGCGCCGGAGTACTAAATCCCAAAGTTATGATCAGCGATCGCTTTGCACTAGAAGATTATGAGTTAGCACTAAATACTTTTAAAGCCGGCAAAGGGCGAAAAATTATTATTACTCCAAATGGAAGCTCTATTTAAGTGCGGGCAGTCTCACTCCTTGAAGTAAACAGACTTGTTGTTGGAGAAGTTGAAAGACCAGTTCCTGCAGCTGGGCAATGTTTAATTAAAGTTTTAGTCTGTGGAATTTGTGGAACTGATCGCCATATCTATAAGGGCGAGTATCCATCTGGTAAACCAGTAATTTTGGGCCACGAATTCGGTGGCATAATCGAAGAAGTCGCAGCTGGCTCTAAATTCAAAGTTGGCCAAGTAGTTAGTATCGATCCAAATATCGTCTGTGGAAAATGTTCGGACTGTCTAGCTGGGCGAACTGCATTCTGCCCTGAGCTAACCGCGCTTGGTGTAAATATAAATGGTGGCCTAGCTGAGTATGTTTTAACACCTGACTCACAAATCTATCCAGTCATCGATGGGTTAAATCCACTTCACCTAGCCTTTATCGAGCCACTTGCATGTTCAATTCGAGGTTTAGATTTAGCAGAGCTAAAAGGTGGCGAACGAGTTGCGGTACTAGGTGGCGGAGTAATCGGACTTCTAGTTGTTCAACTTGCAAAGCTCGCCGGTGCTTCAGAAATTGTCTTAGTAACTCGTCAGAAATTTCGTCGTGAAGTTGCCTTGAAAATTGGCGCAACAAGAGTTATCGATCCAAAAGTTGAGAACGTTGAGCAAGTTCTAAGCGGGATAGATGTGACCTTTGAATGTGCTGGAGCGCCTGAGACCATTGCGCAATCACAGGAGATAACTAGGCGCGGGGGTTCGATTATTATTCTGGGACTTACTGCGGCAGCTACAAAACTTGAGATAAATCCATTTAACATCGTAGTAAACGAACTTCGAATCCAAGGTTCATTTCTAAATCCATTGACTCAAGCAAGGGCGGCTGAGTTAGTTGGAAGTGGCAAATTAAATCTCGATATCTTGATCTCTAAAGTAATAGATTTAGATGGGGTTGCGGCAGTATTGGATGCACCACCAGCAGAGGGCGATATCAAGTATTTAGTCTGTCCATAATTTAATTCGTGAGCTAGTATCTGCGCATGGATAAAATAGAGAAGTTGCGTTGGGGATTTATCGGAGCTGGTGGGATTGCTAAAAAAGCGCTCTATCCGGCAATTTCTAAATCAAATGTTGGCGAAATTTATGCGGTAGCTTCGCGCGACCGAGTAAAGGCAGAGACAATCTCACCTAACGGAGTTATTTATACAAGTTATGACGAGCTACTTGCCGATCCAAAGGTTGAAGCGGTTTATATCTCGCTCCCGAATTCATTGCACCTACCCCTTGCCATTAAAGCGATGCGTGCTGGTAAGCACGTACTTTGCGAGAAGCCACTTGGCATGAATGCAGCCGAAGTTGAAGAGGCAATTGCAGTATCTAAAGAGACCGATCGTATTTTTGTTGAAGCAAGTTGGAATCGCTGGCACCCACGCAGCAAGCGCATCAGAGAGATTGTTGAATCTGGCGAGCTCGGAACAATTACTCGAATCAGATCATGCTTTACATATGATGGACTCGATGAAGAGAACATTCGTCTTGATCCAAAACTTGGTGGCGGAATCCTCTATGACCTTGGTCCATATTCAACAGTTGCACCACTCTGGATTCTAGGTTTCCCAGAGATTTCAGATATTGATGTTCGCGTTATCTGGCACAAAGGTGGCACAGATGAGACCACGCGTGTTAACTACAAGATCGGTGGCGCAGTTGCCGAAACAGTTACCTCAGATAATATTTCGGTTGTAAATTGGTTAATAGTTGAGGGCACAAAGGGTGAGCTTCGCACTGGTGGAAGTGATTCCTTCATCTCTCACAACTCACCAAGTACCCTAGAAGTCACCGTTAATGGCAGTGCGCGCGTAGAGCGTTTTGAAGCCTTTGATCCATATCAATTGATGTCTGATGCCTTTGCCCGCGTAGTCCGTGGCGGAGATGACTGGCTGATGCCAATCTCTGAATCACTTACATTCGCTAAGTTCTTCGATGCGATCTTTGCAAAGATGGGCCGTCCTTAATTTTTATTAATTATTAAGGTAGGGAAGCCTGGGGTCGATATCTTTATCGCTCCAGGTATCTCGAATCCAACCTTGGCTAGGGTCATCAGTAATATTCCAAGAGCGATCAGGATCTGGGCCGGCCATTACATTCATAAAATAGAGGTCATATCCAGCTTGCGCCATTACTGGGCCATGCCAACCATGTGGCACCAAAATAACTTCGCCACTTTTAACCTCAGTTGTTAATTCAAATTCTCGATCATCTGAAGATCGGCCATGAAAGAAACCAACTGGATCGGCCTTGTTTTGCGGCGGCAACCCTTTACCAACTGCAGCTTCAAAGTAATAAATCTCTTCAAGATTAGATTCGACCCCAGGAATATAGGTATCGTGTTTGTGAGCTGGCGACCCAGACCAGTTACCGGCAGGAACAATAATTTCAACAACAATTAATCGATCTGCCGCTAGTTCGGCTGGATCTCCAAAGTTATGAACTTGCCTCGAGGATGGGCCTGATCCACGACTAAAGAGTGGAACACTTGCAGCTGGAATAAATTTATCTGAAAATGAATTCTTTGCCGGCGCCTGGGCAATAATAAATCGACCACTACCAGAAATTTTAATCTGGGTATCAATCGAAAGATATAGAACATCACTTGGACCATGAAAGACGCTCTTGCGACCTGCCAAAAATTGAGATTTATCTGCGCCAGCTACCTTGTAATCAACTGTTATTCCCGTACCTTCAAGTGGCCAGATCAATCGCTCTACTTTGTCACTTGGAATTTCAAAGATCTTTCCGGGCGATAGAGTTCCAACGCGAGTACCAGTGTGCTTCCAACCCGGTAACTGGTCATCAACAATTACATCCCAGCCAGCTTGGGCTAGCTCGCCCTTTTTGAAGTAGTAGCGCGGATTGCTCATTGACCTGATCTCTCTATCTATCGAATTGAATCAAGCTATTGAATCGAACCAAGATTACAGCTATTGTTTTGGAGCGGTCCAACCCTAGCAGGCGAGCGTAAGCAAATATAGCCCTTCGATTGCAGAAAGTTTAAAGAGAGGTAGTGGCAGCTAAATGGCCAAGGTGGCAGTTACCGGCTCCAATGGATTTGTTGGTGGAAATATCGCCAACATGCTCCTTGCCGCAGGTCACGAGGTTATCGGGTTAGTTCGCAGCCAACCAGTTTCAGCACTCCCTTGGCGACCAGTTGTAGTTGATCTTTCAAATACCCAATCATTAATCGAGGCGACCGGAGAATGTGCGGCGATTGTGCACTGCGGTATCGCCAATGATTTTAATAAGTTACAAGAAAATCGCGCATATGCATATGACTCATTTGTTGGATTAACGCAACGCGTCACCCATGCCGCAAATACGAATAGCGCCCAAATTATTTATATCTCAACTGGTTGGGTTATGGATGGAACCGGCCACCTTGAGCTAGAAAGTGCCACCGGGAATCCAGTTAACTTTTATGGCGTACTCAAAACTTTAGGCGAACAGGTTATCCGCGATTTGGCGCCAGATAATGGTGTTATCGCCCGCGTAGATGGCGTAATGGGAATACATCAAACCCAAGTTGTTGGCCCTAGAACTCAAGATGTTGGTTTTGGATATTTTGCATCTGCGCTAGTTGCAGAGCTGAAGGCTAGGCGAACATTTACCGTATTTGGTGGCGAGCTAGTAAATAAAGTTACTGCGCCATCTCTAGCCTCTGAAATTGGAGCCCAAGTTGAGCGAATTATCTCAAAGAAGGCTAAAGGAACTTTCCATTTAGTTGGAGATGATGCAATCAATCGCATGGATTATGCAAGGTTGATCTGTGAGGTATTTGAATTAGATCAATCACTATTGCGTGAAGCCGATCCACCTCTTGCAGATCAATTTCCAGGAAAGGTGCCAGTAGATACCTCGCTCTCAAACCTTGCAACAAAGAGCGCACT
>DFDL01000039.1:70365-70922 GCA_002367715.1 Actinobacteria bacterium UBA3028
ACTATTCGCGATGTGGCTGCGCGAGCTGGGGTCTCAAAGTCCTTGGTATCACTGGTTTATTCTGCGCCGCAGACCGTGAGCCAGTACCGCAAAGATTTGGTGATCAAGGCAGCTGATGAACTTGGATTTTCTCCAAATTTCTTAGCCCGCTCTCTGGCAACTGATACTGGAAATTTTATCGGAATTTTGGTGGCAGATCTACATAATCCCCTATTTGCCCAGATTGTTGATCAAGTTAGAGCCGCACTTGAAGCCAAGGGTGAATATAGTTTTATGACATCTGCAATGCTGCCAAATGTTGCAGGCGAGCAAATCCTAGATTCTAGAACTGTTAGCGCGCTAATTGATCTGCGCCCAAAGAGCGTTCTAGTAGTAGGTTCAATCCCAGAGCTTCATCAACTTTCGGCGCTTCCAGATAAGGTTTCAATTGTTGTAGCAAGTGCATTTGCTGATGGCCTTGCCCGCGCATCTACTGTGCGATCTAATGATGAGACCGGCATGCGGTTACTAATTGAGCATCTAATTGAAAATGGCCACCAGAAGATTGCACATATTTC
>DFDL01000033.1:0-151 GCA_002367715.1 Actinobacteria bacterium UBA3028
ATTTAACTACATTTTTTAATTAAATTTAATTAAATTTAAATTGATTAAATGCATCGCGTTCACTGTGTGGTTCCCGAGCTACGGTCGGGAACTGTTAAATTTTGAAAGACCAGATTCTGGTTGAGTAAAAATGCAACTGACTGATAACTCA
>DFDL01000033.1:430-36200 GCA_002367715.1 Actinobacteria bacterium UBA3028
CGCCGCCGGACATCATTATAAAAAGGAGCTAGTCCATAACTTCGGTTATTGGATTCGCTCCTTTTTTATTTTTCACACAATTCCAATTTTTTTGATTACTGAAAATCGAATGGTGATTCATCAACAAGTAAAACCTAAACACTATCCTCTTATTTCATTTTAGTTCTCCCTCATATCTAACAGAGAATACGCTCGACCCATTTCACTAAGACGTATCGGGATTGATAAAGAAAGATTACGTTTTAACAAATTTGAGAAGAGAGAATTGCTTATGAGTCAGAGTTCCAAATCGAAAGCCCTTTCAAACGCTTCTGCCGCAATCAGTCCTGTCAATAGCGTCCTTCTCGTAGGCCGAGTAACAAGCAAAGGTGTCGAGAAGTTATTGCCGAGTGGGGATAAGGTGGTTGAATTTCGAATAGTTGTCGGGCGGGCTAAGAGTCGAGGAGCTAGGAAGGAGGTAGATTCCCTGGACATTGCGGCATGGAGCGCCAAAACTCGCAAGGCGGCTCTGAGTATAAAAATAGATAGCTGGGTTCAGGTATCTGGAGCTGTCAGAAGGCGTTTTTGGCAGGCTCCGAGCGGTCTTGCGAGTAGATGGCAAGTCGAAGCGAGCGAGGTTCTGCGACTTTAGATAGCGTTAGACCATGCCTACAGACCTCCCACCAATCTTTAAAAAGTATTTAGCCCTACTTGGTAAGAATGAGGAGGTCGTCTTGGAGAGCGCTAAGAATGTGAAGACCTGGATTGTTGATAATGGCGAAGTTGTTAAAGAGCGACTAGAGCGACAGATTGACTCAACGGCAACAAAGATGGGCTTTGCAAAAGTATCAGATCTAGAAGGGCTACATAAGCGAATTTCTGAGTTGGAAGAGAATTTAGTTAGAGGTATCAAAGATAGTCATGAGAAAGAAGTTACCAAGAAGATAGAAAAAAAGAGAGCTAGTTCGAGGCCACTTAAAAAGGCAACCGCCAAATTAGTGAATTCAAAGAAGAGTTCCTCTGCTGTCAAGAAGACAAGCGCGAAGAAGGCTTCAGGAAAGATTAAAAGTAGCGCTACCGTGAGAGGAACCAAAAAATGAACGATAGTAATTCTGGCGAGGTAAACCAAATGCATATGGCGCAGAATCAAGTAGATGACACGAGACTTCAAAGTTTGACGGAGATTAAAACTCAGATTGTCCAGATATCTCAACTCCCACTAGAGACACACTCCGAAGAGTTTGAAGCCATTCATAATGGTCTGAGCCGCGTTCTCTCATCTATCGACGGAATTTAAGGATCAAGGCAATTTAGTGAAGACACGCTTGGATGCTGAGTTGGTTCGTCGTGGATTGGCGCGATCTAGAGATCACGCTGCCGACTTAATCGAATCTCGCTCTGTCCTGGTGACTGGAATTCCAGCATCAAAGCCTGCAACGCAGGTAGATGCCGAAACTTCAATTACCCTTCAAGGTGAACGAAATGATTTCGTCTCTCGAGGTGGCCATAAACTTGCGGGTGCATTAGATGCATTTCCTGCAATCACTATTGAAGGAAAGAGGGCACTCGATGCCGGGGCATCAACTGGTGGATTTACTGATGTGCTTGTTAAACGTGGTGTAGCAGGTGTAGTTGCAGTCGATGTTGGGTATGGACAGCTTGCATGGGAATTGCGAAATGATAAACGTGTCACGATTTTGGATCGAACAAATGTGCGTCATCTAACCTTGGAACAAGTTGGTGAGCCAGTTGATCTTGTTGTTGCCGATCTCTCTTTCATCTCGTTGACACTTGTTCTGCCGGCGCTCGTTAGTGTCTCAAAGAGTTCGTGTGATTTCCTAGTGATGGTGAAACCTCAATTTGAGGTAGGTCGTGAGAAGTTGGGTGCCGGTGGAGTCGTTCGTGATAGCGCGCTCCGTAAATCCGCTGTCTTAGACGTCGCGGATTGCGCATACGATATGGGTATTGGATGCATGGGGGTTGTGGCTAGTTCATTGCCTGGCCCGTCAGGCAATGTCGAATATTTTCTTTGGTTGCAAAGAGGAGCTAAAGAGCTCTCAGAATCAGAATTGGATCTTGCTATCGCGAAGGGGCCACAGTGAAGAATGTATTGATAGTTCTAAATCCTGCGAGACCAGCTGCGATCTCATTTGGTCGAGAGCTAGTGGCAAAATTTATAAAATCTGGTTTCGGGGTTAAATGCAATCACGAAGATATTCTTGAGGGAACTCAACCGATAGGGGATATTGCAACTCTAGAGGCCGTGATCGTTCTAGGTGGCGATGGGACAATCCTTAGAGCCGCTGAGATAGTGCGTGGACACCAGGTTCCAATCATTGGAATAAATCTTGGAAATGTTGGGTTTTTGGCCGAGATAACAGAACCCACAATCAATGAAATTGTTTCTGCAGTAGCGGGAGAGAAAATTCATCGAGAGCCACGGCTAGTAATCAAGTATGAAGTGCTCCGCAATGGCAGAGAAATCGCAAGCGGTTGGGCGCTAAATGAGGTGACTGTCGAGCGTAGTGACTCCCAAATGTTGGAACTTTTCGTCCAGATTGACCAGAGACCACTATCCAAGTGGGGATGTGACGGAGTTATCTGCGCAACTCCAACTGGATCAACTGCATATGCATTTTCTGCAGGGGGGCCCGTAGTTTGGCCTGATGTTGATGCCTTCCTCCTGTTACCACTAGCAGCCCACGCACTCTTCTCGAGACCAATGGTGGTCTCGCCGAATTGTGAAATAGTGATAGATGTATTTTCCCAGGCCGCACAAATTTCAGCTGATGGCCTACGTCAAGTTTCCTTAGAGGTAGGTGATCGAGTCCGCTTGACTAGAGATTCACATGCAATTCAATTGGCTTATGTTAACCACGGTAACTTTACCGATCGATTAGTAGCAAAATTCAAACTTCCGGTCGAAGGCTGGCGTGGAGATAATAATTGAAGAAGCGAAGTCTGCTCCAAGAGTTATCGATAAAGAATTTGGGAGTGATTGATAGCGCCGAGGTCTCATTTAGTAACGGCTTGACAGTTATTACCGGTGAAACTGGCGCTGGAAAGACCATGGTTCTAACGGCGCTAAATCTTATTCTTGGCGCTAAATCAGATTCGGATTTGATTCGCCACGGCGAAGAGAGGCTTCAAGTTGCCGGAATATTTGACCTAACCGACGAAATTTCAAAGCGGATAGATGATTTAGGTGGCGTCGTTGAAGACGAGCAAGTAATAATTAATCGAAGTCTCACCAGTCAAGGCAGATCAAAAATAACAATAGGGGGAGCACCAAGTACCACGGCTCAAGTTATTGAGTTGGGGGAGAGTCTCATTGAAATTCATGCTCAATCATCTTCTCAGAGATTAGCCAAATCCTCGGTCCAACGCGAGTTATTGGATGCTTTTGGATCTTGCGAAGCAGAGCTAGTGAGTTATTCCAAGTTATTTGCCGAGCAACAAAATCTTCGAATGAAGATAAAGGAGCTAGAGAGTCAGTTAAGTGCACGCGATTCTGAGATTGTTAAGCTCTCAGAATTTCTTGTGGAATTCAAGAAGTATGAGCCGAAAATTGGGGAGCTCTCAGATATCGATAGTGAGATTGGAAAGTTGGGCTCAGTTGAAGAGCTTAATACTGCGCTAATTTCAGGACTTGGACTAATCGCCGCCGAAGATTCATCGCTATTGTCATCACTTGCTAACTCTAGAAAGACGCTGGATCAAATTAAAGGTAGGGACATTAATTTAGATCCGTTGATTGATCGATTCGGAGATGCTATCTATGAATTAAATGAGAGTTTTGCGGATCTTGAACGCTACCTTTCAAGTCTGGAGGCGGATCCTGCTCGCTATGATTTCCTTCAGAATCGAAAGAGTGATTTGAATACTTTGATTAAGAAGTATGGCCAAAGCTCTGATCGCATGACTGCCTTCAGTGAACTTCTAGAGAGAGCTGCTTTAACACAGGATCGAATTGCAGATCTACAAGGTGGTGAGGATCGGATTTTGCAACTGCGAAATCTTGCAGACGAAAACTTTATGAAATTGCAGGAGGCTGGCCGAATGCTCACTAAAAAGCGTTCACAAGGGGCTATGAAGCTTGCAAGCGGAATAAATATTGAACTAACCCAGTTGGCAATGGCTAATGCAAAGGTTGTTGTGCAAGTAGAGAGTTCAAGCTCAAGAGAATTTAGGAATTTTTCATCAACTGGATTAGATGAAATTTCTTTCCTATTCACAAGCCATGAAGGGGGGAAATTACTCCCAATAAATAAGGTTGCTAGCGGTGGTGAGCTCTCTCGCGTAATGCTCGGTGTCGAAGTAGTTTTGGCTCAGAGCTCTCCGGTTGGTACATATGTCTTTGATGAGGTCGATGCCGGAGTTGGCGGCAAGGCAGCAGTTGAAGTTGGTAGACGTTTGGCAAGATTGGCGAAAAACTCACAAGTTATAGTTGTTACTCACCTTGCACAGGTGGCTTGCTGGGCAGATAGCCATGTAGTTGTGGCGAAGAGTGAGAATGGCTCGGTAACCCAGAGCGACTTAAGTGAGGTCACGGGTGAAGCAAGGCTGAAAGAGATTGCTAGATTATTATCGGGCCAAGAGAATTCGCAGACCGCCAGAGAACACGCGCGTGAATTATTGGAGCTAGTGGCTCAAGCCAGATAGGGATGATAGGTTAGCGCTCCATGACCAGTACTCATGTGACAAAGCATCTATTCGTCACCGGCGGGGTAGCCTCTAGTTTAGGTAAAGGTCTCACAGCATCAAGCCTAGGTAGATTATTAACCTCAAGAGGTTTGCGGGTAACGATGCAGAAGTTGGATCCCTACTTAAATGTAGATCCAGGAACAATGAACCCTTTTCAGCATGGTGAGGTTTTTGTTACCGATGATGGCGCAGAAACTGATTTAGATATTGGACATTATGAACGTTTTTTGAATGTGAACCTTCATGGCTCTGCCAATGTAACAACCGGTCAAGTTTACTCCAACGTTATAGGCAAGGAACGTCGCGGAGAATATTTAGGTGACACGGTCCAGGTCATTCCACACATCACAAATGAGATTAAAGAACGAATAAGGGCGATGGCAGCTCCTGACATCGATCTAGTTATCACAGAGATCGGTGGCACCGTCGGAGATATCGAATCTCAGCCATTCTTGGAAGCTGCAAGACAGATTCGCCAAGATGTGGGCCGCGATAATGTTTTCTATCTCCATGTTTCACTAGTCCCGTATATTGGGCCATCGGGAGAGCTAAAAACGAAGCCAACACAGCACAGCGTTGCGGCGCTTCGAGCTATTGGTATTGCACCAGATGCAATCGTAATTCGTTCAGATCGGGCTATACCTGACTCGGTTAAGCGCAAGATTTCATCTATGTGTGATGTTGACTTAGAAGCTGTTGTTGCCGCGGTTGATGCACCTTCAATTTACGATATCCCAAAAGTTTTATTTTCCGAGGGATTAGATACTTACGTCATTAGGAGATTAGGGCTGCCCGCTGGGGAAATGGTCTGGGGTGAATGGAATGAGTTATTAGAGAAGGTTAACAATCCAGCGCATCAGATCTCTGTTGCCCTAGTAGGAAAGTATGTAGACCTACCAGATGCCTATCTTTCAGTAACTGAAGCTCTACGCTCTGGTGGTTTTGCAAATAATGCAAAGGTGAACATTAAATGGGTTGCTAGTGATGATTGTGCAACAGATGAAGGTTCGAAAAGTTTACTCTCAGATGTTGATGCGATCTGCGTACCAGGGGGATTCGGGGTACGGGGGATTGAAGGCAAGCTTGGCGCTCTGAAATTCGCACGCGAGAATAAGATCCCAACGTTGGGACTATGTTTAGGATTGCAGTGCATGGTCATTGAAGCTGCCAGGAATCTTGCAGGAATATCGAATGCAAATTCGGCGGAGTTTGATCCACAGACATTAGATCCTGTTATCTCTACGATGCAGAGCCAAGAGGAGATTGTTGCCGGTAAAGGCGATATGGGCGGAACGATGCGGTTAGGACTTTATCCAGCTGTCTTGGCGAGTGGTTCGCTGGTTGCCGTTATTTATGGTGCGACTGAAATTCAAGAACGACATCGACATCGATATGAAGTTAATAACAATTATCGTGAAGAGATAAGTAAAACAGGGTTGATATTTTCGGGACTGTCTCCGGACGGGAATTTAGTGGAGTTCGTAGAATTACCAAGTGAGATGCATCCTTATTACGTTGGAACCCAAGCGCATCCAGAGTTCCTATCGCGCCCCACAAAGCCACATCCACTTTTCGCAGGTTTAATTGCTGCGGCGATAAAGCAAAATGGTAAATAACGATCGTTTGAATTCTGCGATCACCGAATATTTAAGTTTTGCATCAATTGAAAAGGGTTTATCGCCAAATACCATCAAAGCCTACGCTTTGGACTTGGGAAAATTGCAAGAGTATGTTGAGATACGTGAGCTTGGATTAAATGAGATAGACCCACAATTTATGGATGATTTTCTTGGCTGGTTGCGAGGCGCTGGAGGGCATCGTCAACCGAGCTCTGAAAGCACGAATTCAAGAGCAGTGGTAACCGTTCGAAATCTAATCAAATTTGAAAGTCGTACAAATAATAAACTAAATCTGCTTGCAGAGTACGCTCCACCAAAAATTCCAAAGAGGCTACCTAAGGGGCTGGCGATTAATGAAGTGATGGCTCTCATAGAAGGAGCAAATTTTGATGGCGAGGTGTTTGCGCTAAGGAATGTGGCGTTAATTGAAACTTTGTATTCGACAGGAGCGAGAGTTAGTGAGATAACTGCGCTAAAAATAAATGATCTAGATGAAGTTTCGAATAGTCTGACTCTGAAGTTGCGCGGCAAAGGTGGAAAAGAGCGGATAGTGCCGATCGGAAACTTCGCACGTAAAAGTTTAGAGGACTACCTAGTGAGAGGCAGGCCAGGCCTTTTGAAAGGTGGGGAGAGTCAGTACCTATTCTTAAACTCACGGTCCAAGGCGTTAAGTCGACAGAGCGCTTGGGAGATCGTATCCAAAGCTGCGGAGAATGCGAAGATTTCGACTCACGTAACGCCCCATTCTCTGCGTCACTCATTTGCAACACATCTTTTGGATGGTGGAGCAGATATTCGAGTCGTACAAGAACTATTAGGGCATTCTTCAGTTACAACGACACAGATTTATACTTTAGTTACAATAGATAAATTGCGAGAGAATTACGCCAGCGCTCATCCGAGAGCAATGTAGTTATTTTCCGCGCAGCCTTCGTGCAATTATGCTTTGATCACCTTTTGTTTCTAGGTCAGCAATAATTATTGCGAGGGATTCACGAACTATGCGACCACGATCAACAGCAAGCCCCAAATCACCACGTAGCGCAAGTCTTGCCTGTTCTAGATCATAAAGTTCTTCAGGGGACAAGTAGACAGTTATTTTCTCATCGTGGCGCTCTCTTCCACTCGGTGAGCGATCGAATGAGTTAACGCGACGCCGGGGCGTAGTACGAACTGATTTCTTATTGCTGATAACAGCCGTTGGAACATCTTCAACCGGTGTTGGGTTTGTAGATGGCACGGCGCTCAGCGTTGTAGTCTGGCGAAAAAGTTCATCTGCACCAGGAAGACTTACTCTGCGACTCATTTTGCTCCTCCGCGATAGATTAGCTCTCTAGCTAGCCGTCGATACGACAGCGCACCAGTCGAACTACTTGCATAAGTTGTTATGGGTTCACCCTTAACGGTTGACTCCGAAAATCTTACTGTTCTAGCGACGATGGTATCCAAGAGGTCTTCTGGAAATTCCTTATATATCAACTCAAGAACTTCGCGAGAGTGTGCGGTCTTACGTTCAAACATTGTTGCTAGGATTCCATCAATCTTAAGCTGCGGATTTGTATTACTTCTAACCTTCTCAATCGTCTCTCTGACAAGACCAAGTCCTAGAACGGCGAAGTACTCACATTCCATCGGAATTAGTACGCCATTAGAAGCGGTTAATGCATTAATAGTGAGAGTTCCGAGGGATGGCGAACAATCAATTAGTATGTCATCATATTGATCAAGAAGAGGCTCAAGTAGCTTTCTGAGTTTGTGCTCCTTTGCCAATTCAGAAACAAAAGCAGCATCAGCTGCAGCAAGGTCCTTGTGGCCACGAATAAAATCAAGGCCCGGAACATTTGACTTCAAGATAAATTCAGAGATATTTGCCTGTGAATCATTTAGGAGATACCAAATTGAACCGTATTGTTCCTTGATCTGTAATGGCTTGATTCCGAGCCCAGTGGTCATGCTTGCCTGCGAATCGAAATCGATTAGAAGAACTCGTCTACCGAGTTCAGCGAGAGCTGCACCAAGATTTATAGTGGTCGTTGTTTTACCAACGCCGCCCTTCTGATTGACAACTGAGATTACGCGGGCAGGCCCTGAGGATGCTGGCTTTGTTACAGCCGGGAACTCAACTAATTTTTTCCCTAGAACGCTAGAGGTAGCGGAGAACTCTTCAACCCGATTTGTCGATTTAGTTCCTAAGCGAGAAACCTTCGAATTGCTTTTTCCCATTGGCGGACTCTACGGCGGTGCGATTGGGTGCGCAAGCGTATGTGCATTACCTTTGCGCAATGAATGAGATGGCAATTGCGACAGAAGAGGCTGAGAAGAACGTGCCAAGTGGTTTTTCGGTCCACCTAAGCAATTTTGAAGGGCCTTTCGACCTGCTATTGCAGCTCATCTCTAGGCATAAAATGGATGTCACAGAGGTTGCTTTGGGTGTAGTAACCGATGATTTCATTGCCTATATTCGCGCGCTCGAAGGCTCTGAGGCGGGCTGGGATTTAGACCAGACGACGGAGTTCTTGGTGGTCGCAGCAACTCTGCTAGATCTTAAGGCAGCGAGATTATTGCCATCTGGGGAGGTTGATGACGAAGAAGATCTCGCACTACTAGAGGCCAGGGACCTTCTCTTTGCAAGATTGCTCCAATATCGGGCCTTTAAGGCGATAGCCAGCATCTTTAGCGATCGAATCACAAGGGAAGAGAAGAGCTTTGCCCGAGCTGTTGCCCTTGAGGGCCATTTTTCAATGCTTCTACCTGAAGTCCTAATAGGCGTAGGCCCAGCGCGCTTCGCGGCCATTGCCCAACGGCTCCTTTCGCCCAAAATTACCCCCAGCGTAGGGATAGAGCATATTCATCGCCCGATGGTGAGTGTGGCTGAAGAAGCACTTCACATAGTCAGAGAACTAAGAAAGAACGGAAAATCAACCTTCAGGCACCTCATTGCCGAGGCAACTTCGACACTAGTAGTTGTAGCAAGATTCCTCGCCCTCCTAGAGCTCTACCGAGAGGGTGTGGTCAGATTCGAGCAGGTGATCACGCTAGGAGAGTTGGCCATAACTTGGACTGGAAGCGCAGAAGGAGACATTAAGGTAAGCGATGAATTCGATATGCCACAACTTGAAGTTGAAGATGATACAAATGGAGGCATAAATGTCTAACTTGGAGCTTAATCGCTCGCTTGAGGCGATCTTGATGGTGGTAGATGAACCAGTTTCTGAGGTTGTTCTAGCTCAGATAACCGAGGCGCCAACTGAATCTGTTCTTGAAGCGCTCTTGAGTTTAGTGGCCGAATATGAAAATACGGGACGGGGCTTCGAGCTGAGACAGGTAAGTGGGGGATGGCGCTTCTATAGCCATCCAGACCTTGCGCCAATGGTTGAAAAATTTGTCTTAGATGGTCAACAATCGCGTCTGACTCAGGCCGCTCTCGAAACGCTAGCAGTGATCGCATACCGTCAACCAGTTTCGCGGGCTCGAGTATCCGCTATTAGAGGTGTAAATGTTGAGGCGGTAATGAAGACTCTGGTTACCCGTGGCTTGGTAGAAGAATCGGGCATTGAGCACGAAACAGGAGCGATTCTCTATTCAACAACATCGTTCTTTCTTGAGAAACTCGGACTAAATGGGGTTTCAGATTTGCCTGCTTTGGCACCATTCTTGCCCGATGTTGATGGGCTAGACGAGGTTCTTGCATCTCTTGCCGATTAGGTAAAGCCTTCTTTCGAGCATAAACTCCTCTATATTCCACGCTGTCGAAGCTGTTGAAATGAGGATCAAATGGGTTTAGTCAGGCTCCAGAAAATACTTGCCGATGCGGGCGTTGCCAGTAGACGTGCCAGCGAGATAATGATTGTAGAAGGCCGTGTGAGTGTAGATGGCGTTCAAGTATTTGAATTGGGATCGAAGTTTGACCCAGAAGTCTCTAAAGTAGAAGTAGATGGTGAGGCTTTAAAGCTTAATAAGACTAATTCTTATCTAGCATTTTATAAACCTAGGGGAGTTATATCCACTATGTCTGACCCTGAAAGTAGGTCAAATCTTGGGGACTTTTTCAAAGATAGGAGTGAGAGACTTTTTCACGTCGGAAGGCTAGACAAGGAGAGCGAAGGCCTAATTCTTCTTACGAATGATGGCGTATTCACGCATAGGGCTACACACCCCAGCTATGGAATGTTAAAGAAGTACCTGATTGAGATTGAGGGGCCTTTCACTAGGGCTCATATAGCGCAACTTTTGAAAGGCGTGATTCTCGAGGATGGCATGGCAAGGGCGTTGGATGTGAAAGTGATCAGGGAGATAGATTCCAATCACCATTGGGTAGAGGTCTCAATTCATGAAGGGCGTTTTCATATAATACGAAGAATGTTCGAATATTTGGAGATAGAGGTGCTGCGGTTAATCCGTACGGATTTCGGACCAATCTCGATAGGGGAGACCAAAGAGGGCAGGTGGAGGGTTCTAAACTCGGTCGAGATTGATAATCTTTTTATAGTTTTAAAGTTAAATAGATAAACGGTATTTCGTAATAACTATTTATTATTAAATCGTTATTTTGGCGACATATAAGTATTAATTTATCGACAATCTTACTCGTTGTTTACTAAATAAAGATAGATATATCGACATTCTATATCTTCTTTCTGTACCTATTTAGGAGTGTCGACAATATAAAAGGTGGTTATGTCAATAAACCTATCTATACTTTTATAGTTTTAAAAATAATCGGGCAGTTGAGTTGACAAGGTAGGATTGGACAATGAGTTTAGTTAGAGCTTTTAGGGGGGCGACGCAGCTTTCTGTCGACTCGACAAGTGAGATGCAAGAGGCCGTCATAGAGCTTCTCTCAGCAATAATTGACTCAAACCGGCTAAGTAAAGAAGACCTGATTTCAATACTGTTCACCGCCACACCTGATCTGCGATGTGATTTTCCGGCAGCAGCTGGCAGAAGTATGGGTCTCAATGATGTTCCTTTGATCTGCGCACAGGAGATCGAGGTTAAGGGGGCTTTGGAACGTACTGTAAGAGTCATGGTTCATGCTTACTCGCCCTTATCCCGCAAAGAGATTGCGCACAAATATCTCAGAGGCGCAGCGGTTCTACGGCCTGATTTAGGTAATTCATGAGCGCCAAAGGCGCCGTAAAGGTTATCGGGTGTGGACTGATTGGAACTTCGATAGCCCTACGACTGAAAGAAGAAGGCTTTGATGTCTTATTGGTCGATAAGAATCAAGAGCACGAGAAGTTGGCCTCTGATCTTCTGGGTGGCAGCGCGATCGGATTAAAGAATGGTCAATTTAGGGTGATTTTGATTGCAACACCTATAGAGCATATCTTCCAGACTGCAAGTAGTGAGTTTGCCAGTAATCCAAAGGCAATATTTATAGAAGTAGGCGGCCTAAAGTCTGAACTTCATCGACAAGTTGAGAGTATTTCGGCGCTATCGAAAAATTTAATCTCTGTACATCCCATGGCGGGTCGGGAGAAGTCAGGACCCACGGCAGCTCGGTCAGACCTATTTGAATCGAGGGCCTGGATAATCTCTAGGAACTCCGGAACTTCCGATGAAGCGCTCGAATTGGGTTATGAATTTGGAAGGCTGATGGGGGCTTCAATCTATGAACTCCCTCCAATAGATCACGATGAGATTATGGCCTCAATCTCTCATCTGCCTCAGATCTTAAGTTCAGCCTTGGCAGCAAATCTCGGAGGAGAGAACGCTAAATTTTTGAATTTATCAGGTCAAGGTTTAAGGGACGTCACACGCCTTGCCGATTCAGATCCTGCTCTCTGGGCTGGGCTCTTAGCTGGCAACTCAAACTCGGTAAACATTAAATTGGATGAAGTCATTAATCGACTTATAAATTTAAGAGGTGCGATAGCCGATAAAAATATAGGCGCTCTAGAAAGTTTTTTTAGGGCAGGAAGAGATGGTCGAAAGCTCATTCCAGGTAAGCATGGGGCAGTTGCTCGGGATTACACCTATCTACCAATTGTGATTGAAGATAAAGCGGGAGAACTTGCGCGAATAATTAATGAGTGTGCAAAAATTTCAGTCAATATAGAGGATTTAACTATTGAGCATAGTCCTGGCCAGCAGAGCGGTTTAATCACCCTGGCGCTTAGTGAAAGTGATGCAGTCAAGCTACAGAAGCATTTGATTGCAAAGGGCTGGTTGGCCCATGCCCCACGAAAATAGCGGAACGTATAGCAGTATGGTTGCGCCATGTCTGCAATAGTTGTCGCGATTGATGGTCCGAGTGGTTCGGGAAAATCGAGTACTGCAAAAGCTATAGCCACGCGAGCAAACTGGAGCTACCTAGATACAGGTGCTCTATATCGAGCAGCAACTTGGGTTGCGTTAGAAAATAACGTCTCAGAAGGTTGGGAGATAATTGCCGCAATAAAAAAGATGCCAATCAATTCTTCTACTGATCCAAAAGAACCAAAAATTTTCGCGGGAGATATAGATTTAACAGCTAAAATTCGTGGCGTAAGGGTTACCGAAAATGTTAGCCGCATAAGCCAAATTCCTGAATTGCGTTCTTACTTAGTAGATATGCAACAGTTGATTATTAGTCAGAGTGAAAATGGAATTGTGGTTGAGGGTCGTGATATTGGAACCGTGGTTGCACCAAATGCTGATCTGAAAGTCTTTCTTTACGCTGATTTGCAAGCAAGGGCGGTTAGAAGAGCAGCCGAAGAGGATGAAGAAGTAAGAACTCCTGACGTAGCCCAATCTCTTGATATCCGAGATCGTGCAGATACAACACGTGCGATTTCTCCGCTTCGCCCAGCAGAAGATGCGCTAGAACTAGACTCAACGCAGTTAGATTTGAAGGAAGTTGTAGAAGTAATTTGGGAGTGGCTTACTCGCAAAAACCTCCTTGGCCTACCAAAGGTTGCAGTAATTGGTCGACCAAACGTCGGCAAGTCAACGCTAGTAAACCGCATTATTGGCCGCCGTGAGGCAATAGTCGAAGATACGCCAGGTGTCACGAGAGATCGAGTTAAGTATGAAGCCGAATGGAACGGTCGTAGATTCATATTGATTGATACCGGGGGATGGGAAGTAGCACCCGAAGGAATATCCGAGAAAATAACAGCCGGTTCCGAAGCAGCGATAGCTGAAGCGGATCTTGTGCTCTTTGTCATTGATTCACAAGTTGGGGCGCTCGAAGAAGATTCGTCACTAGTTAGTCTCTTACGCCGCGCAAAGAAAAAAGTTATCGTTGCCGCAAATAAAGTAGATGGAATAAATGAAGAGCTCGCAGCCCATGAGTTATGGAATTTAGGATTTGGTGAGCCACGTTTTGTCTCTGCGCTCCATGGCCGAGGTAGCGGAGATCTCTTAGATTACTTAGTTAAGGAACTGCCTGAAATAGGTTCAGAGCAACGAGATGATGGATTTCGAAGAATTGCACTCGTAGGCAGACCTAACGTTGGAAAATCTAGTTTGTTAAATATTCTTGCCGGCGAATCTAGAGTTTTAGTTGATGATGCAGCAGGAACGACTAGAGATCCAGTAGATGAGTTAATCGAAATTGGCGGGTCAACTTGGCGTTTTATCGATACTGCGGGGATCCGAAAGCGGGCGCGACAAGATAGCGGGACCGATTATTACGCTTCACTACGCACAGCGACGGCTCTCGAACGCGCCGAAGTAGCAGTTGTTGTACTTGACGCTTCGGTTCCACTTACCGAACAAGATTTGAGAATTGTTAGCATGGTCGAAGAGGCTGGTCGTGGTCTAGTTATCGTCATGAACAAATGGGATCTTGTCGATGAGGAACGCCAACTTCAATTGGATAAAGAGCTGGAGCGAAATTTAGAGCGCTATCCCTGGGCTCAGCGGGTGAACATCTCAGCGAAGACTGGTTGGCATCGGGATCGACTAGCACCTGCGCTGCGAACAGCAATCTCCAGCTGGGAGAAGCGAATTCCGACAAGCAAGTTGAACTCCTTCTTGGGAGCGCTAATTGCAGCAACACCTCCTCCAGTAAGAAGTGGCAAGCAACCAAAGATTAGATTCGCCACCCAAGCGGCCATCTCGCCACCCAAGTTTGTGGTCTTCGCCAGTGAATTCGTTGAAACCGCATATCGTCGATTTATTGAGCGGCGCTTGCGCGAAGAATTCGGTTTTCCCGGCACCCCCGTTGAAGTCGTGGTCAAGGTTAAAGAGCGGGATTAGTAGTGGCACTCCGAAGTGAGTTCTTTACTCTGCCCAATGCAATAACAGGAGTTCGAGCCTTAGGAATACCAATATTCCTCTATACCTATCTGGTTTTGAACAATGTAGCTCTGTCGCTAATTGTTTTAGTAGTAGGGGCGGTTTCAGATTACTTCGATGGCAAAGTAGCAAGATTATTAAATCAAGAGACCGCTCTTGGGGCTGCGCTCGATCCGGCAATTGATCGTGCATATATATTGGCAACGATTCTGGCCCTACTTATAAAAGAGAAGATTCCGTGGTGGTTAGTCCTGGTATTGATTGGCAGGGACCTCTGGCTTGCAGCTCTGCTCCTCATACGCAGAGCTCTTAAACAGGGAGTGTTTGAAGTTACATTTCTTGGCAAAGCCGCAACCTTCAATCTGCTCTATGCCTTTCCATTTTTTCTGGTCGCTGGAGATAGCGGTCTTTCAAGTATTTTTACCATCGCAGGTTGGACCTTTGCAATCTGGGGAGTTGGGCTCTACTTGATAACTGGAGCGCAATACACCTATATTGCGCTCAGAGAAATAGCCCATAAAGATATTGCCGAACGGGAGATCTAGATGTCATTGATTCCAACAGAACTCTCGTACACAAAAGAGCATGAATGGGTTGCAGCCGGTTCTGACCAGAACATATTTCGTATTGGAATCACAGATTTTGCCCAGGCAGCTCTTGGTGACATTGTCTATATACAGATGCCAAAGGTTGGGCAGATCGTTACGGCGGGATCGATTTGCGGGGAGATTGAATCCACTAAGAGCGTTTCAGAGATCTATTCCCCACTAAGTGGGACGGTTGTAGCAGTTAACGGCGACTTAGAGTCGTCTCCAGAATCGCTTAACTCCGATCCTTATAATTTGGGCTGGATAGCGGAAATTGAGATTACAGGGCCAGCAGCTCAGCTACTTTCGGCTGCAGAATATGCAAGCTTAACCGCTTGACGCTCCCATTAACTTTCAATAGTGTCAGCCTATAGTTGAACCTAAAGGTTTAGCGGTTCTCGATAGATATCGAAAAGTATTTAGGATTGGAGGAGTGCAATTTATGACAAATACTCCGCCTGAACTCCCGCCCGATATGCCAAAGAAGATTGGTGATGTTGACCTTACAAGCACATTACATCTTTCGGCTCTCCGGTCTGTTCCAAATTTTCTCTCCGAAAACTCACTCCTCGATTCTCTGAGTACTGAGGAATTTAATATTGTTAAAGTTTTGGATAGTCAGAGCGCGATGCTTATCTCACTAGCAGGACCCGGAAAGGGAGCGCGTTTCCTTTTAAATAGCCCACTGACCACAATTGGCCGCGATGCAAGCAGTGAGATTTTTCTAGATGATGTAACTGTCTCACGCAAACACTGTCAAATAGTTCGTACTATCGGTCCAACAGGCACAAAATTTGAATTAGAGGATCTCAAGAGCCTTAACGGTACCTATTTGAATTCAATCTCGAAGAATAAGTCAGTTTTGAATCACGGCGATGAAGTACAAGTAGGAAAATATCGGTTGACCTTTTTTGATTCGATATTGAATGCACGATTGAGTGAGGGAGAGTAGATGAGCGTTCCAGCCCGGGCCTATCTAAGTATCGGCGAGGTACTGAGCAAACTTCGAACGGAGTTTGCGGATATCACGATTTCCAAGATTCGGTTTCTGGAGTCTGAGGGGTTAATCGATCCACAACGCACTCCCTCTGGATACCGCAAATTTACCTCTGTCGATTTAGAGCGTCTGCGCTATGTCCTCTCCGCACAACGTGATCAGTATCTTCCACTGCGCGTTATAAAAGAGAATTTGGATGCACTGGATAGAGGCCTCACGCCATCAGTAAATCCAGGCTCCCCAGCTGCGCCGCGTCTAGCAACAATCGACGGTGAATTTGCACCATCCAATTTTATTCATGATAGTCAACTGCGTTTATCACGCGAAGAACTTCTACAATCATCAGGTCTATTAGAGGCACAACTTGCACATCTAGAGTCCTTCGGTTTGATTGAAATTAAAGGTCGATACTTCGATGCTGACGCCCTCGCGGTAGCAAGAGCAGTTGCGGAGATGGCATCTTTTGGTATCGAGGCCCGTCATCTACGAAGCTTCAAGACAGCTGCAGATCGTGAAGTAGGTTTAGTAGAACAGGTGATCACTCCTCTTTTACGCCAAAAAGGTTCTGATGCGCAGGCTCGAGCAGAAGAAGTTCAGAGAGAATTAGCCTCACTTTCAATTCGACTACATGCTGCATTGGTTGCATCCGGACTTCATCGCAGTAAATAGTTTCGACGACTTATGAAATTCCACTTGGTTGAAGTAGTAGGGGTTAGGGTTGAGATGCCCTCTAACCAACCGATAGTTCTCCTCAAAGAGATAGATGGGATTCGCTACCTTCCCATCTGGGTCGGTGCGGCTGAAGCAACCGCGATTGCCTTCGCTCAGCAAGGAGTTCTTCCACCTAGACCGTTAACTCATGATCTTTTTAAGCTTGTAATCGAAGAGCTGGGTTCAAAGATTATGAAGGTTGAACTCACAGATTTAATCAATGGGGTTTTCTATGCAGATTTAATTCTTCAGGGCGGTGAACGAATTTCGGCTAGGCCCAGTGATGCTATTGCCTTAGCAGTTCGTAGTAGCTGCGAGATATCGGCATCAGAGAAGCTCTTTGAAGCTGCAGGGATCGAAATCCCGAATCAGGCAGATGATGAGGTTGAAGCCTTTCGAGAATTTCTCGAAGATATTAATCCCGAGGACTTTTTAGCCTAGATGAACTATCTGCGAGAGCCTAACCCTGAAGGAAAGATTTAGAGTTTTGCGTGTCGGTCATTGCAGGGTGGGGGGCTTCAAACTAGCCTTCTCCTATATCCGCTAAGGATCTTCCCACACAGAAGTGAGTCGTCGATGTCTGAATTTACGCAACCACCAAAGGTCGAGGTCGGCTATCGAGGTGCAACTGCATGTGTTGCCGCAGGCATTACTTATCGCCAATTAGATTACTGGGCGCGTACCGGTTTAGTTGAACCGGGCGTTCAAGGGGCAAGCGGTTCAGGTTCTCAAAGGCTATACGGATTTCGGGACATCCTGGTTTTAAAAATTGTTAAGCGCCTATTGGACACTGGTGTCTCGCTCCAGAATATTCGTTCAGCTGTTGAACACCTTCGCTCTCGCGGAGTCTCAGATTTAGAGCGGATGACTTTGATGAGTGATGGCGCAACAATTTATGAATGCTCAAGCGCCGATGAAATAGTTGATCTGCTTCAAGGCGGTCAAGGCGTTTTTGGGATAGCAATTGGTAAGGTTTGGTCTGAGGTTGAAGGTTCATTAGCTACGTTACAAGGCGAGAATACTGCTACAGGTGAAGGTGTTGTAGGAGTTAATATTCTTAGCGAGGCCGATGATGAACTAACTAACCGAAGAAAACGCAAACTAGCTTAATTTTCCTTCCCCAGGGAACAGGAGTTTAGGCTCCGCAAATTTGGGGGAGTACTTTGAAGAATTCAAGTCGAGAATCTTTCGTCGATAGACATATCGGTCCCGATGCAACGCAAATCGAAACAATGCTGGCGCAATTGGGTGAATCAGATTTAACAGAATTTATCGCTAAAGTTGTCCCGGAAAATATCACGCTGCGTGATAACTTAGCTAATTCGCTACCGACAGCCATCTCTGAAGTCGAAGCCATCCAAGAGTTACGCGCTTTTGCTAACCAGAATAAAGTTATGAAGTCTCTAATCGGTCTTGGGTATTACGGAACGATCACGCCGCCAGTTATTCTGCGCAATGTTCTTGAAAATCCAGCTTGGTACACCGCATACACGCCTTATCAACCCGAGATAAGCCAAGGACGACTAGAAGCTGTCTTCGCCTTTCAGACTTTAGTAACGGATTTAACTGGGTTAAAAGTGGCTAATGCATCCATGTTGGATGAAGCAACCGCAGCTGCTGAAGCAATGGGTCTTGCTCGAAGGATATGGAAAGGCGGCGATGATGCAGTTTTTCTAGTTGACTCGGGTTTACATCAACAGATTAAGGCCGTCATCTCAACTAGGGCTAAACCGCTAAAAATCGAGGTTGTTGAATTCTCTAATGAAAGTAGATCGATTGTTGCAATTGGCAGGCCCATATTTGGCGCGATTTTTGCGCAGATTTCAAGCGACGGTAAGGTTTTGGAGAACCATCAACTTCTCGATGAGATTTCAAAAGCTAGCGCAATTAGCATTGTTGCCTGCGATCTAGTTGCGTTAACTATCTTTAAGCCACCTGGAGAATTTGGCGCAGATATCGCAATCGGATCGGCTCAACGTTTTGGGGTGCCGATGGGCTTTGGAGGACCGCATGCCGGTTTTATGGCCGTTCGTGATGGATTAGAGCGCTCTCTGCCTGGGAGGTTAGTAGGTCAATCTTTAGATTCGCATGGCAACCCTGCGCTGCGATTAGCTTTACAAACTCGCGAGCAACATATCAGGCGCGATAAGGCGACCTCAAATATCTGCACAGCTCAAGTTTTACTTGCTGTCATGTCAGCATTTTATGCAATGTGGCATGGTCCGGATGGATTAGCTCTTATTGCAAATCGAATCCGCACCCAAGCATCTAGTTTACGAACTGCTATAGCTCGAGCTGGTTTTGATGTAAGCGAAGGCGAAATATTCGACACCTTTACAGTCTCTGGAATTGACAGTTCAAAGATTGCAGATAAGGCGAGTGAGGCGGGATTTAACTTTCGGATAAGAGATTCTCAATCAATCGGAATTTCTTTAGATGAAACATCGACCGTAATCGATCTAGAGTCGATAGCACGAATCTTTGGGGGAGAGTACCTAGAGGTTGCAGCTGCCTCGGTATTGAATAAACTGTTAAGAGAGACAGAATTTCTTTCTCATCCGCTCTTTAATACCTATCGTTCTGAAACTTCAATGTTGCGCTACCTTCGGTCATTAGCTGATAAGGATCTTGCACTAGATCGAACAATGATTCCATTGGGATCTTGCACGATGAAGTTAAATGCGACAACCGAGATGATCCCGGTTACCTGGCCAGAATTTTCAAACCTTCACCCATTTGCTCCTGCTAATCAAAGCGCTGGCATTAGAGCCCTCATCAATCAGCTCTCAAATTGGCTAGTAGAGATCACAGGCTATGACGCGGTTTCACTACAACCTAACGCTGGTTCGCAGGGAGAATTCGCTGGGCTTTTGGCGATTAGAAACTACTTGGATTCAAAGGGAGAGAACAATCGCGATATCTGCCTCATTCCATCTAGTGCTCACGGTACAAATGCGGCAAGCGCCGTCATGGCAGGAATGCGAGTCGTCGTCATTGAATGTGATGAGCAAGGAAATGTTAGCGTTGCCGATCTCTTAGAGAAGGTTGCTAGCTATGGCGAAAATCTTGCAGCGCTCATGGTTACTTATCCTTCAACTCACGGAGTTTTTGAAGAGGCAATCTCAGAGATCTGTTCAATTGTTCATAAAGCTGGGGGACAAGTTTATGTAGATGGTGCAAACTTAAATGCGCTAGTTGGTCTGGCCAAGCCAGGAGAGTTTGGCGCAGATGTCTCACATCTAAATCTCCATAAGACTTTCTGTATTCCACATGGCGGCGGGGGACCTGGTGTTGGACCTGTTATTGCTAGATCGCACCTAGCTCCGTTTCTGCCAAACCACCCATTTGATTCAACTTGTGGGCCAGCCACGGGACCAGGGCCAGTAAGTTCGGCTCCTTTTGGTTCGGCCAGTATCTTGCCAATCTCATGGACATATATTCGAATGATGGGAGGGGCGGGTTTAACGACTGCGACCCAAGTAGCTATTTTATCTGCCAATTATCTCGCAAATAGATTAGATAATTTCTTCCCGATTCTCTACCGTGGAGCAAATGGTTATATCGCTCATGAATGCATAATTGACTTGCGTGAAATCACTAAGTTAACTGGAGTAACGGTAGATGATGTGGCAAAACGGTTAATGGATCATGGCTTCCACGCACCGACGGTGAGTTTTCCAGTAGCTGGAACAATGATGATTGAACCAACCGAATCAGAAGATCTTGCTGAAATGGATAGATTCGTCTATGCAATGATTGCAATTAGCGCCGAAATTGAGATGATTGCAAGGGGAGAGCTAAAAGTTGAAGAATCACCACTTCGCTTTGCCCCACACACGGGAGCCGATTTACTACGTGAAGTCTGGGATCGTAAATATTCCAGGGAATCTGGCGCATTTCCCAGCGGTAGGGAGCTCTCGCTTGGATCTAGAAATAAGTACTGGCCAAGTGTCGGAAGAATAGATGGCGTCTACGGAGATAGGAACTTAATCTGCTCCTGCGCTCCAATAAGCGAGTTGGCCATCAATTGATCTCGGGCTCTGATTTTCTGACATAATGTAGATTATCGGCGTTAGGTCGCAGCCTGCGGATCAAGGCCCAACGCGTGGTTTGAATCAGCGCCTCTAGGACTATAGCCCGACTCATCTTTGATGTGCCATCCAAACGCTCAACAAAAGTAATCGGAACCTCAACTATTGTTGCGCCAGCTAAATCTGCAGCCATAGCCATCTCAATTTGAAAACAATATCCAGTGGCGTACATCGTTTCGAGTTTTAAAGTTTCCAATAACTCGACGCTGTAAATTCGATATCCACTAGTTAGATCGCTGAGATTGATCCCCAGTACAAACTTTGCGTAACGAGTACCTGCCTTAGATAGATATTCTCGATATTTTGGCCAATTCTGAATGCTGCCACCTGGTATCCAGCGACTCCCTAAAACAAGTGATTTTCCTGGTTTGATAGCACCGATTAGAGATGCAAGGTCATCAACGCTATGTGATCCATCGCCATCCATTGTCAGAATATGTGAATAGTCATCGCTATCTAACGCCATTACAAAACCAGCGCGATATGCAGCTCCAAGGCCACCAGATTTTGCGCGGTGTAGGACTTTAACCCAGGAGTAGTTAATAGCCTCAACTATGGCAGCTGTGTTGTCCGATGAAGTATCGTCAATAACAATCAAGTCAAAGTTTTGACCACTATTGATGCGAAAAATCTCAAGTCGTTTCAAGAGCCCACCGATAGTTTTCGCCTCATTTAGCGTCGGCACTAGAATTAAAAGCTTCTTCATATTCCAAAACGCCTGCGATTAGGCCAAAAGCTAGCGATTAATATAAGCAAGAATATCGTCGGCTCAATCCAGAGGCGCCAGGTATTGAAAAATGAATTCTGGCTATTTAATTTCAAATCGCCGATAATCATTTCCTGGGTACCCTCATCGGTCTGTGCCAAAACTTTCCCGCTCTGATCAATAACTGCGCTAATACCTATTGTGGAGACTGAGAGAATTGCTCTTCTCTGCTCTGCTGCCCGAATTCTCGTTATTGCTAATTGTTGTCGACTTTGTGCGGTGTCTGCAAAAGTCGCATTATTGGTCTGAACTATCAGAGCTTGTGATGCTCGAGCCATCTCTGAGACCAATGCATCATCAATAATCTCATAACAGATAATCGGTCCAACTCTCACGTCATTAATTTGATGTGTAATCAAAGCACTGCCGGGGCTAAAATCTCTGACTCGTTTTGCAAGAGGTGAAATGAATTCTGCTAAAGAGCGCAGTGGCATATATTCACCAAAGGGCGTGAGGGATCGCTTTACGTAAGTTGAATTCGCCTCTCCCCTAGCGTTATATAAAACCGAGGCATTCTCTGGGCCATCCCCAGTTGAGAGAAGTACACCCGCAATGAGCGGTTTTCCAAGTGAGGCAGTTAATTCAAGAATATCTTGCTGCACCTCTGGATAATCGGCAGGATCAATATCGATCGCATTCTCTGGCCAAATTACGGCGGCGAAATCCCCTGTGGCCAATTCATAGGTGGCATCTCGATGCTTCTCAAAGACAGCTTTAGCCCTTGAATTGAAATCGAGTCCGACTGTAGGTGTACTCCCCTGAATGCCAACCAAGACCAGATTACCTCTGTCTATCTGGTTGCTCGGAATAACTAGTAGCGCAACTATTATTGCCAAAGCCATCCCTACACTCCTAAGATTTAAGTTAGCTACCAATAAGGCAAGAAGCAGCGTAATTGCTGAGATGGCGAGCACGCCGCCATAAGGCGCGATCGCAAGTGCTGGTGAATCTGCTTGGCTAAAGCCGATTCTGGTCCAAGCAAAACCACTAAATGGAAAAATCGCGCGCAATTGCTCCATCAATAAAATTGTAAAGATAGCAAGACCAATGTTTCGACCAACACGATAGATTAAACCAACTGGCAGATAAAAAATAGCCTGTAGCAGCACTAAAAGAATCCACGGCGTGGCTCCCACATATTTGCTAGTCCAGTGAAGTGCGAAGGCATTTAGAAAAAAACCAAAGAGGATCGAATCCAAGATTGGTCGCGGTGAGCCCTTTAATTTGTGCAGAAAGAGCGCAAACCCGATCACTCCTAAATACCATTGTGATATCGGTGCAAACGCCGCGCTTGCTAAAAATCCGGCAAGCAATATCCCTACCAACCTAACGCCGCAATCAATCTATCGACACTTGCTCCTAGCCCGTAATCTTTCTGGTATTGATATATCTCCTCTAAACGATCTGGGCGTTTAGGCATGGCCAAATCCATCTTTGGAAGAGGTACATCAAGTGCGCAATGAACTAGCTTCGGTGCAATCTCTGCATAGGCCTGCGAATCTATAATCTTCTTTCGTAGATTGGGAGTAAGCCGTTCATCTTGCGCCTTAGCAGCTAGCACAACATCTTCGAGTGTCGTAAATTGCTTTGCGATGATTGCAGCACCCTTCTCCCCGATGCCTCGAATTCCGGGCAGACCATCGGAGGCATCGCCTCGAATCATTGCAAATAGCGCATAGCGCTCTCCCGGTATGTCGTATTTCTGCGCTATCCATTTGAGATCAACGTGATCGTGGTTAGCGATCCCTTTGGCGAGGTAGACAACTGAAACCTTTCTGGCATCATCTACCAATTGAAAAAGATCGCGATCGCCAGTGACAATCTTTATCGGCCCCTTCTCACGCACTGCAAAAGAAGCCATAACATCATCAGCCTCATAATCATCTACACCTACCAATGGAATTCCAAATGCTTCTAGAAGATCTAAGAGAATTGGTATCTGCGGTCCTAAAGTATCTGGCTCTTCTTCTTCTCCCTCAACATCTAACCTATTTGCCTTATAGTCAGGGAAGAGATCCACCCGCCATGAAGGTCGCCAATCACCTTCAATGCAGGCTACTAGTCGATTAGGTTTATAAATTCCAATCAATCTGGCCGTCATATCGAGATATCCTCGAATTGCATTTACCGGCTGCCCACTAGGTGAGAGCAAGGTATCTGGCATTCCAAAATATGCCCGATACCAGAGCGAGGCGCTATCTAACAACATCAACGTCATACGATATTCCCCGCATAAGCGACAACTCCACGATCAATTTTAGTAAGAGCGCCAGAGATAATCGGTGCTAGATTTGGTGAAGCTATCGATATCTGTCGAAGTAGATCAATTATCTGTTTCATCGAGCGGACAAAATCACCAACTGTTAACTCTGTTCCTTTTAAAATTGCAGATAGCGAATGACCGCTAGCCCAACGATGTGCTACCCAACAGAATCCAGCATCAGGCTCACGAATTGGTTCCAACCCTAGGTCGAGCTCAATATCGTGAATACCGATCCAAGTTTTCACTAGATCACCAAGAACCTCTTCGACTCTACCTCTTGGAATTTTTGGAGTGCTCTCACGTCTGGCTTCATAGACGAAGACTGAGACGATTGAAACAATCTCGGCTTCAGATAAATCATTAAATGCACCATTCTTAATCATCTCTGCAATCAGAAGATCGGTCTCGCCATATATTTTTGCAAGCAACTTACCGCTATTAGTGATTGCGCCATCTTTGAGATAGCCAAACTTCTCTAAAATGAGTTTTATCTGATCAAATCGACGAGCAATAACGTGAGTCCGATTCGCTACTCGCGCAGATAATCCAGCGCTCTCGCGTCGCAAGCGCTCCCCACGTTCTGCAATTCGTGAGTGCGTCTCTCGGTCGCTACAACCATGACACGGATGGTTTCTAAGAGCCTTCCTTGAATCTGCAATCTGCTCCTCATCAAAGGCCCGAGCCTTGCGATTCTTGCCATTCAAACCCTTTTCGAGCTCTTTGATTGTAAATCTGATCTGGGAATACTCTTGAAAATCTCCAAGATGGCAGCTGATCTCTGCCTCTAAGCTCTCGATTGCGATGGAATTTCGCTTAATCTGCCGCGCCAAACCAACGACCGCTTTGTCAGCTTGAAATTGTGCGAAGGAGGATTCGAGTGAAGTTCGAGCACGATCTGCGCCAAATTGCGAGATTAGATTGATTGTCATGTTGTAGGTTGGTTTAAAAGAACTTTTCAATGGATAGGTTCGAGTTGAGGCCAACCCTGCAGCCGAGGCGCTATCAATATCTTTGTTCCATAAAATAACGGCATTACCTTCGATATCAATTCCACGCCTGCCTGCTCGACCAGTTAACTGTGTGTATTCACCTGGTGTGATAGCAACATGTGACTCGCCATTCCATTTGGTTAGCTTCTCTAATACAACGGTCTTTGCCGGCATATTTATCCCAAGGGCGAGAGTCTCAGTTGCAAAGACCGCCTTGACTAAACCTTTCTGAAATAGCTCCTCAACGCACTCTTTGAAAGTTGGAAGCAGCCCCGCGTGATGTGCAGCGATTCCGCGCTCAAGGGCATCTGTCCATTCATAAAAACCAAGAATCGCCAGATCATCTTCTGGAAGATTACTTGTCTTCTCGGCTATGACCGCTCGAATTTCACTGCGCTCCTCACTAGTTGTAAGGCGCAACCCCGATGTAACGCATTGCTTTACTGCGTTATCGCATTGGGCGCGACTAAAGATAAAGGTGATCGCAGGCAGTAAACCCTCACGATCTAAACGCTCTATTACCTCTGCTCGGCCAAGTGCCCGAACTGATGCGGTAAGTTGAGAATTAGAACGCCAATCGCGCTTGCCGGCATTTGATCCATACTTACCCTTGATTGCTCGGAAAGATTCTTTCTCTAATCGCAGGATTTCTGGATTAACCTTTGTACTCGATGAGAAGAGATCCAATAGACGATTTCCAAAGAGAACATGTTGGTAGAGCGGAATTGGTCGGACCTCACTCACGATAACTTGCATCTCGCCTCGAACTGTCTGTAACCATTCACCAAATTCTTCGGCATTAGATACCGTAGCCGACAGAGCAGCTATCGCAATGCTCTCTGGAAGATGAATCAAAATCTCCTCCCAGACCGCTCCCCTAAATCGATCTGCCAAATAGTGAACCTCATCCATTACTACATATCGAAGATCGGTAAGAGTATCTGACGCTGAATAAATCATGTTACGCAGAACCTCTGTAGTCATGATTACGATGGGAGCTTCAGAGTTGATACTCGTATCCCCCGTCAAAAGCCCTACATTGCTCTCCCCAAACATCTCAACTAAATCTTGAAACTTCTGGTTAGAGAGCGCCTTTATCGGTGTTGTGTAGAAGCATTTCTTTCCTGATGAAATAGCTAGATATGCTGCAAATTCTCCGACAATGGTTTTACCGGCGCCAGTTGGAGCCGCAACCAACACCGACTTCCCAGATTCCAATGCTCGCGCGCCCTCTATCTGGAATTCATCTAGCTCGAAGGGATACCGCTCGGCAAAGGTTAGAGTTTTTCGGAAAGTTCCCTTGGTTTTTGCCTCAGCAAAGCGCTCAGCCGGAGTTAACAATTAATCCTCAAATTCGAGTTTGCGCTTGCGGCTGCGTGCGCGATCGACAAGCAGCGCAATCCCACCTGCCATCAGATAGAAGATAGAGAGTGGGAGTGCCAAGCAGAACATCGTGATTGGATCACCGCCTGGTGTAAAAATCGCCGAGAAAAATGTTATACCAAAGATTGCATAGCGCCATGGTTTGAGAATTGCTCGGCCACTAAGGATATGTGCCAGGTTCAGCGACACTAAAAATACTGGAAGCTCAAAAGCAATTCCAAAGACAAAGATCATCTGAGCCACGAAGGTAAGATAATCATCAAAGCGGACCAAGTTCGTAAGCGATGCTGGAGTGAAGCTAAGTAATAGATCAACTGTGAAAGGAAGAATTACGTAGCCCGCATAGATGCCAATTGCAAAGAATGGGACAGCGAATAAAACAAAGAAAATTGAATTTCGACGCTCCTTCTTGTGGAGACCTGGTGAGATAAATGCCCATATTTGATAGAGCCAGATTGGCGCAGCCATCAGCGCACCGAGAAGAATTGATATTTTAAACTTTAGATCTATTGGACCGAGAACGCCATTTATGTAGAGAACTCCACAATTAGTATTTCCATTTGATGTGGCAGACTCAAGATCACATATCGGAGCAGCTAATCTGTGAACAATAGTTTCATAAAAGATCCAGCCAACAACACTTAACGCCGCGATTGCCACCGCAGATTTGAATAGCCTTCTTCTCAATTCATCAAAATGTGAGACCAGTGACATCATGCGACCAGGGTTAGATCTCATGACACCTCAATTACTCAGTTAACCTTGTCAAATTCCCAAACAATTAGGAATCAGATTTAGGCTCCTCATTTTTTTCCTCTTTGACACTATCGTCCTTCAACTCACTCTTAAATATCTTAAGAGACTTAGCGATGGACTTCGCAGAATCCGGTAGCTTCTTCGCTCCAAATAGAAGAACAAAGACAACTGCAACGATAATGAGCTGCCATCCTTGAACATTTTTCAACATTTCCTGCCCCACTCTCGATTATTGAGCTATCTCTGCGGACAATACTAGTTGCAGATGAGCCTGGAAATCTCACCTAAGCTCTAATTGGCAAAATTTACTAGCTCTACACCTCTATATAGAGCGCAAGGGTGGCCTTGGCTCGACCCTTCAGTTCGGTAGCGAAATCACGTGGTTCAGTTATTCGAATTTGATCACCATAGCCCAGGATTGCTCGTCGCAACCACTCTTGGTCAACGCCTTGCACTCTGACCAGATATCCATCATCCTGGCTATCTATCTGCAAAAAGATACCCTGATTCTCTTCGAAGAAGCTCCGTGCTGAGCTAGAAATATGAAGAGTTATCTCCCCCTCTGGAACAGGTTCAATCCTATTTCGGACAATCTCGCTCTCTGAAGCCATCGCTAATACTTCGATATCAACAATTCGGTCAACTCTAAAAGTTCGGTCAGCCTGTGAAGAAATACACCAAGCATCCAAATATGTATTGCCATTGCGTAGATAGAGCTCGAGCGGAATTATGGTTCGCTCGCTCCTCTTATCTGAGTTCCCACTAATATATTCAATTCTAAGTTTTTGAGATTTCGCTATAGCTGAAGCAACTGTACGTTCTAGATCACTCTGGGCATGGCTCTCTACAACTACAAAGGCCATCTGTGATGTTGAATTTGAGAGCAATTTCTTGGCTAGTTCGGAAATCTCCTGCGAGTGCTCACCTTGACCAATAGATTTGAGGACATCGAGTCCAACTAGAAGAGCAGTCATCTCACCCCTCGTCATTTTGCGCGGACGATTTAGGCTTTGGGGATCTGAGACCGTTACATATCCATCTTCATAATACATATCTATTAATTCGAGTGGCGTGTAACCAGGCAGACCGCACATGTGCAGCATGGTTAAATCCTGCGTAATTTGCAACTCAGTAACTGAAAATCTAGCAGCTAGCTCTGCAACCGAAGCTCCTTGATGCTCGAGTAGATATGGGATCAAATCCAGAGCGCGAGCAGTTCTCTCTAGCGCACTCTCGCTCATGTGCTGGCCAATTTAAGGAGATCAATAATTGCGCCTCGTAGTTCAACTGGTTCTAATACAACTACCTTATCTTCATGCCAGAGAAGCTCACGCACGAATCTCTTCTCATCTTCATAAAAACACTCGAAGATATCCCAATCTGATTCTTCTCGAATAAATACACCGCGCTGGCGCAGTAGGTGCGCACAATCTCTAGCAATCTTCAGCACTGCTTTAAATTGTGGGATAAATTCATCTTTAGGCAGGTAAATAGATACATCAAAGTTCTCTGGGATTTCATAGCTGTCACGCTTTTTGGCCCGCGTTATATCTGAGGTTATGCGAGAAAGTTTGAAGATGCGTATTGCTCTCCTATCAATATCCATACCTATTAGATACCAGTAGCCGTTCCAGAACAGAATACGGTAAGGATCTATATGTCTATCTGCTAAATCACCTGAACCATACTTAAAACTAATCTGAGTGCGATGCAATATTGCATCACTTAACACTTCAACAATCTGTGTTGGATTCTCGAAGCGATATTTCAGAAGATAGTCGATATCTAACGCTGCAGGAACCCCGAGGGATTGAAGTTTGCGAAGTCCGGCCTGCGCATCCTGCGAGAGGATCGAACCATTCCATAAATTTGAAGCTAGTGAAATAATTGCGAGCTCTCTGCTAGTTAGGTCAGGCACCCGAAGCTCATATGAGCTCTGCGGGATTCGATACCCTGGTTCATCCTCAAAGAAGACATCCAAATCTCCAACTTGAATCTCGATACCAAGTGAACGCAGATCATCCTTATCTCGCTCAAACATTCGCTCCTGAGCCTCCGCGCTACCCTCATAACCAGAGACGCTTCTAAGAATCTCTGACTTCTTTAGGTACCGCTTTGTGGCTAGTAAAGCCAGAGTGAGGTTTATTAAGCGTTCGGCTTTGCGGTCTGACACAAGAAAACCCTAGTGCTTTGGTAACCTTTGCGCAGGTAAAAGCCCAATTTTGGTGCATAAAGAGGTTAAGAGAGCGTGGTTGCATATGTCCGATAGCAGAACCCAGTTAGCACCTACACGACTTGCAAAGGGTAAGAGAACCAAGAGCGCTTTGGCTCTTCTTAGCTCGCTAGCTTTAATTTTTTCGCTAACTTCTTGCTCCCTAGATGGTGGCGCAGATGAATCAACCGAAGAGATGGGAAATTCTATGAGCTCAGCCGATCGTGAATATTTGAACGTTTCAGACAATATTGGTAGTGAACCTGTGATCGGAAAGCCGGATGGCATAGCCCCAACCCAACTTGTGAGCAGGGATATAGTTGTAGGAACTGGAACGCAAGTTGTGAGTACCTCCACGCTAACTGTTCACTACGTCCTCATATCTTGGGCTACAGGTGAAGTACTTCAGTCTTCATGGAGTGGAGCTCCGGCAGTTTTCCCACTCTCTGGAGTAATTCAAGGGTGGCAGCAGGGAATGCCAGGAATGAAGGCTGGTGGGCGTCGACTATTAGTTATTCCACCTGAGCTCGCCTATGGCGCATCAGGATCTGGTCCAATCGGCCCAAATGAGACTTTAGCTTTTGTGGTCGATGTAGTTAGCGTCGACTAACTTTAACTCTCAGCTTCGCTAGTTCCGTAGGCGCCCTTTGATGGACGTCTACGGCGAGCAGGAGCTACTGTGTTCGGTGCTAACTTTCTAGCCATAATTAAGAATGCGGTGTGGCCAATCATTCGATGTTGCGGCCTAACGGCCAAACCTTCGTGATGCCAACCTCGAACAATAGTTTCAAAGCTCTCTGGCTCGGTGAATTGTTGCGAGCTCTTAATAGCCTCGGCCGTCTGAGATAGCTGAGTTGTAGTTGCGACATAGGCAATAAATACGCCACCTGGATGCAGCACGTTAGAGGCCATATCAATGCACTCCCAAGGGGCCAACATATCTAGGACTACTCGATCATATTTATCGACATGCTCTGCCTCTTGAACTGCGCCAATAGTGAGAGACCAATTCTTCGGTGGCTCACCAAAATAGTGGGAGATATTCTTTCGTGCGACCGCAGCGAACTCTTCGCGCTTCTCAAATGAATCTAGGCTCCCGCTCTCCCCGATGGCTCGCAGCAAAGAGATACTAAGTGCTCCTGAGCCGACACCGGCCTCCAAAACTTTTGATCCTGGTGCGATATCTGCAAAACCAACAATCATTGCAGCATCTTTAGGATAGACAATGGTGGCACCTCGTGGCATAGATAAAACGTAATCAGTTAACAATGGCTTGAAAGCTAAAAATTTCAGCCCACCTGTCGTTTCGACAACGCTACCTTCGGGCGTGCCAATCACTTCATTGTGAACTAACCAGCCATTATGGGTATGCCATTCCTGATTAAGTTGCAGCGTGATTGTATGCATCTTGCCCTTTGCATCAGTTAGCTGAACCCGATCTCCTACCTGGAAATTTCGATCTCCATTAACCACGGTAGCTCTTCTCTCTCATAGCGCCATACTAATGCAGGAGTTAGTTATGCAAAGCAAATAGTTTTGCAGCGCTCATTGCCTCTAGCGTTGAAATCACCACGACTTGTTCATCGCCTGGAATAATCGCTAAATGTGGAATAGCCACGACCCTAGCGCCACTGGACTTAGCAGCAGCTACGCCAGTTAATGAATCCTCGAGAATCAAACATTCTTCAATATTTACCTTGAAGTGCGCTGCGGCCTTTAGGTAACACTCTGGGTCCGGCTTTGCATTGACTACATCATCACTAGAGATAAGAAGTTGGAGATACTGATTCTTTAACACTCGCGCCGTGGCATCTAACATCTGCCGGGGGCTAGCAGAAACTAGAGCTGTGTGAATTCCTAAACCAGATACTTCCTTAAGTAGATCAAGGGCCCCTGGCATAAATGTTAAGCGCTCTTCAAAATCAGATGAGACCATAGAAATTAGTGACTCTGCAAAGAATTCAGGCTGATTCTCACCGCCAGCCCGGTCGGCCATATATTTCGCGACGCGACCGATCGGCCCACCAATGCAACTTAATTGATCTGAAACTCTCCATTCATAGTCAAATTGCGCCATCAATTTAACTTCGTTCTCAAACCACAGAGGCTCTGAATCAATGAGAGTTCCATCCATATCGAAGAAGATCGCTTTTGGCATCATGTAGCGTTAAAATATTTTGCTTCTGGGTGGTGGACAATAATTGCGGAGGTTGACTGTTCTGGGTGGAGCTGAAACTCCTCACTAAGTTCAACGCCAATGCGCTCTGGAGCAAGCAGATCGCATAGCTCTCGCTGCGCTTCCAGGTCAGGGCAAGCTGGATATCCAAATGAGTACCGTGAACCTCGATAACCTTGATCCAAAATTTCTGCTATCTCTGTTGAATCTTCACCAGCAAACCCAAGCTCTTCGCGAATTCTCTGGTGCCAATGCTCGGCTAGCGCCTCAGTTAACTGAACTGATAAACCATGGAGCTCTAGATATTCGCGATAAGCATTTTTGGAAAATAGTTCGGCAGTGGCATGACTAACGCTCTGACCCATTGTCACAACGTGGAAAGCAACTGTATCGATCTCACCGCTCTCCTTGCTTCGAAAGAAATCGCTCAGGCATAGTCTTCGATCGCGGCTCTGGCGTGGAAAGGTAAATCGGACTCGCTCTTTGCCAGATTCTGGACCTTCGTGGTGGAGAACAACTAAATCATTACCCTCGCTGTAGCAAGGAAAATATCCATAGACAACAGCAGCGTTTAGCCAACCATTGGCGCCAACTTCATTTAGAAGAGATCGCAATCTTGGGCGGCCTTCCTGCTCGACCATCTCTTCGTACTCACCCCGCTTGCCTTGTAGCCCCCACTGTCCGACAAATAGCGCGCGTTCATCTAGGGAACCAAGATATGAAGATAGCGAAATACCTTTTACTATTCTCGATCCATAAAAAGGTGGAACAGCTAATGGATTATCTACAGCAACATCAGAACGCTTGGTATCCAAGTTCGGTGTTCTAAGCGCGCGAGTATTAGGCGTGCGACGTTCGCGTAGTGGTGGTAGCGAGGCGCTCTGATCGCCATTCTTAATGGCCATCAAAGTATCCATAAGGCTCAAGCCCTCGAATGCATCCTTGGCATATCTAACAGTTCCTGGAAAATTTCCCGCTAAATCTTGTTCTACAAAGCTACGGGTTAGAGCAGCGCCACCCAAAATTACTGGCCACTTCTTAGCTAAATCGCGAGAGGTGAGCTCCTCTAAATTTTCACGCATGATCACAGTCGACTTCACTAAGAGCCCAGACATTCCAATCACATCGGCTTCTGAATTTGTCGCGGCATCGATTATCTGATTAATTGTCTGCTTGATACCGATATTGACGGTCGTATAACCATTGTTTGAAAGGATAATATCTACGAGATTCTTTCCGATGTCATGAACATCGCCCTTTACTGTTGCCAGGAGAATCTTCCCCTTACCAACGTCATCTAACTTCTCCATATGTGGTTCCAATATAGCCACTGCGCTCTTCATAACTTCTGCTGACTGTAGAACAAATGGTAATTGCATCTGGCCCGAGCCAAAGAGCTCTCCAACAGTCTTCATTCCACTCAATAAATGTTCGTTGATAATCGCAAGTGGAGCCAGGCCTTGTGCCATAGCTTCAAGAAGATCATCCTCCAAGCCAACTTTCTCGCCATTGATAATTCGTCTCTGTAGCCGCTCAATTAGTGGCAGGGCAGCGAGCTCTTGGGCGCGCGAAATTTTCGTTGAGCGATTCTCTACGCCATCAAATAACTCTAAGAAGGTAGAAAGTGGATCATAAGTACAGTTTCCTGACTCATCAAATACTCGTCGGTCATAAACGAGATCTAGAGCTACTTCTAACTCACGCTCACCTATCCGAGATATCGGTGTGATCTTTGAAGGATGGACTATCGCCGAATCCAGACCTGCCTTAACCGCTTCGCTTAAAAATACTGAGTTTAGAACAACACGGGCCGCAGGATTTAGCCCAAATGAGACATTGGAAACTCCAAGAGTTGTTTGGACATCTGGATACAATTTCTTCAAATCTGCAATCGCCTTTAAAGTCTCTATTCCATCCCGCCTGGTCTCTTCTTGACCAGTTGCAATGGGAAAAGTGAGAGTGTCGATCAAGATGTCACCGGTGTGCATACCCCAGTTCTTGGTTAAGTCTTCAATTAACCTAACTGCGACCCTTAACTTCCAATCGGCAGTTCTCGCCTGACCCTCTTCATCGATAGTCAGTGCAACAACTGCTGCCCCGTGCTCTCTAACTAATGGCATGATTCTGGCAAATCTTGAGGTAGGTCCATCTCCATCCTCGTAATTAACTGAGTTGATAACACTGCGACCACCCAAATGTTCTAGTCCAGCTTTGAGCACTGCAGGTTCGGTCGAATCCAAAACAATCGGAAGAGTTGAACTTGTGGCCAACCGCGAGGCCAGCTCACGCATATCTGCAACGCCATCACGACCTACATAATCCACTGAAAGATCTAACATGTGCGCGCCATCTCTAATTTGATCGCGCGCAATTTCAATGCAACTCTGCCAATCTTGCGCCAAAAGTGCATCACGAAAGGCCCTAGATCCATTTGCATTAGTTCGTTCACCGATCGACATATAAGTTTTATCTTGGCGAAATGGCACAAATTGATAGAGCGATGAAGCTCCAACATCTCGCTCGCAATTGCGACTTACCAAACTTTTACCCAGCAACCTTTTAACGACTGCTGCTAAGTGCGCTGGTGTTGTTCCGCAGCAACCTCCGACAAGTGTTAGGCCATATGAATCGATGAATTGCGCTAAATAATCTGCTAAAGCATCTGGACCTAGCGGATAAGTGGCGCCATTGGGGCCAAGTTGTGGGAGTCCGGCATTGGGCATCACGGAAATACCAACTTGGCTTGTCTTAGAGAGAACTCGAAGATGCTCGCTCATTTCTGCTGGACCGGTTGCACAATTCAAACCGATTAGATCAATATCCAGTGGTGCGAGTGCGTTAAGGGCAGCTCCGATCTCTGAACCTAGAAGCATGGTTCCGGTGGCCTCAACAGTTACTTGTACGATCAGAACAATATCTCGCTCACTTTCGGCGATGGCATCTCTTGCGCCATTAACTGCCGCTTTGGCTTGAAGTAAATCCTGTGTTGTCTCAATCAAGATCGCATCTGATCCGCCATCGAGTAGGCCCCTTGTCGCTATTGCGTAGGCCTCCTTTAGGTTCTGATAATCCGTATGGCCAAGTGTTGGCAATTTTGTACCAGGGCCAAGTGATCCTAATACCCAACGCTCTCTCTCATCCGTTGTGAACTCTGTTGCAACCTCACGGGCTATCTTTGCACCAGCTAGAGCTAGTTCATAGATGCGGTCTTCGATTCCGTACTCTGCAAGGTTGGCCCAATTAGCTCCAAAGGTATTTGTCTCAACAGCATCAACGCCGACATCAAAATATTTACGGTGAATCGATTTAACAAGCTCGGGCATTGAGACATTTAAAATCTCATTACAGCCTTCAAAACCTTGGAAATCTTCAAGAGTTGGATTCGCCTCTTGCAACATAGTCCCCATGGCGCCATCTGCAATTATTACCCGCTCTGCCATTGCTCTGCGAAGTGAAGATGGATTTTTCATTGTTTGCAAGCCTACCTTAAAGAGTTAAACCAAAAATCGCATCTAAGAATCTAGATAGCTCTCCGGCGCTACCACCTGTGGCACCAGACTGTGTCGATTCGCTCCACTCATCAAGCCTCTTGAGTGCGTTCGGAGTATTCAAGTTATCTGCAATATCCAAAGCTAAAAACCCCAGTAGTTCTGCAGTTGGCGCAACATCTACCTTTGATAACGACTTACGGAGCGATGCAATTCGCTCTCTAGATTCAAGAATAGTTTGCGAACTCCACATTCGATCAGATGCAAAATGTTGCGACAATAGCGCGTGGCGTATCTCCATAGCATCAAATCCCGAATCCAAAAGTTTTGAAACTAGAACTAAGTTCCCTTTGCTCTTACTCATTTTCTCGCCATCGAGACCAACCATGCCGGTATGAATATAGCTCTTTGCAAAATCCTTGTGAGTTAACGCCTTGCCGATAGCCGCAGTCATAAAATGATGCGGAAAAATCAGGTCACTTCCTCCACCTTGTAGATCGATTTCAAAATCTCTGGTGCTTGAATTGTCCAAATAATTATCACCTACCAGATATTTCAGCGCGATAACAGAACATTCAATATGCCAGCCTGGACGGCCTAACCCCATTGGAGACTGCCAGCTAGGTTCACCTGGCTTATTTGCAATCCAAAGAATTGGATCCAAAGGGCTCTCCTTGCCAACTCGTTTCGGATCTCCCCCTCGCTCGGCAAAGATTACAAGGGCTCGCTCATAAGGAATCGTGAGCCCACCTAGGAATTTATCTACTTTAAAATATGTATCGCCCTCAATTTTATAGGTGTCTCCACTTTCAACCAACCTATT
>DFDL01000081.1:0-1677 GCA_002367715.1 Actinobacteria bacterium UBA3028
GCGAACTCCATGAAGCATCTTGGCCCGAGGCACTTGCCTTCGCTGCAGCAGGGCTAAAGGCAAAGCGCGCAGCAGTTCTAGTTGGTGGAAGAGCAACTGTTGAAGATGCTTATGGGTATAGCAAATTTGCCAGAGTCGCATTGAGAACTAATGACATTGATTTTCGTGCTCGTCCACACAGTGATGAAGAGAGCTCATTCTTAACAAGTGTCGCACTAGGTTTAAAGACAACCTATAAAGATATTGATAAGGCAGATCAAGTTGTTCTACTTGGTTTTGAACCAGAAGAAGAGTCCCCAATTGTATTTTTAAGGGCTTACAAGCAAGTTAGAAAGCGCGGCCTAAAAGTTATAAGCGATGCACCATTTGTAAGTCGCGGCGCGGCTAAGTTAAGCGCTGAATTAATCTTAGATATCTCTTCAATTTCAGGACTTACCGCCAAGAGCGTTATCTTGGTAGGCGAGCGGTTGGCTGAAAAGACTGGCGCCCTATCAGCTGCAGTAAAACTTGCAGAAACAGCTGGCGCGAAATTAGCTTGGATTCCACGTCGAGCAGGAGAGCGCGGAGCACTACAAGCTGGCGCAATCTCAACTCTTCTTCCAGGTGGCAGACCAGTATCTGATCCAAGTGCTCGTGTTGATGTTGCGGCTGCTTGGTCAGTTGATTCACTTCCGGCAGATGTGGGTCGCTCTACCTCAGAGATACTTCTAGCGCTTAGCGTCAATAATCTAGATGCCGTAGTAATCGGCGGTGTAGATCCTTTGGATATTTCAAATACCGCGCTATCCCAGTTACTTAATTCATTTGTAGTCTCACTAGAAATTACCCACAGCGCAGTAACGGCTGTCGCAGATGTAGTTCTTCCAGTAGCAGCTGTAATTGAGAAGAGTGGTTCATTTCAAGATTGGCAGGGAAGCCCTCGCTCATTTAGAAAAGCTGTAGCCGATTCACTCTCAAGAAGTGATGTGAAAATTCTTTCAGCACTTGCTGATGAGATGGGAAGCCCAATAAATTTGCCAACCGTTTCAGCAACTGCGCGTGAAATAACAGCTCTTGGAACTTGGGATGGTGCAGTAAACAAATTTAAAGGCGTTGCACCTGAAAAAATAGAGCTAGCGGCAGAGAAACTACAACTCTCTTCTTGGCGGTTATTACTAGATCTTGGCACGCTGCAAGATGGCGAAGCAAATCTTGCTGGTACGGCCCGCAAGGCAGCGGCACATATATCGAGTGCTCGGGCGCAGAAGTTGGGAGTAATTGCGGGGGATCAGATTGCGATTTCAAGTGATTCTGGCTCATTAAAACTTCCAGTTGAAATTTGTGAGATGTCCGATAGCGCAATTTGGGTTCCGCGTAATTCAATAAATTCTCAAGTAATTGCAAACCTTGGATTCACAAGTGGTTTAGTTACGGTGGCAAAAGCATGAGCACAGCAGATTTAATAGCTACAGATCCAGGTTGGATATCTTTAGTCAAAGCTCTACTAATTTTTGCCGTCTGCGTTTTAGCTACCCTAATGTCTGTCTGGGGTGAGCGACGCATAGTTGCGCGCATGCAACAACGAATGGGGCCTAACCGAGTCGGACCTTTCGGCTTAATACAGGCGCTTGCAGATGGTGTGAAACTGGCACTTAAAGAGGATCTGATTCCTAAAGCAGCTGATCGCATAGTCTTTGT
>DFDL01000081.1:1890-4162 GCA_002367715.1 Actinobacteria bacterium UBA3028
ATTGCACCAATCATTGCGGTAACAACATGTTTTATGGCATTTGCCGTAATACCACTTTCTGGAACCGTTGTTTTATTTGGTCACGAGACTGTAATGCAATTGACCGATATTCCAGTAGGCGTCTTGTATATATTGGCAACTGCCTCAGTTGGAGTTTATGGGATTGTTCTTGCCGGTTGGTCTTCAGGGTCTACCTACCCACTACTTGGTGGATTGCGTTCAAGCGCGCAGGTAATTTCATATGAGATTGCGATGGGCTTATCACTTGTAGCTGTATTTATTTACTCTGGCTCGATGTCAACGGCAGATATCGTTGGCGCGCAAGATAAGTGGTGGTTCTGTGTAACCCTATTTCCATCATTTGTAATTTACGCAATTTCCATGGTCGGCGAGACCAACCGAGCCCCCTTCGATTTAGCAGAGGCAGAAGGTGAGCTAGTGGGTGGATTCCATACTGAGTACTCATCACTAAAATTTGCTCTCTTCTTCTTAGCTGAATATGTAAATATTGTCGCAGTTTCGGCGCTAGCAGCAACGCTCTTTCTTGGTGGTTATCACGCACTTCCTGGACTTGGATTTACTGAAAGCTGGCTTGGTGGTTGGTTTACAGTTATTTGGTTCTTGGCCAAAGTTGTCTTCTTCTTCTTTATCTTTGTCTGGCTGCGAGGCACCTTGCCAAGACTTCGCTATGACCAATTTATGAAATTTGGTTGGAAGGTTCTAATCCCATTCTCATTAGTCTGGATCATTATTGTGGCCACACTGCGCGTGCTTTCATTGCAAGGAGCTCCTCGTTCGGCGCTAATCGGTTTCACAATTGGCATCGTTCTCCTTGTACTTGCTGGTGCAAATTTATATGAGTCCTCAAAGAAGCGTCGAGCTCTAGCTGACGCTCTAGGGGAAGTTGCCACTCCAAGCTTTCCAGTTCCTGCCATACCTCAAAAAATATCCAATACTAGAACGGAGCAAATAAATGGATAGTCCATTAACTCCGCGTTCTAATGATCTCGGTTTAACTGCAGCATCAAAGGCAAATGTGCCGATTGAAAGCCAGCCAGCTAAGAGTTTCTTTCAGCAACTTGGGGGATTCTGGGTAACTTTTAAAACTATGTTTAAGAAGCCAAATACCGTTGAATATCCTGAAGTTAAAGAGCCAACTGCCGAGAGGTTTCACGGGCGTCATCAATTAAATCGCTATGACGATGGTTTGGAAAAATGTATTGGTTGCGAACTATGCGCCTGGGCCTGTCCTGCAGATGCAATTTTGGTTGAAGGTGAATCAAATACCGATGAGGAGAGATTCTCACCGGGTGAGCGTTATGGCAAGGTCTACCAGATCAATTACCTGCGTTGTGTCTTCTGTGGTCTCTGTATTGAAGCCTGTCCTACAAGAGCTCTTACAATGACAAATGAATATGAATTAGCTGATGAATCCCGAAGCAAGTTAATCTTTGAAAAAGAAGATTTAATGGCTCCATTAAAATCTGGAATGCTGCTACCACCTCATCCAATGGCTTCCGGAAAGACGCATCTTGATTATTATCGCGGTGAGATAACAGGTAGCTCAGATGAGTAATCTGGCACTCGGCGCCCTAGAAGTTGGTAAAACACTTACGCCAGAGGCTGTGTTGTTCTGGATACTTGCACCTCTAGCTGTCGTAGCTGCACTCGGAATGCTCTTCGCAAAGAAAGCAGTCCACTCTGCGCTACTGCTGGCCTGGGTAATGGTGACCTTGGCAATTTTCTACATCGCACAAGATGCCCTCTTCCTCGGAATAGTCCAGATTGTGGTTTATACCGGCGCTGTAATGATGTTATTCCTCTTTATTCTTATGCTTGTTGGCGTTGATTCTGCAGATTCTTTAGTTGAATCTATTAGAGGACAGCGCTCAGCAGCAATTGTTGCAGCAATTGGCCTAAGCGGACTAATTCTTTCACTAATCTCCCGAGCAACAATCGGAGTCGAAGCCATTGGTCTTAAAGATGCAAATTCTGGTGGAAATGTTCAAGGTCTAGCTTCAGAGCTATTTACTAAATATGTCTTTGCATTTGAAGTGATTTCTGCCCTCTTAATTACAGCTGCACTTGGCGCAATGGTCTTGGCTCAAAGCACAACAACTAAATCTCGTACCGCCCAGCGCGATCAATCAATTGCTCGCTTCCGCGGCGCTTCACTTGCAACTGCTGCTGGTTTACCTGGCTCGGGAGTTTATGCAAGGCACAATGCGGTCGATGTCCCAGCGCTACTACCAGATGGAACTCCTGCGCCGCT
>DFDL01000074.1:0-15353 GCA_002367715.1 Actinobacteria bacterium UBA3028
CATTTAATTTATTCATTCTTGCTCGGAGATGAGCGGACACGTAAGACGCCACGGAAGGTTCACACCCTTGAGGATGATGACTGGAAGCCAGCGAAAGAATTAAAAAGCTGGCATCTTCATGAGAAATCACTAAGAGGGCGTTAACTTATGGGACAGTATTTAGTGACAGAAGGTAGCCTTTAGTTATGAAAATTCTGCGAAAAAATCTACTTCGGTATGGGATTTTCGCTGGCGGAATTGGATTTATCCTTGCCGTCTTAGGTTTCACATTTGCCTACTTCACAATTGATATTCCAAGCACAAATTCCTTTGTAAATACTCAATCAACAATCGTCCAATATGCAGATGGTCAAGAAATTGGCAGACTTGGTTCAGAAAATCGTACTGTTGTTAAGTTAGCAAGCATTCCTCTCTATGTACGACAAGCAGTTCTAGCAGCCGAGGATCGCAAGTTCTATACCCAGAGCGCAGTAAGTCCAGTGGGTATTGCAAGAGCTCTTTTAAATAATTTAAAGACTGGAAATCTGAGCGGTCAGGGCGGATCGACAATAACTCAACAATATGCCAAGACCGCGTTTCTAACGCCCGAGCGAACAATTACAAGAAAAGTTAAAGAGCTAATTATCGCGATTAAATTACAGAACCAGATGTCAAAGGATCAAATTTTTGAAAGTTATCTAAACACAATCTACTTTGGTCGTGGCACTTACGGAATTCAAACTGCATCTGAGATTTATTTTGGGAAGAGTGTTGGCAAATTAAATATCTCCGAGGCCGCAATTCTTGCAAGCATTCTGCGCTCACCTGGCTATTACGATCCTTCTTATAGTGAAGAGAATGTAGATCGGCTAAAGGCACGTTGGCAGTATGTAATAGATGGAATGATCTCTGAGAACTGGTTGACAGAAGAAGAGGCCGATAATTTAACTTATCCAACAATTAAAGAGCCAGTAACAGCCGGCGCCCTAGCAGGACCAAAGGGTTATGTAGTGTCCTGGGTAGTTCACGAGCTAGCAAAATTAGGATTTGAGGAAGCAGATTTACAGTCTGGCGGATATGTAATTAGAACTACGCTAGAGAAGAAGAATCAAGAAGCCGCAGTGAGGGCTATGGATTCGAGGGGCCCGAAAAATACTCCAGAAAGTTATCATCAAGCACTTGTCTCAATTCGAGCCGGTACTGGTGAAATTGTTGCGATGTATGGTGGGAAGGATTATTTAGTTACACAGTTAAATGGCGCAACACAATCTATTACCCAAGCCGGATCAAGTTTTAAACCATTTGCACTTATCGCTGCGCTCGAACAAGGAATTCCACTAACTTCAGTCTGGGATGGCCAATCCCCGCAAGTATTTGATGATTATGGAAAACCTTACCCAGTCTTCAACTATGCCAATGAACAAGAAGGTGAGATTAACTTATTAGCTGCAACTGCGCACTCAATAAATACCATCTTTGTTCCACTTGGGATCGCGGCAGGGCTAGATAACTTTGTTGATGTTGCAAGGCGAGCCGGGATTCCAAACACAATCGCGTTAATGCCGACCCCTTCAATCTCTTTAGGTGTGGCATCACCACATGTAATTGATATGGCATCTTCATATGCGACCTTTGCTGGAAATGGAATTTATGCAAAACCATTTATCATCAAAGAAGTATTAGGTTCAAATAAAGGAATTCTTTATGAAGGCAAAATTGAAGCCCAACAATCTTTCCAACCAGATGTAATGGCAGATCTAACTTACGCACTTCGCCAAGTTACAAGTTATGGAACTGGAACTGCGGCATCAAGTGGAATTAAACGGCCAGTTGCAGGTAAGACCGGAACAACAACCGATAACGCATCTGCCTGGTTTAATGGCTACACGGCAGAATTCGCAACAACAGTTGCAATGTTTAGAGACGATGCAACGCAATCACTAAATGGAATTGGTGGTAATTACGCATTCACCGGGGGCTCTTTCCCGGCGCAAGTTTGGAATAAATACACAAAGTTGGCGCAGAAAGGAATGCCAAAGACCCCATTCCCAAAACCGGCAAATATTGGCGGGACCGAGCCGATCTCTTATATTGAGGCAGTACCAACCCTTGATCCAGAGCTTGCTGGTAAGTATGAATCTGGCGCCACAAAGAAGAAGAAACTGGCTAACCGGGGTTAAATCCATCCCTAAATTCAGTTCAACCCACAGCAAAATAGCGCCCACAAAGGCTTGAATTTTTATCTGGCCTCAGTCAGGGTTACCCTTAGCCTTCCTTCATCGAAGCCACACCCGTGGTTTTTGCGAAGGAGCATTAACCCTCCTGCCGCGGAAATTCCGTGGCCGCTTTAGTCCAGAGGAGGTGGGGTTAGCTTATGCGTAGATATGAAATCATGGTCATTCTTGATCCTGAATTAGAAGAACGCACAGTCGCACCAAGTCTTGAGACATACCTCAAGATAATCAAAGAGAGCGGTGGCACTGTCGACAAGCTCGACATTTGGGGCCGTCGTCGTATGTCCTTCGAAATAAATAAAAAACCAGAAGGAATTTACGCAGTCGTTGATATGCACTGTGGTCCGGATGCGATTAAAGAACTTGATCGCCAATTAAATTTGAATGAAGCAGTGCTTCGTACAAAAGTTGTCCGTCCAGAATAATTAAAAACTAAGAGCATCTAAAGTAGATAAGAGAAGAGAGAGAGAAATGGCAGCAGGAGATACAACAATCACAATGGTTGGAAATCTTGTAAACGACCCTGAATTACGCTTCACACCTTCCGGTGCTGCAGTTGCAAAGTTCACGGTTGCTTCAACTCCGCGTTACCTAGATAAGAACACAAATGAATGGAAAGATGGCGATAGCCTCTTTCTTGCTTGCAATATTTGGCGCCAAGCGGCAGAGAACGTTGCAGAATCACTTACTCGCGGAATGCGCGTAATTGTCACTGGTCGTTTAAAGCAACGCTCATACGAAACCAAAGAGGGCGAAAAGCGCACTGTGTACGAAGTTGAAGTAGACGAAGTTGGTCCATCACTCCGCAATGCAACTGCAAAAGTCACTAAGACAACTCGCGCAGCGGGCGCTGCTGGTGGCAGTGGTTCATTTTCAACTCCTATTACTGGAACTGCTTCAGCTGAGGACCCATGGTCTGCAGCTCCTGTCGGTGGCGGCTGGTCTTCAGCTGGCTCCGATGATCAACCTCCGTTCTAAAAACCAATCCATGTAAATCAACCATTCCCGTCAGAATTGACGGGGCATCCTAAAAAGGAGCACCACAGTGGGCGCAAGAAATAATAAGACGCTTAAGCCGAAGCCAAAGGTAAGCAAGATGTCGGCAGCAGCAATGAAGAAGTTTAAGAAGAAGCCATGCTCATTCTGTCGCGATAAGGCAACTTATATCGACTACAAGGACATCAACCTTCTCCGTAAGTACATCTCAGATCGCGGCAAGATCCGCGCTCGTCGAGTAACAGGTGCATGCACCCAACACCAACGTCAGATTGCTGCTGCGGTAAAGAATTCCCGCGAAATGGCACTTCTGCCTTACACCTCAACTGCGCGATAAGGAGAGTAAATAATGAAACTTATTCTTACTCGTGAAGTATCAGGCCTAGGCCAAGCTGGCGATGTTGTAACCGTTAAAGATGGTTTTGCTCGCAACTTTCTTCTACCTCGCGGAAACGCAATTGCTTGGAGCCTAGGTGGCGAAAAGCAGATTGAAGGAATCCGTCGCGCTCGTAGCGCTCGCGAAATTCGCGACCTCGACCATGCAAAAGAGATCAAAGCAGCCCTTGAAAAGGCAGAGATCGTTGTTAAGTCAAAGGTTGGCGCAACCGGAGTCCTATTTGGTTCAGTGACAGATAAAGACATAGTTGCAGGCATTAAAGCTGCAGCCGGTTTTGATATCGATCGCCACCATATAAAGGTTGCAGGACACATCAAGAAGATTGGTAAGTACACCGCGAAGGTTTCACTTCAAGGCCAAGTATCTGCCAACATCAACATCTCGGTAGAAGCTATTTAATAGCTCTTCTCTCAAAGATATAAGGAGCCCGCCTCGGTTGAGGCGGGCTCCTTAGTTTTCTAAATCAACTGCTTCTTAAAGCTTTCTTAAATAATGAGATTGAAATAAAAATATTTACCCACAGCTTTTCCTGCAGAATTGAGCGTGTACGAGGGTTACCTCTCGAGGTTATCCACCTCTTATACACACCTTTTCCACCACCACCCACCCACTTCTCCACACGCTCACACACACCAATTTTTAAGAACTTAACACTCAAGCCCCTAGCCTCATTAAATTACGTACAAGACGTTAAATTAGTAATGTCAGTGGGCTTTGGGAGGCTTTGGCTATGAGCATCGCAGAATTCCCTAACCGCGGAAATAGCAATTCCAATAATCGCACGCCCGCAACAATCGAATTTGAACGCACCCCACCACAAGATTTAATTGCCGAGCAGGGCGTACTTGGTGGAATGTTATTAAGTAAAGAGTCGATTGCTGATGTTGTAGAGATTATTCGCGAACGTGATTTTTATCGACCAGCACATGAACTTATCTACGATGCAATTTTAGATTTGTACGGTCGCGGCGAACCAGCTGATCCAGTAACTGTTGCAGCAGAGCTAACAAAGCGTGGCGATATCGCTCGCGCCGGCGGCGCTCCCTATCTACATACACTTATTAATTTGGTTCCAACCGCCGCTAATGCCGGCTATTACGCAAAAATTGTCCGTGATCACGCAATCATGCGACGCCTCGTCGAAGCCGGAACAAAGATTGTTCAACTTGGGTACTCTGGCGAAGGTGAAGTCGATGACGCTGTCGATCAAGCCTCTGCAGAAATTTTTCAAGTAACAGAGCACAGAACTACTGAGGATTACATACAACTATCCGAACTCCTACCCGCAGCGCTCGATGAAATCGAAGCAATCTCTAATGGCGTAAAGGGTGTAGGTGTTAAGACAGGATTTAAAGATCTCGACACTTTAACAAATGGATTACATCCTGGAAATATGATTGTTCTTGCCGCCCGTCCTGCAGTTGGTAAATCAACACTTGGGCTCGATATTGCACGGCATGCATCAATTCATAACGGAGACCCCGCAGTTATCTTCTCGCTAGAAATGAGCCGTTCAGAAATTACTATGCGTATGCTCTCGGCAGAGGCTCGTGTTGCTCTAAATAATATTCGCTCCGGAGCACTTACAGATGAAGAGTGGGGCCGCCTTGCAAAGCGCATGGGTGAGATCTCCCAGGCACCGCTATTTATTGATGACTCCCCAAACCTCTCTCTTATGGAGATTCGCGCAAAGGCGAGAAGGCTTAAGCAACGCCACGGCCTTAAATTAATTGTCATCGATTATCTACAACTTATGACTGCAGGAAAACGTGTAGAGAACCGTCAGCAAGAGGTATCTGAGTTCTCAAGAAATTTAAAGTTACTAGCAAAAGAGCTAGATGTACCTGTTATCGCGATCTCACAGTTAAACCGTTCACCTGAACAGCGCGCAGATAAGAAGCCGATGCTCTCTGACTTACGTGAATCTGGTTCTATCGAACAAGATGCCGACGTAGTAATTCTTCTACATAGAGATGATATGTACGATGGTCAGAATCGATCTGGTGAAGCAGATTTAATTATTGCTAAACATCGAAATGGCCCTACCCGTACTGTGACTGTCAGCGCACAACTACACTTCGCAAGATTTAGCGATATGGCACCAAGTTATTCGCAGATCCCAGAAAGCTTTGTTAAAGATAATTAAATTACGGGCGTAAGTGTTCCGCTCTCAACATCAAAGACTGCACCCATTACCTTGAGATTCTTTGCAAGTAGCGGGTAGCTCTCGATTCGTTGAATATCAGTAAGAAGTGCCTTCATCTGATCTTTTACAGTTCTAATTTCAATACCTCGGGTATCAATGCCAGACTTATCTAAAATCGCTGCGTGTATTTCGCGCTCTTCACCGCTGGCCATTTTGCAATCAGTGTGAGGCATTACCAAAACTCGGTTCACGCCTAAAAGATGCGTTGCAAGTACGAGCGTACGGAGCACATCCTCAGTCACACGAGCCCCAGCATTTCGCAAAATTTTTGCATCCCCTGCGTTCATGCCAACAATATGTAATGGATCTATTCGCGAATCCATACATGTGACGATTGCCAAGCCCTTCTTAGCTTCGCCACTTAAACCCTTTGATTTAAAAGAACTCGCGTATTCCTTATTGGCATCTAGCAGATCAGTAAAATTTTCCATGGCTGAAATTTACCTTAAACACTTGTCCGAGCGCGGTCAGCGAGGTAAATACCAACCAGTACTACGCAGCCACCAATAAATTGCGTAAAGGTCAATTTCTCGAATAAGAAGAACCAAGCCAAGATTCCACCGAATACTGGTTCAAGCATTCCAATGACGCTCGAAGTCGCAGCGCTTAAACCCTTTAATCCAGTAAAGACCAAGAAGTAGGGAAGCGCGGTGCCCCCAATAATTACCCAGATAACCAAGAGCCAACTTGGCAGTGAATTTCCAGCAAAGCGGCCAGAGAGTTCAACAGATTTACCTAGTACATCAAATGGGAAGCTCCACCAAGGAAGTATTAAGGCAAAGAAGAGTGAGGAGATTCCAAAACCCCAAGCCATTGTCACCTCGCTGCCCTTCTCTTTCACCAATCTCTCACCAAGTACAAAGTAGAGAGCAAGAGCGAAGGCATCGACAAATGCATAAATAAGTCCTAGGCCATCGAGAGTTAAACCACGCCAAACCTGCCCTACAAGTAAGAGTCCAGTAAATCCAATAGATAAACCCCACCACATTAACTTTGAGACATCTCTCTTCTTAATAACGCGCATCCAGAGCACAATCCAGATAGGCGCCGTAAATTCGATAATAAGCGCGATACTCACATTTAACCTAGAGATAGCCATGAAATAGAGAGCGTTGACCATTGCAAAACCAATAACCCCAAAGGCAATTAGCGTTGGTAGCTCTTTTTTAGTGATGCGCAGCCCATTGCGATTGCGAATAAATACATAGATAAACATCAACAAAAATGCGCCAGAGGTACGGATCTGCGTAAGGCGCCAGGCGCTTAATCCGCCCTCCATTACTAACTTTGCCGGAACACTATTTAGAGCGAAAAAAAATGCCCCAAGAATTAAATAGGCTTCATGGCGAATAGTTTTTGGCACAGCGAACCCTATCAAAAAGCGGATTCAGGAATCTCCATTATCTCGCCGCTCTCAGCCATTACGATCTTTAACTCCGCCTTTAAGTGTGGCAGAACTGTCCGAACAAAAAATTTGGCAGCTGCAATTTTGCCGGCATAGAAGTCGCCATCGCGCCCGGGATCTGCTGATTTAGCGATTGCGATTTCGGCTTGTCGCAATAACAACCAAGCGATTATTACCTCACCCACAGACATTAAAAGCCTGGTTGTATTTAGACCTGCCTTATAGATTTTTTCAACGTTCTCTTGAGACTCCATTGCAAATCCAACCAATGTTCCAACCATTGTATTTAAATCTTCAAGGCTCTTTCCGAGCGCTGCCTTCTCTTCAGCAAGTTCGCCACCAGTTGCCACAAACGTTGCAATCTCTTTACCAAGCAGACCAAGTGATCGACCACCATCTTTTATAATTTTACGGAAGAAGAAATCTAGCCCTTGAATTGCAGTTGTTCCTTCATACAAGGTATCTATCTTCGCATCACGCACATACTGCTCTAACGGCCAATCTTGAGTGAATCCAGAACCACCAAAAGTTTGTAGCGACTCAGTTCCAAGAAGAATCCAGGACTTCTCACTGCCATAGCCTTTAACTATCGGCAGCAATAAATCATTTAACGCCTCTAGGTCAGAAATTTTCTCTTTGTCGCCCGCCTCTTTGGCAAGCAAGATCCCATCTTGAATAGAAGCGGTATAAAGAATTAGCGCCCGCATTCCTTCGGAATAAGATTTTTGTACCATTAGTGAGCGGCGCACATCTGGGTGATTAATAATTGTTACGCGAGGACTTGCTTTATCCGCAGCCTTAGTTAGATCTGGGCCTTGAACGCGCACCTTGGCATAGCTAAGCGCCTGCTGATAACCGGCGCTAAGAGTAGCTATTGCCTTAGATCCGACCATCATTCTCGCGTATTCAATAATTTTAAACATCTGTGAAATTCCATTGTGAACATCGCCAAGTAAGTACCCAACTGCTGGCTCTTTCTCACCCAAATTCATCTCACAAGTTGCAGAAACATTTAAGCCCATCTTATGTTCTACATTCGTTACATATGCACCGTTGCGCTTTCCAAGTTCGCCTGTTTCAAAGTCAAACATAAACTTTGGAACTAAGAAAAGGCTAAGACCCTTCGTACCTGGACCAGCACCTTCAGGGCGAGCAAGAACGTAATGAATAATATTTGGATTCAAATCCGAATCACCTGAGGTGATATATCTCTTTGTTCCGGTTATGTGCCAAGTTCCATCACTCTGTTGAACTGCCTTAGACCTACCGGCACCAACATCGCTGCCAGCATCTGGTTCGGTTAGTTGCATGGTTGCGCCCCAGTCGTTATCAACCATTAGCTTTGCCATCTTCTTTTGATCTTCATTTCCGAGTGCATAAGCAACGTGGGCAAAGGCGGTACCTGATGCATAGATATGAATTGATGGATTTGAACCTAAAACCATTTCGGCAATTGCCCAACGCAGAGAGGCCGGAATTAAAGTTCCACCAATCTCAACTGGTGCATCAATTCGCCACCATTCATTATCCATATATGCGCGATATGACTTCTTAAAACTTTCAGGTAATTTGACATCGCCAGTCTCTTTATTGAATTCAACGCCAAGTCGATCGCTCTCAATTAGCGAGTCCCCAAGATCGTTCTCGGCCAGACGCTTAATCTCCTCCAACATACCCATCGCAGTTTCACGATCGATATCCTTGAAAATTGATTTGCCTAGAATCTCATCGCGCTTAAGAAGATCGAAGAGGCAGAATTCGATATCGCGCAGGTTTGCGGTGTAATGGCTCATGGCACAATAATGCTACTGACCAGTAACTTAATCAAGTGCTCTCGAGGATATAGGGTCGCTCCGTGCTACTAAGTGACCGTGATATTAAGGCTGAGATCTCTGCCGGGCGCGTAAAGGTTGAACCCTTCACCGATGCCATGATCCAACCATCTAGCGTCGATGTCAGGCTAGATCGCTTTTTCAGAGTATTTGAGAACCACAAATATTCAGTTATCGATCCATCAATTGAACAGCCAGAGTTAACTCGTGAAGTTGCCGTGGCTGGAGATGAGGAATTCATTCTCCATCCTGGTGAGTTCGTTCTAGCTAGCACCTACGAAGTGATCACCCTGCCAGATGACATCGCCGGTCGCCTTGAAGGAAAATCTTCGCTGGGGCGCCTAGGTCTATTAACTCACTCAACTGCCGGTTTCATTGATCCTGGCTTCTCGGGTCACATAACGCTCGAGCTTTCAAATGTCGCAAATTTGCCAGTTAAATTATTTCCAGGAATGAAAATCGGCCAACTCTGCCTAATAAAACTAAGTTCGCCAGCAGAGAATCCATATGGCTCCGCTCTTTATGGTTCGAGATATCAGGGCCAGCGTGGTCCAACTGCAAGCAAATCTTGGTTAAATTTCCATCAGTCAGAAATTAAGTAACCTCTAAGTATTTTCAGGAATTAAACCTTGAGAAAAGCGGTTTAATTGGCTATGGAAATCATAGTAGTAATTGGTCTCATCGCTCTTCTTGCAATCTTTATTATCACTCAATATAACCGCCTAATTCGATTGAACATCACCGTGGATGAGGCTTGGGCACAGATTGAGGTACAACTGAAACGGCGAACTGATTTAATTCCAAATTTAGTTGAGACTGTTAAGGGTTACGCAAAACATGAGCAATCAACATTTGATGCAGTAGTCAGCGCTCGCGCTAAAGCTACAAGTGCATCAACTGTTGCTGATACCGCAGCAGCTGATGGACTTCTAACTCAAGCGCTCCGTGGCTTGCTCGCAGTTGCAGAGGCATATCCAGATTTGAAGGCTTCAGCAAATTTTGCATCCCTACAAGATGAGCTAGCAACAACCGAGAACAAAGTTGCCTTCTCCCGCCAGTTTTATAATGACACTGTGCGCTCATTAAATACTGCAGTAAAAACAATTCCGACCAATCTCTTTGCCGGACTTGCCAAAGTAGCAGCTAGGGACTTTTATGAGGTTGAAGATCCACAAGAGCGCTCCGCGCCAAACATTAAATTTTAAGGATGAATTTTCGCTCACTACAAGCTGCTAATCGCCGCAAAACCACTGGCCTGCTAATAGCAATGGCAATTTTAATGTGGGTAGTGGCTTATTCAGCACTGACATATTTTGGCGGCGCAACTTCTGCGATTATTCCAATAGCAGTCAGCATCTCACTGATTTCAGTCTGGGGTGCATATTACGGTTCAGATAAATTAGTTATAAAAATGACTGGAGCGCGATTAATTACTGAATCTGATAACCCAAAATTATTTGACTTAGTGCAGGAGGTCTGTATTGCCTCTGGACTTCCAATGCCAAAAGTAGCAATTGTTGATGACTCCGCGCCAAACGCATTTGCTACCGGGCGCAGCCCAGATCATGCGTTAATCGCATTCACAACAGGGATCTTGGATGTGATGGATCGCGACGAGCTACAAGGTGTAATTGCACACGAGATGGCGCATGTTGGCAATCGAGATACCTTGGTAAGCGCAGTAGCCGCAACGACGGCTGGCGCCATTGCAATTCTCTCCGATATTTTAATGAGGATGGCCTTCTTTGGTGGCAATCGAAACCGCAATAACAATAGCAACCCACTGCTACTGATCTTCTCGCTATTAATTTTAATTCTGGCGCCGATAGCAGCGCTCCTTTTAAAATCAGCAATCTCGCGAAAACGCGAATCGCTGGCAGATGCTACCGCTGTAGATTTCACAAGAAATCCAACGGGTCTGCGCGCGGCTTTAGAAATTCTAGCTAAAGATTCAACAGTTGTTAGACAGCGCTCAAATGCGGTAGCTCATATCTGGATTGAGTCACCTCTAGATGCAAGAGTCGCATCAAAATTATTTGCTACTCATCCGCCGATTGAAGAGCGCATTGCAATTCTTAGATCAATGGAGAGTAAAGGCTCTTAAGCGCTTACTAGAAATACAATTTTAAAAGTAGAGCCAACTCCAAGTGTTGAATCCACGGTCACACTTCCGCCATGCGCCTTCATAATCGCATCAACAATAGCTAGTCCTAATCCACTTCCCTCACCGCTAGCGCGAACTCGGGCGGGGTCGGCTCTAAAAAATCTCTCAAATATCCGTGATTGATCCTCCAGAGATAAACCAGGGCCATTATCACTAACGCTAATCCGTGTAGAACTCTCATCTTGAAAAATCTCTACTTTAATCTCTGATCCAGCAGGTGTATGAGTTCTGGCATTAGCTAGCAAATTCGCAATTGCTTGGTGAATTCGCATCGAATCCCCAAGCACAAATACCTCATTAGCATTTGAGGTCACTGTGATTTCGTGCTCCGGGCCAGCCGCCCTAGCTGAGGCAATCGCCTCATTTACTAAATAATTTATATCAACAGGATCTAAAGTTAATTCGCGTGATTGATCTAGCCGAGCAAGTAAGAGTAAATCTTCGACGAGCGTGCTCATTCTTATTGACTCTTTTTCAATGCGAGAGACAAGCTCTCTCGTCTTCTCCTCGCCGACCACGGCGCCCTGCCGGTGCAACTCTGCAAATCCACGAATTGCAGTAAGTGGGGTACGAAGTTCATGGCTCGCATCAGCTACAAAGCGGCGCAATTTATTTTCAGACTCGGTTCGCGCTTCAAAAGAGTCTTCAATACGCGAAAGCATGGTGTTTAGAGAACTAGTCAGACGACCGACTTCAGTTCGGGGATTTACATCAGGTAGCCGAGCCGAGAGATCACCACCAGCAATTGCTGCCGCCGTCTCTTCAATCCTATTTAACGGCTTAAGGCTTAATTTAATTAGGGATCGAGTTACGAATCCAATGGCTACTAGAACCATAAAACTTATTAAAATAAATATTCCGATCAATCCCTGCAGGGTTTGTTCAACACTATCTAGGGCCACTGAAATTACTACTGTGCCAACTCCGGATGGAAGCAACCTTGCAATTGCGCGGATATCTGCCTGATCATCTATTCCACGGATTGTGAACGGCTTACCTTGGTAGGAGACAACTTTCTGTGGAGTTAAGTTCTTGAATTCGGCTAGATTACTTGAGGTAGCAAATTGACCACCAATTTGCCCAATCATATTTCCTTCAGAATCTAGGAGCGTTACCGCCGTAGTAGTCGGGACTGCGCCAAGTGGGCGAAGTGGCCTAAAGTTATTTTTGTAATCTTCTTCATTTTCTATCTCAGATTCAATTCCAGCGCGATCTAGGCGCAACAGTGTGGTTTCAACCACTTCAGCTAATTGACTATCTGCTTGGGAAATTAAGAAAGAACGCAGCGAATTCGTGGCAGCCAAGTCTGAAGCAGTAATTGCAACAGTTGCCAGGGCTAGGGTCGCCAAAATCAGACGATTACGAAGCGACCATCTAGATAGCCCATATCTCATCTGGGAAGTTTACTTTGAAAATTACTTGCGAGCGGGTAAACGCATCCGATATCCAACACCACGAACGGTATGAATCAACGCTGGGTCATAGGTATCGATTTTTTTGCGCAGATAAGAGATATAAGTTTCGACAATTCCTGCATCACCACGGAAGTCATATTGCCAAACATGATCAAGAATCTGTGCCTTACTTACAACTCGATCAGCGTTTATCATCAAGTAACGCAGTAGCAAAAATTCAGTTGGCGAAAGTTCAATTAGGTTTCCAGCCCTGCGGACCTCGTGTGTCGCTTCATCAAGTTCGAGATCGGCAAAACGAACCTTCTCGTCATCACTTTCTGATTGGATTACTCCGATTCGGCGAAGTAGCGCACGCAGGCGCGCAACAAGCTCTTCTAAACTAAATGGCTTGGTTACATAATCATCGCCACCAATTGTTAAACCAGCAATTTTATCTTCGACCGCATCTTTCGCAGTTAGGAAGAGGACGCCTACCTCGTGGCCATCTTGTCGGAGCTGGCGACAGACTTCAAAACCATTCTGGTCAGGCAGCATTACATCAAGAATTAGCGCATGAGGCTTAAATTCTTCAGCGACAGTTAGCGCCTCGGATCCAGTTGCGGCGGTACGAACATCAAAGCCGACAAAACGGAGGCTGGTAGCAATTAACTCACTTATGCTCTTCTCATCATCGACCACAAGAATTCTCTGTGTCTTTAACTCGCCAGCATCTGTCATTTTAGGTTTCTCTTTCAAAGTTGTCATAAGGCTGAGATTTGCCTATGAAACTGAGGATATTCTGAGAATGGCCATAAACCTATCTGGAAAGTTATCCCCAGCCTTTATCCACCATGTGGAGAATTACAAGGGTGTAATTATGGGTGGCTTAGCGCCAGCGGGTCGCTAGGGCAAAACCGGCTCCGATAAAGCCAAAGCCAGCGATCATGTTCCAAGCACCGATACCTGGGATTGGGTATTGCGTAGCGCTGACGTAGAAAATTACGATCCAGATGAGTCCGGCAATAAATGCGGCAACCATGGTTGGGGCTAACCAGCGCGGGCTCTCAGTAGGGACTGGAGTGGCGTTGGCTATGGCCTCAGGGATGTAGGCCTTCTCTTTTTTGCGCAATGGTGACTTAGGCATGGGCAGAGATTACACCACAATTGCCACATGAATAGCTCTGGTCTAGAAATTCTAGTCATCGATAATCGTGATTCGTTCGTCTTTAATATCGTCCAATATTTGAATGAACTCGGCGCGAAAACCACCGTACTTGGCAACAGAGAATTTGAAGTGGCAATGGCCAAGAATTTTGCCGGAGTCCTAATCTCGCCTGGACCAGGACGGCCAGAGGAGGCAGGTGCGAGCGCATCATTAGTCGAATTTTGCGCGGCTCAAAATATTCCAGTACTTGGCATCTGTTTAGGACTTCAAGTTATTGGACTTGCCTTTGGTGCCAGAACTTCAGCTGCGCCAGAACTTATTCATGGGCGAACCTCAGTAATTAATAACAACAGCAAGAATGTATTTGCCAATTTACCAAATAGTTTTAGCGCGACTAGATATCACTCTCTGGCAATCGAAGCGGATTCAGTAACAGAAGAGCTAGAAATCTCGGCGACAAGTGAAGATGGGACGATCATGGGCATAGCGCACAAGAAGCTAAAAATCTACGGTGTGCAATTTCATCCCGAAGCAGTACTTACAGAGTATGGTTATGAACTTCTAGCAAACTGGTTAGAAATCTGTGGAGATACCGGCGCTCGCAAACGTGCTAATGGTTTGTCAGCTCTTATCTAAACAAACATTAAGGCGCCCTATTAACTGTGATTGTTACATCTGAACCAATAATCTGAGTTGTTCCAGCGCTCGGTGCCTGCGCAAGGACAACACCAAGTTCTACAGTCTCATCGTATGCAATTATCTCGCGAACCAAGAAGCCGGCCTGAGTCAAAATAGTCTGGGCCTCTATGCCAGATAAATTAATTAAACTCGGAATCTTTAAACTACCGCTTGCAATTTCTAAGAGAACACCGCCGCCAGCTTTGATTATTGAACCAGCATCTGGAGTAATTTTTAGAACTATGCCGGTTCTTGAATTTGAATCAACCGGAACGATTTTAGTGATCAATAAACCAGCTGCAGATAGGGCGCTTCGGGCCTCTTCAAGACTTAGCCCAACTATCGTCGTTGGCACAGTCGTATCACCAGGGCCATCAGAAATAGTTAAAGTAATACTGCTTCCCTTTGGAGCGCGTGATGCAGCAAGTGGTAGCTGAGATGAGACTCGATTCAGGGGAATTCTTGAATCTTGCGCCCGCTGCAAATTAATTGTGTAACCCTTCAATAATTCTTCGGCAGCACTTTGAGTAAGGCCAACGACATTTGGGATCTGCATAGATTGGACCGGGGCCTGAGAATTAAAAGAGGTAAGCCCAAGTAAAATTATCGTTATTAGCGCGGCAACTGCCCCACCCAAAACCAAATAATTTCGCCGCGGAATAATCCGGCGAATCTTTGTTGTCACATCTATCCCACGCATCGCTCTTCTAATATCGGCCAACATAAGTTCTGCGCTCTGATATCTATCGTTAGCGCTCTTAGCCATTGCCACCGTAATAATCTTGTCAATATTCTCATCCAAATTAGGATTTATCGACGTCGGTAGTTCGAATTCTGTTGATACATGTTGGTAGGCAATCGCCACAGGTGTATCGCCAGTAAAGGGTGGCTGGCCCGTAACTA
>DFDL01000074.1:15674-20782 GCA_002367715.1 Actinobacteria bacterium UBA3028
CCGGGCTTTATATCGCGATGAACAATCCCATTCTCATGCGAATAAGCGAGAGCAATCAGTACACCTTCAATAATTTCCAGAGATCTATCAACTGTGATTCCCTCAGGATTTTGAATTTCTTCGCGAAGGGTGTGGCCATTTACTAACTCCATAACAATGTATGAATTAAGGCCTTCCTCGCCAGAGTCATAAACCGCAACAATTCCAGCGTGATTTAAGCCCGCAGCAGCTAGCGCCTCCTTACGGAAGCGAGCGAGAAACGATGGGTCGCGGGCTAAGTCACTTCGTAGAACTTTTACCGCAACCTTTCTAGCAAGGCGCTTATCCTCACCAATATAAACATCAGCCATTCCACCGGTGCCAATCATCTGGCCAATCTCATAGCGGTTTCCAAAGACTTTAGACATTGGCCGCCCCAATTAATTGTGCTTGTAATTGCGCATCACTGGCAGCATCTTGCGTAACAACTTCGGCCAAAATAATCGTCACATTATCGGGCGCGCCTTTAGCTTTAACTTCTTCAACTAGTGTCTCTAAAAGTTTTTGACCTGAGTGCTTCTTCAAAATTTTACTTATTTGCAAATCAGAGAGGACTGAACTTAGGCCATCGCTGCAAAGTAAAAATTGGTCACCAATCTTTACCGGAAATTCTTTCAAGACGGTCTCAATCCCTGAATCTCCCATGAGTGCCTGTGTTAATAGAGATCGCTGTGGATGGTTAAGTGCTTCACTTGGTGTGAGGCGACCTTGATCGATCAACTCTTGCATAACAGTATGGTCATAACTTAACTGTGTTAACTTTCCACCAGAATACGCATAGCACCTTGAATCACCAACATGGAGAAGCTCAACACTCTCACCAAGTAAATGCAGCGCGGTCAAGGTAGTTCCCATTCCAGAGAGCTCTGGTGATTCTTTAGATTTTTCAGAGATTCTCTGATCAATAGCAGTAGTTATATCTAGCAAAGTTTCATCGCTCTTGACTGCATTGTCTTGTCGCTCTCGCAGCGCCATGATTGCAATCTTTGACGCAACCTCGCCGCCAGCATGCCCACCCATTCCATCTGCCACCGCAACCAGAGTTGCTGAAGCCAGCCCAGCATCTTCATTCCCATCGCGATGCAGGCCAAGGTCAGAGATTGCAAAGCTCTTAAATGCCAATGACATTGTTGGGCTCTCCCTTTCCGCGCTCTTTTCCGGGCTTCAGCGCCGCTTATCCTAGATTGGCGGCAATGCCCCATATCTTCCCACTAAATTACGCCATGTGAAACTACAAAAAATCTTCGCTGAATATCTAGCAACAGCCCTCTTGCTGATATCAGTGATTGGTTCCGGAATTATGGCCACGAACCTAACCGATGACGTTGGCCTTCAACTCACAATAAATGCAATCTCAATAGTTTCTATGCTTTATCTAATTATTACCCTATTCGGGCCGATTAGTGGCCCTCACTTAAATCCAGTTGTAACGCTAGGTGAACTCTTCAAAGGGCGAATCGATGGCAAGGGTTCAGTCGGCTACATCATTGCTCAATTTGCAGGAGGTTTTAGCGGAACCGTCTTTGCAAATCTTATGTTTGATAAGCCAGCAATTTTTCAATCACACCAAGAGCGCACGGCGAACAATCTTTTCTTGAGTGAGATTTTTGCTACTGCAGGTTTGATTTTTATTATTCATCTACTTCATGATCAGAATCGAATCAAGCTTGTGCCATATTTAGTTCCAGCCTGGATAACAACTGCCTTCTATGCGACATCATCATTTGTATTTGCTAATCCTGCAGTTACCTTTGCTCGAATTTGGAGCGATACCTTCGCAGGCATAACACTTCACTCGGCATGGATTTACATGATTGCACAATTAATTGGCCTGCCGATAGGCCTAGTAGTTGCTCGCTTATTATTTATTAGAAAGTAATTAAATAACAATCTCATAAGAAGGATTTAAAATTGTTAAAGATCCTTCGCGCTCACCAACCATACCTTCGGCGCAAATAGTAGAACCAACTTCTAGGCCAGCAATTTCACGTCGCCCTAAGAATTGCAGAGTGATTCCGCCAGTTGTATCCCAAATTTCAACATCTACCATTGGCGCTCCACCAGATGGCGCAGTTGTAATAGAAGTTACTTTGCCGCAGACATGTGCGCGCTTTCGCCAAGTAGCATCGGCTATCGGAAATACATTTTCACTGTAATGACTAATCGGAGCAGTGTCAGGTGAAACAACCTTAGGCAGTACCACCTTCTTAGCTTTAACTTGAGGTTCTACTAAATTAACATCAGTCTTACCGCGCGTGCCAGTCTCTAAAATCCTCTCAACATCGAAGGGAATAATCGTCGCAACAACGCGCTCTAATTGTGAGATTGGGGCGGCAATAGTTTCAGCTGTTTGATCATGCAGGATTTGGCCTAACCATCGCGAATATGAGCGTCGAGGCAAAAGCAAGGTTAATTCGACATCATGGTTTGCAGTAGATCGAATTGCATAATCGACTGCAGCATTCGGAAGTCTACGATCAGGACAATCAATCAAGATCAGTGGAACATCGCTTACTGCAGCGTTCGCCGCCCAACCAGTACTAATTATTTCTGCCCATTTATCATCAATAACAAAGTGAACCGCATTCAAATGTCTGGGATTTAAAGATCGGGCATATCTAATTGCACCAATTGTTGCTAAATCTAGATTGTCAACAAGAACACTAACATCATGGCGAGCAATTGATGTTGCTCTCTCATGTGAGGTGGTAAGGAGAAGGGCCTCTCTCTCACGCATATATTGGCGATTAAAATTAAGCATAAGTGCGGCAACTATTGGGGTTCCGATAACAACAATCCATGTTCCTTCAAAAAACTTTACTGCAGAGAGAACAACAACGGTAATAAGTGCGATGAATCCAGAGAGGGAATGGAGAGCTAGCCGGAATAGATCCTTACGGTTGCCACTCACTTTTTCTCGCAACGTTTTTCTTGCCATTCCTAATCCAGTGATTGAAAATCCAACAAAGACAGCTAAGGCATAAATTGCTGCTAAGGCTGTGATGCTTGCCCCAGAAACAATAACCAGTATTGATGCACCGCCTGTAATAAAAATAATCCCATTTGAAAACGCCAACCGATGGCCACGTTGAGTAAGGCGTTTTGGCAGGAAGCCATCTTTTGCAACCATGCTGACAAGGTTTGGGAATGCGTTATAGCAAGTATTAGCTCCGGCAAAGAGAATAAATGTCGTACCTGCTTGGACAATATAGAAGAAGATATTTCCAAATGCGCTATCTCCAAGAGCTGCTTTTGCAACTAAAGAGATAACCGTTGGAGTTCCTTCAGCATAAGGGACAGCAGTTGTTTTCTGAGCTAACCAGGCAATGCCCGTAATCAACGTTCCTAAAGTGAGCGCCATGAGAGTAAGAGTTGTACGAGCATTCTTATGTTCTGGACTTTTAAAGAGTGGAACAGAATCAGATACAGCTTCCAATCCGGTAAGAGATGCGCTGCCATTAGCAAATGCTTTTAAAATTAGTAGAGCAGCAGCGAGTGAAATCAAACCTTGTGATTCTCCAAGTGGCAGTAGGCCTTCACTTTGCGTTGCATAGTTTGGCAGAGTGCCATTGATATGCCGATAAATACCAAAACCAAATACAGTAAACATAGAGAACATAAATAAATAAGAGGGTAGAACAAAAATCAGACCAGCATCTTTAACCCCACGTAAATTAACAAATGTTAAGAGAATGACTACGGCAAGGGTTATCTGAACTTTAATATCAGAGAGTTCAGGGAAGGCTGAAATTATCGCAGCTACACCAGCAGCAGACTGGATTGCTACCGTAATAATGTAACCAAACATCAGTTCAATAGCTGCAACTAAAGAAACTTTGGTGCCAAAATTCTCTTTTGCAACAATATAAGCGCTACCAGTTCTCGTATAAGTTGCGATCACATCACGATACGAAAAAGTGATAATAAGAAGCATGGCAAGAATGATCGCCACCATTGGCGGGAATATTGCAAAAGCTGCTAAACCAAAAGCTGGAATAAGTGCAACCAATATCTGCTCGCCACCGTAGGCAGAAGATGAGATGCAATCAGAAGAGAGAATTCCAAAAGCTGACTTTTTAGAAAGTCGTTGATCACCTAGGGAATGTCGATTGATCGGATTACCTAAAAGCCGGAGTTTAATTCGATAGGAAATCGGATCATCTAAATGCGCATGCTCCTGGAGAACCATCGGTTCGGGGGCGTCATCGGTCCAAGACTTTGGCACGGGCACTCTTCCTATTTGAGGGGGTAAATCTCCAGATTCACTGGGATTAATTTTACTTCGCAATCGAGGCGTATGCTTGCCGCATGCAATTAAAAACTGACCTTTATATTGATGGCGAGTGGGTTTTGGGCGACGGCACATTGCCGGTAACCGACCCCAGCACCGGAAATGTGATCGCAGAAGTACAGACTGCTGGCCAATCACATTGCGATGCCGCAGTCTCAGCCGCCCATAACGCCTTCGCAAGCTGGTCTAATACAGCGCCAAGAGTTCGCGGTGAAATCCTTCGAAAGGCCTTTGAAATCATGGTCGCCGAAGCAGATAGCTTGGCAAAGATTGTTTCAATGGAGAACGGCAAAGTCTTCTCAGATGCCAAGGGTGAGATCACATACGCCGCAGAATTTTTCCGCTGGTTTGCTGAAGAGGCCGTTCGCACACCTGGAGATTATCGACAGGCGCCTGCAGGCGATAAGAAAATTTTAGTAACCCACCAACCAATCGGTGTCTCACTTTTAATCACACCATGGAATTTCCCCGCAGCAATGGCCACTCGCAAAATTGGTCCTGCACTCGCCGCGGGTTGCACAGTCATTTTGAAACCAGCAAGTGAAACACCACTTACTGCGCTCGCAATTATTGAAATTTTAGAACGCGCTGGGGTGCCTAAGGGCGTTGTTAACTTCATCTTGCCATCAAAGACTGGCCCAATGATTTCAAAGATCTTGCATGATCCACGAGTTCGAAATCTCTCTTTTACTGGTTCAACCGAAGTTGGTCGGATGCTAATTAAAGAGTCTGCCGATAACGTACTTCGCACATCAATGGAGCTTGGTGGAAATGCACC
>DFDL01000003.1 GCA_002367715.1 Actinobacteria bacterium UBA3028
GGCTTTCCTACATTTGGGATGGAGCAAGCAATGAACTCTGGCACTCTCAAAGAGAAGAACTATCAAAGGTGCTTCCCTGGAGAGATGGCAGTATTTTGCTGAGTCAAACGGCAATCATTTTTCTTGACCAAGCCAATAATGAAGTCGAGCGAATAGACCTTCACAATCAGGAAAGTAACCTTCGCTGCTCTGATGCTGTAGTTCTTCCAAATGGCGAAATCTTAGTTGGAATTCTAGATCGGGACTTAACGCCTAACCGCAGTCGGCTAATACAAGTAAAGTTAGATCGAAGCGTCGTTGAGATTGTCTCTATAGCAAGTATCTCAAATGGCATAACTATTCTCGCCGACGGAAAGACAGTTGCTTGGGCTGATAGTCCACGTAAAGAAATTGAAGTCTTTGATTTTGATATTTATTCAGGAGTAGTTTCAAATCGAAGGCCCTTTGCAAAACTTCCCGATGGAATTGGCCTTGTTGATGGAATGTGCGCAGATAAAGATGGCGGAGTTTGGGCGGCGCTCTGGGCTGGATCTGGAGTAGCCCATTTTGATAAATCAGGAAATTTGGATGAGGTGGTGCGCTTTGACTCTCCAAATGTCACATCATGCGCCTTTGATAGGGATGAGAACCTAATAATCACAACCGGGACTGCGACCCTTTCTTCAGATCAATTAGAGCGTTACCCAGGAGCCGGTGGGCTTTGGAAAATACCAAAGGCCGAGCATGGGACAAGCTCTGCTCCCTTGTTTACCGCTCAATTTTAAGGACCCCCTGAGACAAACGCGTTGGCTACCCCAACATGGGAGATAGTCGGTATCTTTCTCTCTATGACAAGCGCGAATACCTTGATGACAGGCTCACGGGTTGAGCTAGTCAATTGGTTGCGCCATGAGAAACCTGAAACGATTGTTGAAAACACCATCGCAGCTTTAGAACGCGGTGTTCCTATGGATGAATTATGGGCTGCTGGAGCCTTAACTGCCGCAAAATATGTCAGTAATCAAGCACGCAATCTTCTAGGTTTTGTCTCGCACGCAATGATTGGTTGCGAGGATGCTAGACAATCTGCTCTAGGACAACCAGAAGAGATTCAAAAAATTATGCTAATCCAAGCGTTGGCACAAGTTGTGACAGATCTTCATGATCCATGTTTTGCGCCATATGAATTATTCGATGTTTGGGGAATTTCTGAAGGAAATGTTGACGATGGAGTTAAGCAACTTCGAGCAGATGTCAGTCTTGGAGAATGGATGCGGGCAGATCATCGATTAGTGGGCTTATCTAAAGAGATGAAGCGTGAAGAGTTGATTGATTTGCTTCTTGATATCGGACTAGAAGGCATGGTTACCGATGATCACACTTTGATAACGCCGGCTCTGGCTCTAGACATGATGGAGTTGACTGGCTGGGAAGATGGTCTATCAATGCTTCGCGGCACACTGCGCTACTCATGTACCTTCCCTCGCAATCTGGCTCCATATCAAAAGGCTGTAGATCTTGTTGAGAAGTACAACCTGGAGAGCAAAATCTCACTCGGTCTCAAAGATACTGCTGCAATTTCTCAGTTGCGCGAAAGATTTTTGGCGATGTCTCCAGAAGAAAGACCTGAGGCAGTTGCTAAGGCAATGGCAGATGAGGCAGCAAGTGCAGATACAGTTATATCGGCTCTTTCTTTGGCAGCGTGCGATATGTATCTACAGGTGGATCCCGTAGCACAAGATGATTTTGATGCTGTAAGTCGAGAGGTTGCTCCTATTCATATTGGAACAACGCTAAATATTCTTCGAGCATCTCTGCGCCACATGTCTCCGCGTACTCAAGCCCTCGCAGTAGTAATGGGTGGCTGTTTGCTTGAGAGAGGACCGAGCATTCTTAATGAGAAATTTGAGTTCATATCCTTTTCCCCGGCTCGTGCCTATCCCTACAGCGAAGATATCGCTGAGTTAAAGGATCTATCCGCAGCTGAGCTAATAGAGCAATTGCGCCTAGCAATCTTTGCCCATGATGTCCGTAAGACAACAGCGGCCATCGCTGCCTATAGAGATCTCAATGCCCCATCAGATGAATTAATTGCATTGCTTGTGGAGATTGCATGTTCAGATGACGGAACGCTTATGCATAATGTCAAACATCTCCACTCTTGCCTAGAAGAATTTCGCTCATCAACACATTCTGATCGATGGAATTTTCTAATTGCCGCTGGAAAGTGGATCTCTTGGTACGCTGGAAAAGACACTAAGATTTATAAGCAAGCTACTACATCTCTTGCAAGCTAACGACTTAAAGCGAATTTAATTTCTGCTCTACCTCTTGTGGCAACATCAGCGACAAAAATGGAACCTGCTAATGGTTCACTTTCTAACTTTTTCTCATCAAGCATATAACTTGCTGAGGTTATAAAGAGGCTCTCATACTTTTCTCCCCCAAAAGCCAAACTTGTTGGCTGCGATACAGGAAGAGCTAACTCACGAATTAATCTGCCGTCTGGGCTTAAGCAAACAACTTTCCCTCCACCCCAGAGAGCTACCCAGAGATTTTCTTCCAGATCGATTGTCATCCCATCGGGTGAACCTGCATCTTCGGCAAATTCATAGACAACTCTGCGATTTCCTACAACTCCAAACTCTTGATCATAATCAAAGAGAGCTACCTGACGTGACAAAGTATCAATATAGAAAAACTTCTTTCCTGAGGAGTCCCAGCAGAGCCCGTTACTCAGCCCGATGCCAGAGATTAAGGTTTTAACACTTTTAGAAGAGTCTATTGAATACAACGCAGCGCTTGCCTTAGCAGGCTGATATCGCATCGTGCCAGCGACAAAGTTACCGAAAGGATCACACTTTCCATCATTAAAGCGAATGTCCTCGCTCTCCAAAACTCTTGCAAGATAATTGATTTTTCCATCAGCTAGATCTACTGTGGCAAAGCCATCTCTTACAGCAGCGATATACCTACTTTGATCCAAGAGTCCAACTGCTCCGATGTGGATACCAATATTTATTGAGTCAACCTGGCTGTTTGAGGGATTGAACCGATGAATTGAGCCTCGAGTAACATCAACAAATATCAATTCACGGCTTTGACTATCCCAAATAGGGCCTTCGCCGACTTCAGCGTCGAAACGAAGTGCTAACTCAACACTCATCTAATAACCCGCGCACTTCCACCTTCAGCTAACTTCTTTACCTCAGCCAGAGAAGCCATGCTGGTATCTCCGGGAGTTGTCATTGCAAGTGCCCCATGGGCCAAGCCATATTCGATTGCTACCTCAAGCTTGAGTCCAGTTAGTAATCCATAAATTAGGCCTGAAGCAAAGCTATCGCCGCCACCGACGCGATCAAATATTTCCAAATTTTCATATAACTTGCCCTGAACAAAGCCTTCGCTCTTTGACCAGGCGAGTCCGGTCCAGTTATTAATCGTCGCACTCTTGACACTTCTTAGAGTGACAGCGATTACTTCAAGGTTTGGATATTTTTGGCTCGTAGTCTCAATCATCTTGCGATAAGCATTTATATCTAATTTATCGTAGTTACCACTCGAGCCCGCTATCTCAATTCCTAAAGCAACCTCAAAATCTTCTTCATTGCCAATCAAGACATCAATGTTGCTTGCTAATCGTTGATTTACCTGCTGCGCTCTGGCTTTGCCACCAATGGACTTCCAAAGACTTGGGCGATAGTTAAGATCATAGGAGACTATTGTCTTATTGCTTCGAGCTATTGATGCTGCCTCTAAAGCAACATCGGCGGTAGTGGAAGAGAGCGCTGCAAAAATTCCTCCAGTATGAAGCCATCTAGTTCCTTGGACAGCAAAAATTTCCTTGAAGTTAAAATCATTTGTCGTTAATTGAGACACTGCAGTGTTACCTCGATCTGAGACGCCCACTGCTCCCCTCACGCCAAAGCCACGCTCAGTGAAGTTGAGGCCATTTCTAACTTCTCGGCCAACGCCATCGAAGTCTCTCCAAATAATATTCTCAGTATCTACCCCACCTTGCAGAATTAAATCTTCGATTAGTCGACCCACTTCATTATCAGCAAGAGCTGTGAGAATTGCTGTTTTCATACCAAAGCATTTACGCAAACCTCGAGCAACGTTGTATTCTCCGCCGCCCTCCCACAAATCAAATCGACGTGCATTTCGAACTCGACCACTTCCAGGATCGAGGCGAAGCATCACCTCGCCTAACGAGAGTAAATCAAATGCCGCATCTTTTTTGATTTTCATTATGGCTCCTAATTCAGCTTTGAGGCTAGTACTGCAAGGCGTGCAATTTCGGTTAAATTCTTCTCTGCCATTGCAGATTTTGGAAACATCCAACTTCCACCAACAGCAAGAACACACTTCTCTGCAAGATATTGAGCAGCATTCTCCTGGTTAATTCCTCCAGTTGGAATAAAGCGAGTAGTTGGAAATGGAGCAGAAATGGCTTTAAGAGCCGTAATCCCTCCTAGGGTCTCAGCAGGAAACCACTTGAGCTCATCCAGCGACTCTCCAAGACCTGCAAGGACTTCGGATGCAGTGGCTACTCCTGGCAGATAAGGAATTCTTAATTCTCTTGCCTTTGCCACCAAATCACTTCTAAAGCCTGCTGAAACTGCAAACTCAATGCCTAGATTGCTACCACGGTCCAGATCTGAGTCTCTTGATACCGAGCCCATTCCAACGCAAAGCCCCTTAATCTGCTTCATCATCTCTATAGCTTGCCAACTAGCAGGAGTGCGGAGAGTCACTTCAACAATATCGATTCCAGAGTCCATCAAACAATTACCCAAATCCTTAGCCCAAGCCGCATCTTCAATGACAAGAACTGGGATTACGCGATTTTTTCCTAACGCCTCCATTGATATGTCAATTCTTGATCATGTAGCCGCCATCGACGATGACTACTGAGCCTGTCATGAAAGATGACTCTGGGGATGACATCCAATAAATACTCTTAGCAATTTCTTCTGCTGTACCCACTCTCATTAAAGCATGCATGGATTCAACATCTTTGCGATACTTCACTGGATCAGCGGATTTCTCAAGCCCTTCAACAGTAAATGGAGTTTCAATCCATCCTGGCGCAATTGCATTGACTCTAATCTTAGGTGCAAGCTCTAAGGCCAATGATTTAGTAAGAGAGTCGACAGCACCCTTAGTTGTGCAATATGCGGCATATCCCACAGAGCCAATATAACCCGAGATTGAGCTCATATTTACGATGCTTGGTTTATCACTCTTTTCAAGAAGATTCTTTAGGTGCTTAATCGAAACCACCATACCCAAGACATTTACCTCAAACATGTTTCGCCACTGATCTAAATCAGCGCTTTCAATTATCGACAGATAGTTTCGACCTGCAATGTTTATTAGTGTGTCTAACTTTCCATACTCTGATTCAATAAAATCGCGCACTTTCATCCAAAGCTTCTCGTCGCAAATATCACCTTGAAAGAAATGATTACAATTTCCACCACTTGGTCTTTGATCCACTCCAATAACTTCAAAGCCTTTTAATTGAAATTCTCGCGCAGTAGCAAGCCCCATGCCACCTGCGGCGCCAGTTACCACTGCAATTGCCTTCATTGGCTCTCTTTGCTGTCGATGCGAACGGCTGAGTAAGGACGCAAGACTATGGCCTCAGACTCCAAAAATGAATCACCTACTAAGTTTTCTGATTCATAGGGAATAAACCACTTTTCAAAAGGAGTTCTTACTTCATTTTCACTTGGATTTACCAGAATAGTTTTAGCCTCGCCCTTATTCCGATAACTTATACCGAAAATTTCGTCCGGAGTTTGACTTGAATCCCACCACTTAACTTCGCCAAATTTATAGGAGTCACTCGACTTAAGAAGCGCTAATTTAGGAAGGAGACTTTCTATTCCCTCTTCTCCCCCAACAAACATCATGAAAGGGCCTGGAAGGGAGCCAAAGATGCAGGTAAGAAGTTGGGTCATTTGAAGTCCAAACTGTTCACGGCGCCACTTGATTCCCCATGAGGGCCACCAGAAGGTATCGTGCGAATCGATGTGATGTGCCGTCATTGAACCTTGAGGCAAGAGTGAATCACGATCTCTCATCCAAACGGCAATTTCCTTGCCACTTCTGATTCCATGGCGTGAGCGGGTCTTGGGCGAGGCAAGGGATGTAACTAGCCACTGCTCATCGTAATTGTAATTTAAATCCATAGATTTTCTTAAGAGATGCCCCGATGGTTCGGTATACATCAGAGCGTCAGAATTTAAATCTTTAACCTTTGGGCGTAATTTTTGAAAAAGACCCACACATGCAAGAGCAGAGGCATTAGCTCTCCCCCTTGCCCAGGTCGCCCAATTTGGATAGTCGTTATATGTTGGAGCATCGAATCGAAATCCATCTATCTCAAGTTCGCGAACCAAAAAGAGCATGGCATCCATAAAATACTCTTGCCATGATGCGCTCCTGGCATCAAACGCCTTGGTGTATACCCCAGTGACGTTTCCATTTCCATCACGATAGAACCACTCGGGATGCTGAGATATCAGAGGAGAAACTGCTGGACTTCCCTCTCGCCAAGCTTCTTCAAAGTCAATAATGTGCCTTGACCAGGCAATGTAGTAGTTGGAGGGATCTTTTACATCGGTACTAAAACTGTCATAAGTTGTTTCATCAACTCGATCCTTATATGGACCACTTCGTACGCCATCTGCCGCACTGGTTATTGATTCTTTATCTAAAACTCCATGAAGCAGAACATCTAAAATAACTCGAATTCCAATTTTATGGGCCTGTTGGACTAATCGTTTAATCTCAGCCTTTTCTCCGTAGGAAGTATCAATATCCCAATAGTCGTGCACGTTATAGCTTGGGTAAGGCTGACGTGGCATAAGTTGTATACAGGTAAATCCCATCTTCTTGATTCGAGGCAAATCTGAAATCAAGTCGGTGGCAGTTGGATAAGGCCCATACTTGTTGACTTTAGCAAAAATCGAATAACCTAATTGAGCTTCGAATATCATCGAATGCTTAATCCACTCTGGTGGCCTTGCTGGAGAAGTTACCCCTCGCTCTCCAAGCCAGTATTGAAACACTGGAGGAAATTTCTCCCAAATAGGAACGTCGAGATCTATAGACATTAAAGAAATTGGGATGCTGCTCGCAACCTTTAGGTCACTGCAGAACTCTGTTTTGATCTTCAGATTAATTTGACTACTAGAGATTCCCTGAACTTCAACTTCGGGAATTTCGACATCGCCATCAACCCAAAGAGCGAGGTTTTCACTCTGATCTGCTGAGCTTAGGTGGATTAAACCTGATGAGCCGCGCAGCCCCCCCATAGGCGAGATTCCTGTAGAGGAAGCTAATTCGCTTAATGGCAAATTTCCTCTCATTCCATTTCCAGCAATATTGCTCAGCCATTGGCTTTCAGGTAATTCAAATTTAAAGTCTGCTACTAGATTACGCACAATCAAATCTTGATTGCCAATGAAAATTACCTTAGTTGAAAGCGCTGGTCCATTACGATTCATTGAATAAACTACTTGAGCATTTGCTGGGCCAATCAAAATTGGAATAATCCAGCTGACTCCCTGCAAATCTTGAGACGTGAATGGCTCTCCGACGCGCTTTATTGAGCTAGACCATTGGGTGTCAAAATACTCCAGACCACCAACCGGATTACGCCGCTCTCCGCCTCCGGTTTCAATCATTAACGTTGTCGCTACCTTGATGAAGAAATTTTTTCCACTCTTGGTCAGGCGAAATTCGCTTGGAAGACCCGAACTTTCATCGAATTCTAGGCCGTGATTGGACTCTTCATGGTTGAGTCTCATAGAGATTTCCTAACGAGACAAACGGCCAGATAAAGCGCGATGCCCGAGCAGGGACAGAATTATCACTAATCCAAAGCCCAATCCCGTGTAGTATCCATCGAGCCCCACGGCTACAACTCCGGTGTTGATAAACACAACGGTGGTGGCACCAATTACTAATCCAGCAATTGTTCCCTTGCCACCTGTTACTGGAGTTCCTCCTACGAAGACTGCAGCTAAAACAGGTAGTAGATAACCCTCTCCCATCGTTGAGTAATAGGTAGAGTTCATGAGAATTGAGATTGTGGAAGTAATCGAACAACAGACACCCACCAAAACAAAGCAGAGCACTTTGACTCTTGAGATATTTACACCCATCGCCCTACCAGCCTCCGGGTTGTCACCTGCTATGTGAACATGAATACCAAAGCGATGGCGATTGAAAATAATGCCCAGTATTAGAGCTATTCCTAACCCCCAGATTAATTGAGCAGGTATCGGACCCCAAGATCCCACAACTGCTGCTCGGATCGGAGAATCGTCAAATTTCGGAAACTGACGCAGTTGTCCTTTATTTAGCACTTGAGTAATACCTGCGAACATGAAATTTACGCCTAGCGTCGTAATGAGAGAAGAAAATCCCAACTTTGTAACCAGGAATCCAACAAATAGCCCACATGCAACTCCAGTGGTGACGCTTGCTAAAAACGCCAACCAAAAATTGTAATCAGTGGCAGTCAGAGTCAAAGAAAAAATCAACCCAGTCAGCGCCAACGTTGAGGGAAAAGAAAGATCAATTTCGCCAGATACAGTGACAAATACCAGCGAAAGACCCATGATGATGAAAAGAGGAAGAGAGAGAAAAACGGCGGTAAACATCCCGACTTGCAAGAAGACATCTGGGGCAAAATAGATAAAGACAGCCATCATCATGAAGTAAAAACCAGATGCTCCAAGAACAGGCTTGAAACGATCAGGGATTACTATTTTCTTTACTGTTACGTTATCAATTGCCATCAGACACTTCCTTTCTTAGCAACATCTCGTAGCATACTTATAAACTCATCAGCGGTCGTATTCCCCTTAGGTCCATCAAAGACCAATCGGCCACGGTCAAGAATTACAAATCTATCGGCGACAGCATGAGCATCCCAAGGATTATGGCTGATAAAAATCACCGATCTCCCTTGAGCTTTCAAATTAAGAATAAATTCCATAACTTCGGCCTGCTCAGATAGCGCCATGGCTGTCGTTGGTTCATCCAACATAACCAGGCTGCTGTCAAAAAGAATTGCGCGCGAAATAGCAACGCCTTGGCGCTCTCCTCCGGAAAGTTTTAACACAGGAGAGTGAGGAGTCCACACCTTTGAGGTATACCCAATCTTTCGCATTAGAGCTTCGGTTTCCTTGATTTGCTCTTTTCTCTTTACAAATCCAAAACGATTCACCAGCTCCCGACCCATAAAGACATTTGCATAAATACTCTGCTGCTCGGAAAGTGCTCTATTTTGATGCACTGTCTCGATGCCCAATTTTCTTGCCTTGGCAGCGTTCCAATTTTTTTGTTCTTGACCACGCAAAATAATCTTTGCGCCATCATCTGCACTCTCAGTTCCTGAGATGATCTTTGTTAAGGTCGTTTTTCCGGCTCCGTTATCGCCGACAAGTGAAACTATCTCTCCCTCATAGAGCTTTAAATTTATATTTGATAAAGCCTGAACTCGGCCAAAAGTTTTCTCTACACCAATCAATTCAATTAGGGGACTCTTATCCATTTAAACCTCCATAAGCAATCAGGCCGATACAAAATCTAGCAAGACAGGCCATGGCGGCATCAAATCAGATTTGATGCCGCCATCCCTCGTATTACATATAGGTCTCTCTCGAGACCTCTTTTTTAGCGGAAGCCCTTTGGAAGTGCTGCCACTATTTTGTAATTATCAACCGTGACGAATCCAGCAGACGTGTCGACGCTTGAAGGAGCTAGGCCATATACCTTCTGTAGGCAGAGAGAAATGATTGGCAAATATCCCTGCTTGAAAGGCTCTTGGTCAGCAGTTAACTGAACGTGTCCGCTTGCAAAAGCGGCAAGAACGTCTGCTCCGACATCGAAGCCAGCAACTTTAACTTGACCTGGCTCAAGACCTGCTGCCCTGAAGTAAGTTGGAGTTGCGCCCAGCAGAGGACCTTCTGAAACGATAAGTTTCAAGTCAGATCCTGCCGCTTTAATTGCTGCAACTAAAGTTGGAGTGAGAAGGTTTGGATTTCCCGATACGTTCTCGCCGATTGCTTGTAGATTTAGCTCAGTTACCTGAACACCCTTGGCTCTTAGCGCTTTAACAACGCCATCTTCGCGATCAGAGCGACCCTTAACTCCAAAAGTTCCGACGACAATTGCCTTATCGCCTCTCTTGATACCAAAGTCTTTGACAGCTCTATTAGCAAGAGACTGACCCATCTTTCCAAGATTTGCGCCTACGAAACCAGCATTTAGTTCTTTAATCGAACGCTTAGCAGGAACATTTGAAAAGTCGACAGCGATACCAGCTTTCTTTGCATCTTTAGCAGCAGAAAGAATCGCGGCATCACCTGGGTGACCCATGAAAGAAATTGCATCTGGTTTCTTGACTATTTCCTCTTTGAATTGCTGAACCATTTTAGGAAAGTTCCAACCAGAGCTAATGATGGTGACATCTGCGCCAGTATCTGCGGCAGCTTGACGTGCACCTTTTTCTAGAATGTCAGAGAAACTGTCTGCAGTTCCTCCTTTGAAATAACTAATCTTCACGCTGGAGCACCAAGTTCCTGCCGAGCTTTGACTGGACGTTGACACTCCTAGCATGATTGAAGCAACCAAAGCGCCAGATGATGCAAGCGCTATGGCTCGACGGGATTTCTTCATGCCTGTTCTCCTTAACTTATTTACCTATCTGACTTGTCAGATAGGTGTTGGTGGTGAGAGAGTCTGCTCCGCAGGTAGGCCCTTGTCAATGATTTATACGTGAGTATTTTCTTAGGGAGGAATTGAGAGCGATGGAACCACTAGAGGGAAAAGTCATACTCCTTACGGGTGTTGCTGGGGGCATTGGAAAACCTGTTACCAATTTGTTATTAAAGCTGGGCGCCCAGGTTATTGGCGTGGATATTTCCAACCAAGATTCAGTTACGGGTTTACTTGAGCAGCCTAAGATCCTTAGGAGGTAGACAACAGGTGAAAGCATTGCAGAAGAGAATTGGTATAACTCAAGACACTCTTGCCCAGAGCTTAACGGAACGGTTTATTTTTGGCGAAGAAGCTTTAGATGGATTGATGCCCTCAACTAGAATCTTGGCAGAAGAATATGGCGTTTCAAGGTTATTCTTGCGGGAAGTTTTAGCTGGATTACAACGACAAGGACTTATTGAGACTTTTCCGGGTAAGGGTATTTATGTAAGAAAGCCCAGCATGTTAAATGCGGCACGTAACGTACACACCACTATAAGGCAATCCACAGCCACCGCCCGAGATCTAATTGAAGCTAGAGGAAATTTAGAAGAGCAATGTGCCGCGCTTGCCGCGGAGAGAGCAACAACAGAAGATATTGCGCAGATGGAATTTGCGCTGAAGGCTTTAGATGATGCCAATGGACTTATCCCGATGGCCCAAGCCGACATTGCATTTCACTCTCTACTAGCTAAGAGCACCCACAATCCAGTTCTACAAATTATGTTTGGCTCTATCACTACATTGGCTTTTGACACCATGTTAAGAAGTTTATCTGACCCAGAAATCTATAAAGAAGGTGCTCCCCTTCACTACACAATCCTTAAAGCAGTTAAGAATCGTGATGGTTTAGCCGCCAGGAAAGCCATGTCAAAACACATTCACTTGGCTGAAGACTCCTATAAAAATGACTTGGATTGCGAACTTCGTGAAATTGCTCAGCGAATCGTGAAAGATGTACTGCAATCCTCTTTAAGCATTGAGGAGATTCTTAGCTCTGCACTTAAAGATTATTCGGTAGATTTGGGGCAATCGTGAAAATTATTGCAGTCAAACCTTTTTCTCATCCTGAATTTCCTAATTTGGCATATGTTGAAATCCTGACCGATGAAGGCATCGTAGGCTTAGGTGAAACGCATTATTTTGGCTCAACAGTGGCACATTTCATAAGTGACTTCGCAGGTCCGGCGATTTTGGGTAAGGATCCTCTAAATCGAGAAGAAATAGCCAAGACTCTGACTACATACGTTGGCTCTAACGGCTCAGGAGTTGAGACCAGAGCTAGATCTGCCATTGATTTAGCACTTTGGGATAT
>DFDL01000050.1:0-464 GCA_002367715.1 Actinobacteria bacterium UBA3028
CCGGTCTTGTTCTTGTAACGAAGAATGTCAATCTTTGGACCCTTAAGCTCTTCAACAATTTCGCCGGTTACTTTTACGCCAGCGAGTGCCTTGGCATCAGATGTGACGTTTGTGCCTTCAACAACTAGTAGCGCAGGAAATGAAACAGCTGCTCCAGCTTTTGCATCGATACGATCGACGATAACTGTGTCGCCTACAGCAACCTTCTCTTGACGGCCGCCTGCTTTTACAATCGCGTACACGGTGACACCTTTCCAAACACATCTAATTAGGTACTTTTGGATTTAAAACTTAGCCAAGAAATTGGCAGAGGGTAAGGATACGGAGAGCCCTACCCATAGGTCAAACTGGGTAATTTGAGCTCTATTCGGGTGTGATTACCCCAGTACTTACAGCGCGGCGGCGGCGCTTTGGAGCCGGAGCCTTCTCTGTCTTTTCCGACTTCTCTGGCTTCTCTGGCTTCT
>DFDL01000050.1:690-13618 GCA_002367715.1 Actinobacteria bacterium UBA3028
TTCTCTGGCTTCTCTGGCTTCTCAGTAGTGACTTCTTTAATTTGGGAGGCGCCAGCAATCGCTGCCATCTCGCTAGCTTCTTTAGGTTCTTTAGACTGCCCAGATTCACCTGAGCCTTCGGTGCCCTGATCTTCATGAACCTGTGGAACATAACGTTGCTCCATATCCTTCTCAAGTGCAACCTTTTTAACAGGCTCTGAATGAATATGAATTCCGCGACCTCCACAACTTTCACAAGTAGTTGAGAATGCTTCAATAAGTCCTTGCCCAACACGCTTTCGCGTCATCTGAACTAGTCCAAGTGAAGTTACCTCAGCTACTTGATGCTTTGTGCGATCTCGACCAAGGCACTCAATTAATCTACGGAGTACAAGGTCTCGGTTTGATTCAAGGATCATATCAATAAAGTCAATTACAACAATGCCGCCCATATCGCGAAGGCGTAGCTGTCGGGCAATCTCTTCAGCAGCTTCCAAATTGTTCTTAGTTACTGTCTCTTCAAGGTTTCCGCCTTTACCGATAAATTTTCCGGTATTTACATCGATAACAATCATTGCCTCTGTGCGATCGATTACCAGTGATCCGCCTGATGGCAGATAAACCTTGCGATCAAATGCCTTTGCAAGTTGCTCTTCAATACGGTTCTCAACAAATAGATCGCGAGATCCAGTCCACTTCTCAATCTTCGCCGTTAATTCAGGGGCAATATGGCCAAGATAATTATTTATATCATCCCAAGCTTGATCACCTTGAACAATTAACTTGTTGAAATCCTCGTTGAAGATATCGCGGATGACACGGACTGTTAAATCTGGCTCTGAGTAGAGCAGTGCAGGTGCGCTAGTTCCAGACTCTTCCGACTTCTTCTCAATATCTTCCCATTGCGCTTTTAAGCGAATTACATCGCGCTCTAGCTCCTCTTCACTTGCTCCTTCAGATGCTGTTCGAACGATTACTCCAGCATCATCTGGGATCAAATTCTTTAAAATAGATTTTAGCCTTGAACGCTCTTGATCTGGCAGGCGACGGCTAATTCCGCTCATCTCGCCACTTGGTACATAAACTAAGTAACGGCCCGGGAGAGAGATTTGGCTAGTTAGGCGCGCACCTTTCTGTCCGATTGGATCTTTGGTTACTTGAACCAGAACAGATTGGCCAGTCTTTAATACATGTTCAATCTTGAGAGGTGCACCATCAGAAAGACCTGCGGCATCCCAATTAACTTCACCGGCATAGAGCACAGCGTTTCGCCCTTTACCAATATCAATGAAGGCGGCCTCCATTGAAGGCAGAACGTTCTGGACTTTACCAAGGTAAACATTTCCTACATATGAAATATTGCTATTTCTATTTACATAATGCTCAACCATAATCTTGTCTTCGAGTACGGCGATCTGAGTACGGTCTCCAGCTTGGCGGACCAACATTTGACGATCGACGTTCTCCCGGCGAGCTAAGAATTCTGACTCAGTAATTACTGTTCCACGACGACGCACAAAATCTCTTGGTTCGCGGTCATTACGGCTACGGCCACCGCGATCATTGCGGCTACGACTACGGCCACCGCGATCACTTCGATCATCACGGACTTTACGTTCTTTAATTTCTCTAGGTTCTTTAGGTTCTCTAGCTTCCCGCACCTTTACAACTGTGATTACGCCATCTTCTTCTATGGTCTCACCAGGTGTTACGCCATCACCTTTAGCACGGCGGCGTCTGCGGCGGCGAGGAGTTGAGCTCTCTGAGCCTTCACTCTCATCAGATATTTCACCGGCATCTAATACCTCATCGCTATCTTGATCGCGATCTTCAGAGCCTTCAGAACTTTCAAAACTTTCATCAGCATCTCGACCGCCACGACGGCGACCTCGACCACCACGACGGCGACGGCGAGAGTTCGAGTCAGAATCTGAGCCCTCATCTGAATCTACTTCAACCTTTGGCTCTGCTGCGGCTTTGGCCTTTGCCTTCTTAGGCGCTACCTCTTCGGGAGCTGCCTGAAACATCGGAACTGGAATACTTGGCGCTGAAACCATTTTTATTGTGGTTTTTTCGGCAACTTCAGTTGCTTCTGCTGCTTCGGTTATCAATTCTGATTCTTGCTTAGCTGCCTTAGCAGCAGATTTTTTACTTGCACGCTTGCGCGCACCCTTTGGCACTATAGCCATAACGATAAATCCTCATCTAAAACAAATATTTGGTAAAACTTCCTTTTGAAAGCTTTTGCATCTGCTGCTAACTTGAGTAATTAAGGCCTTCAGGGCCGCTCCGAGCGCGAAATGCTAAGTGAAAGTATTGCCTAAAATGGTGGGAAAGACCAACTTATGGGGCAAATATGCGCAAATTAATTGGATTATCGGCTTCTTAGGTGGACATTCTGAATTAAACCCAACCCGATCAAGTTGGCGAACATACTCGACCCACCATATGAAATAAAGGGCAGCGGGACTCCGGTCATCGGAACCATTCCCATCGTCATCCCGATATTTTCAAAGGTTTGGAAAGCAAACCAAGAGATCACTCCGACGCATACTAATCGGCCAAATAAATCATCAGTACGTCTTGCAATTGTAAATGCCCTTATAAAAAATAAAATATAACAGAGCAGAATAAACCCACTTCCAATGAATCCAAGCTCTTCACCTGCAACGGTAAAGATGAAGTCAGTCTGTTGCTCTGGAACAAACCGGCCATTTGTCTGTGGGCCATTAAATAAACCTTTTCCAGTAATCCCACCTGAGCCAATTGTTATTCTGGATTGGCGAAGTTGATAACCAGTTGCTTGCGGATCCGCGCTTGGGTCGACGAATGATTGCAATCTAGAGACCTGATATTCACTTACTACTCCGGTTTTAATTGCAGTGAAGCCACCAATTACTGCAAGAACTAATAGTCCAACTACCCACCTTGTTGGTGCGCCTGAGGTCGCGATAATCGTCAAGATAGCGGCGCTAATAATCACAACTGTTCCTAAATCTGGCTGGCGAAGAATTAACAAAATCGGTACGGCTGCAATAGCTAGCGCCTTCATCACATCTTTATCTGTTGGGTTTGCATCCTTGTCATGCTTCTCTGCCAAGATCATAGAAATTCCAACAATGATCGCAATCTTCGCTAGCTCGGCAGGCTGAATTTGAAAACCACCAGGAAAGGAGATCCAGGCCTGTGCTCCATTGATCTCACTACCCAGACCTGGGATAAGAACTATTACAAGACCTAGAACTGCTAATGCCCAGACTATCGGCGTATATGCCCGAAGTAATCGGTAATCAATCAAGGTAGTCCCGTAGGCCAAGAGTCCACCAATTAATATATTAACTAGATGGCGTTTTAAGTAATACTCTGGATCTAGCCCCTGATTAGCAAACCAATCTTTAGTTGCCGCGTAGACCAGAAGCGTTCCAATTATCAGGAGCGCAGCAACTGAGAAGGTTAGAATGCGATCGAATTGGCTGAAATTCTCACGGGCCCTATCTCTTCTTGAATTTGGTGAATAGATACTCATGGCAACACCAACTTAGCGTTCTTAGGATCAATCTTTGGCAATTTATTAGGTATGCCGTTGGGGAAAATTTCTTCTGCCTTATTTATCTGATTTCCAGTAACGCCATATATTGCTGAATAAATCTCTCTTACCCCTACCGCCGAAGTCGAAGAACCAAAGCCACCTTGGCTTACAACCATAACAACGGCATACTCTGGATTTTCATAAGGTGCATAAGATGCAAACCAAGCGGTATCTGCTTTAGTCGTACCATCCTTATTGAAACCTAGATCTTCACCGGTTCCAGTCTTGCCAGATACTGAAATTGGAAATCCAGAAAATATTCCTTCCGCCGTACCCTCGGTCACTACAGCCCGCAAGGCATCTTTTAGGAATCTATCTGCCTTCTTCGTCAGTACCTGCGCTGCAATAACTTCTGCCTTATATTCTTTTACGACAACACCATTTGGTTTAATGACAGCTCTTGCGATTTGAGGTTTAAAGATTGTTCCACCATTAGCAATCGTCGCATAAAGTTGCACCATTTGAATCGGTGTCATCAACATATCGCCTTGGCCAATTGAGAAGTTAGCCGCGTCACCAGCTCGGACTTTATCTCCATCAAGACAATTTTCGCGAGCAATCTCAATTAGATAGGGATTTAGATCTGACTTCTTGGCCCGTTCTTTAAAGTTGCAGTAAAAATCTTTATACTCTTCATGGAACCGCTTCTTCCAATCTCGATCCGGAAGACGACCAGATGCCTCACTAGGCAGGTCAATTCCTGTTCTCTTACCTAGTCCAAATCCTCGCGCTGCAGTGAAGAAATAATCATGCAGGCCAGATCTAGGTGAAAGTCCGCCATCTCGAAGCCATTCGTCATATGCGATTTGATACCAGATCGTGTCGCAAGAAACTGCGATGGCTTCTCGCATTTTGATTGTTCCTTGGGATTTGTTCTGAAAGTTGTTAAATTCGCGATCACCGATTTGTACCTTAGCTGGACATTTGTAATAAGCATTCATGTCATACCCGGCGCTCATCGCCGCAACGACCGAGACCGATTTAAAGGTTGATGCCGGTGAGTACATTCCTTGTAGGGCTCGATTTAGTGCTGGTACTCCAGTCTCTTCGCTGAAAAGATCGGTAGCTTGTTTTTGAGTTAATCCAACCTGCCAAATATTTGGATCATAAGTTGGATAGGAAGCTAGAGCTAAAATCTTACCGCTCTTAACATCCATAACTATCGCCGCGCCACCATCGGCTCGGTTACCAAGTGAGCGGGCACGCAGAACTGAATTAGCTAAAGCGTTTTCGGTAGCTGCCTGTAATCTCGCATCTAGATTTGTAACTAGATTAAATCCGGCAACTGCCTTTGTGCTCACTCCTTGGCTCGTGACAGCCTCTTTTCTATCAACGATTACCGTCTTTATACCTGCCTTGCCTCGCAAGAAATTGTCATACTCAAATTCCAGACCATCTTTGCCGATAGTCTCATTCCTGAAGTAATTCTTCGATATATCTTGTAAATCAGTTTCATTTACTGAACCAAGATAACCCAGTACATGTGCGCCATTTTCACCCGCCATCGATGGGTAGCTTCGAACCGGTACCGAGAGCGCGTTTATTCCCGGAAATAGATCTGAATTTTCTAATACTTTTAGCGCTTGTTCATTAGTCGCAGTTCTTGTAACTGGTATTGGTTGGAATCTAGTTCCCCGCCAGCACCCTGCGTTTTGGGCCTCTGGAAGTTCGCCGCAAAGTCTCGTTCCTCTAAAGACGCTCTTCTCTGATTCTCCAACGAGCTTTGCGACCCGAGCCAGTACAGCTCTTCCTCCATCAGGTAACTTATCTATAATACTGCGATCTACCGAGATAACCATTCCGGGACGATCCATTACAAGTGGAATTCCAGAGCTATCTACAATTGCGCCACGAATTGCTGGGCTAACTACATCTCGACTCTGAATACTAAGAGCTGCATCTTGATATTTAAAGCCAGCCGCAACTTGAAGATAAAAGAGTCGCCCAGCGAGCGAGAGCATTAAAGAGATAATCAGAGCCTGAACAATGATTAAATTTAAGCGAGAACGAAGGCTCATATTCGCTCTTTAGAAGTTAGCGTTAGTTCTCTCAATTTAACTATGCCCGGAAGCAGAATCGGCGATAAGAGTAAGGTCCAAATTCCATTGCCAGAAATAGTCTGCAAGTTGGATACAAATGATCCATTGTTCTCGCCCAAAACTACACCAAAAAGTAAGAAGGTTAATAAGGTGGCTGCGACACCGAGTGAAACGAATAGAACAAATATTATTGGCCGCTCAGTAAAATCACCGAGACTCTCACGGTTTCTAGATATTAGATATCCAACCAAAGTGAGAATTAGCGCACACTTACCAAGTGGTGAATCTGACGAAGGTGAGAGATCCAATATCAGTCCACCGATAAAACCTAAAACTATCGCACCAAGTTGATTTTCTAGTGCCATAAATCCAAGTAGGACCGCAAGGTAAAGCGAGAACCCGGCAATTGGAAAATTAATCCTTGATATCGCAGATTCTTGAATTACAAAGAATAGAAAGAGAATTGCGGCGCTATATCCAGCGCGCGACCAACTCAATTTTGATCCTTCGCAACTCCATCAGGAGTAACCACAGCTTCTGGGGATTGGGTTACATAGACAGTTGTAGTTGGAATCGGAATAGGTATAGGAACCAAGGAATTCTTGGGGTCTTCATTTGGGCTTCGTAAGACAACTGAAACAACTCCTAAACTATTTAAATTAGAGTAAATCCCAACTGATGCAACTTGTGTCAGTGTGGCGCGGCTGCTGCTGACAGTCTTAACAAAGCCAACCGGAAGTCCAGGCACAAAGGGCTTATTGTTATCACTTCCAAGTGAGAGTAGGACATCTCCCTTCTCGATAACACCAGATGGATCTAGTAATTGCAGAGTGAAATTATTGTCACCTTCACCCATTAGTACTCCGACACTCTGACTTCGGGCTAGTCGCACACCTATCCTAAAGGTTGGATCACTAATCAATAAAACGATTGCAGAGGTAGATGTAACGCTCTTAACTACTCCTATTACGCCAAATTCTCCTATGACAGTCATATCTCTCTGAACACCATCTCTGGTTCCAGCATCGATAGTTATAGTCTGACTAAATGTTGAAGAGCTACCCTTACCAATTACGCGAGCCGAAACCACTTTATAGCCACCACGCCCTGCAAGATCCAATACTTTCTCTAACTTCACTAGCTGGCCCTTGGTATCTTTTTTATAGACAATCTTCTTACGTAACTTTGCATTCTCTTTCTGTAGCGCCTTTAAGGCAGCTTTAGTATTTCCAAAATTCTGAACATCTGTGAAGAAATTACCAACCGGTGAGAAAAAATCTGAAACGCTTCGCTGTATGGGAGCTAAAAATGATTGAGTGGCTGATCTGGAATTCGCAGTGACGCTCACACCGCGCAAATCAAGGGTAATTAAAAATAGAGATGTAACTAGAAGAACGACAAGGGGAAGGTGAGAACGATTGCTACCTCCTGTTCTCACTTCTCCTCTCCCTTAACGGCGAGGTTCGGAGATCAAAACCTTCTCTAAGGCTTCAAACTCTTCGACACATTTGCCAGAACCTTCAGCAACTGCTTGAAGTGGACGCTCACTAATATGAACCGGCATGCCAGTTTCGTGGCGAAGTCGTTCATCTAAACCACGCAGTAGCGCTCCGCCGCCAGTTAAAACAATTCCACGATCCATAAGATCACTAGCTAGCTCTGGTGGTGTCTGCTCTAGAGTGCTCTTCACTGCATTAACAATCTGATGTACTGGATCTTCAAGTGCTTTGCGAATGTCCTCTGCGGAGACGCGAATTGTCTTTGGTAATCCGGTAGCAAGATCGCGGCCGCGAATTTCAGCATCTGGCTCACCTGGAAGCTGGTAGGCAGATCCGATTGCCATCTTTATCTCTTCAGCAGTGCGCTCACCAAGTAAAAGTGAGTACTCGCGCTTAACCCAATCAATAATTGCTTGATCTAACTCATCTCCACCAACGCGAATTGAGAGTGCGGTAACAATTCCACCAAGTGAGATAACTGCTACTTCAGTTGTTCCACCACCAATATCAACGATCATATTTCCTGTTGGCTCATGAATTGGTAGACCGGCGCCGATAGCAGCTGCCATTGGCTCTTCAATAATATAAACCTTACGTGCGCCAGCGGCATAACCAGCATCCTTAACTGCGCGCTGTTCGACGCCAGTAATTCCAGATGGTACGCAAACAACAATTCTTGGCTTTGCTAAGTAACGACGACGGTGAACTTTTTGAATAAAGTAGCGGAGCATTCGCTCAGTAGTATCAAAATCTGCAATAACGCCATCTTTGAGTGGGCGAATGGCAACGATATTTCCTGGCGTACGACCAATCATTCGCTTTGCTTCAAGACCAACAGCAAGAATTGCGCCAGTGTCCTGATTTACCGCAACAACACTAGGTTCATTTAGCACAATGCCACGACCACGTACATAGACGAGCGTATTAGCAGTTCCGAGGTCGACAGCCATATCTCTTCCGATAAATGACATACGGTTTTGATTCTTCTTGGTCATTTTTGGTCCTTAACTTAGCTCGGGAAAGAAGATTGAAATTTCGCGTTCGGCAGATTCTGGAGAATCAGAACCATGAACAATATTTTGAACAACTTTTGTTCCCTGATCTCGAGCAAGATCTCCGCGAATAGTTCCTGGTTCTGCGGTAGTTGGATCAGTAGTTCCTGCAAGTTTTCTAAATCCTTCAATTACACGGTTGCCTTCTGCAATCATAGAAACGATTGGGCCAGATAACATGAATTCAAGAAGTGGTTCGTAAAATGGTTTTCCTTCGTGTTCGGCATAATGCTTAGCAAGTATTTCGCGCGTTGGAGTAATCATTTTTAAAGCTACTACTTGATAGCCCTTATTTTCGACTCGATTAATAACTTCGCCAACCAATGAACGGCGTATCCCATCTGGCTTGACCAAGATCAGGGTGCGTTCTAATTTCTGGGCAGTCACGGCGATAGTCTAATGCGCACAGTCCAAACTTCTTAATCTGGGTTTTACGAGCGTTCTTTGGGCGGATTTAGTCGCAAAAGCTCGGCCCGAATTGCCTCACCCTTACGTCCCACCAGAAAGGCTGCAATCCAGAGCGCAGCAAAGAGCGCTCCAATGAAGTACATCGGAGTAACTACATAACCATAAGCAATCATTGCTATTTGAAGCGCAGATCCCGTTATCCAACCTATTTTCCTCTTCATAACGCCGGCATTTAGTAGGCAGAGGATTGCCAATATTCCACCAAGTGAGAGAGCTCCACCTGAATGCTCACCCATCGCCAAGAGAACTGCGAATCCCATTACAAAAGCTTCCATCGCCAGAACCGATGCGCTCAAGATTCTCATGGCTTCTGCGCGCTCTCTATCTTCTTTAGAGCCACTCGAGCCGCGCCAACCGTAACAACAGAGCCGGTAATAACCACCGCACTTACCCCATCGCTTACTTGATTGATCAGCGTTGCTTGCTCCATTGCATAGGTAATTGCAGAGTTTAGATTAGCTTCGCTAAAGGTTCGCTCACTTCCAAATACTGCGAGGGCACTTTCAAATAACTCTTCAACTGGAAGCGCTCTTGGTGAATCTGACATTGTGACAATTAAGCGATCAACTACAGGCTCTAGCGCATTTAAAACTCCGAGGACATCTTTCTCACCCAGAATTCCAAGTACGCAGAAGATTGATTCAAAATCAAACTCTGACTTCAGGGTCTGAGCTAGCGCTTTAGCACCATGCGGATTATGTGCCGCATCTATAATCACTGTTGGATCTCGGTGCAAAATCTCTAAGCGCCCTGGTGAGATTACTGATGCAAAAGCGCTGCGAACTAATTCGTCATCCAATTTCAAACCGACGAATGCTTCAACCGTCGCCAATGCAATCGCGGCATTTGTGGCCTGATGGGCGCCATGTAGTGGAAGATAAATATCTGTGTACTCACCATGGACTCCCCTAATTGAAATTAGCTGACCACCAACAGCAATATCTCTTCGAGTTAGTGCGAACTCGACTCCTTCACGATATGGAATTGCAGATTTTTCAAGGACCTTAGCTAAAAGTATCCGGGCGACTTCTGGTTCTTGCGCCGCAAGAACAACATGTGACTCACTCTTAATAATTCCAGCTTTAGTGCTAGCAATCTCCTCAATAGTTTCGCCTAAATATTCAGTGTGATCTAACCCGATTGGCATCAGAACCGAGACCGAACTTGCAACTACATTTGTCGCATCCCAGTCGCCTCCCATCCCGACTTCAATGATTCCAATATCAACTGGGTTTTCGGCAAATGCTACGAATGCGAGTGCAGTTAAGGCTTCAAAGTAAGAAATAGGAACAGTAGATCTACTGTCAATCAAATCCAAGTAGAGGGCAATATCGTTATAGGTGGCAATCAAGGCTTCTGGTGAAATTGGCGATCCCTTTATGGATATACGTTCCAAAAAGCTTTCTAGATGCGGACTTGTAAATCTTCCGGTTCGATATTCGAGTTCAGTAAAAAGTGCATCGACCATTCGAGATGTGCTTGTCTTGCCATTTGTGCCACCGATATGAACTGTCGGAAACGAAAGTTGTGGTGAGCCTAAAGCATCAACCAAGGCAGAAATTCGATCAAGTGAGGGTTCGATTTGGCTCTCTGGCCAACGCTTATTTAGGGCGCTCTCAATTATCTTTAAAACTTCTAAATCTTCTGGTGTAGTCATTACGATTTTGGAAGCGCTGCAAGTTGTGCGCTAATACTTTCGATATCAGTACTTGTTTGAATAAGTCGCTTCCGAATTTCTTGAACAACTTCAATCGGTGCCTTTGCCATAAATCCTTCATTCTCTAACTTAACTTTTGCAGTTGCTCGATCTTTCTCAGCAGTTGATAGATCCTTAGTAAGTCGAGCCCGCTCTGCTGCAATATCAATTGCCCCAGTTAAATCAAATTCAATCCTTACCTTACCAACTTCGATTGAAGCAGTTGCCGAGCCAGTAATTGGTTCGATTCGACAGACTTGTCTAATTGCTGCTTCGTAGCTCTCTAAGGGTTCAAGCCCGATAATATTTGCACCAATCTTTGCCGATGTCTTGATACCCTGATCATTTCTAAAGCGGCGAATCTCAGTAGTTAAATCCTGTAATTGAAGAACAATCTTCTTTGATTCTTCGCTCCGATTTTCTAAGTTAAATGTCGGCCAGCTGGCGGTCACTAGAGTTTCGCCTCCCGTAAATGAACACCAGAGCTCTTCGGTAATAAAAGGCGCAACTGGATGCATAATTCGAAGCAGTTGATCCAATACCTGGCCCAATACCCGCTTAGACTTTTGCGCCCCAACCGGATCGCCAGAAAATGTTGCCTTCGAAAGTTCGAGATACCAGTCGCATAAATCATCCCAGGCAAAGTGATAAATAATCTCGCAAGCCTTTGCGAATTCAAACTTCTCGAATAGCTCATCAACAGATTCGATAGTCTCATCCAACCTGGTCAAGATCCACTGATCAATCGCATTTAGCGAATCGAAAGCTGGAACTGGGCCATGAATATTTGCGCCATTCATTATTGCAAAGCGCGAAGCGTTCCAGAGCTTGGTTGCAAAGTTACGAGATCCTGCAATCCACTCTTCGGCTATCGCTTGATCAGTGCCAGGATTAGCGCCCCGAGCCAAAGTAAAGCGCAGCGCATCTGATCCATATTTATCCATGAACTCAATTGGATCGACGGTATTGCCGCGAGATTTGCTCATCTTCTTACCAAATCGATCGCGAACAAGTCCGTGTAGCGCAATCGTTTGGAAAGGTGCGACACCATCTGTAACAAACAATCCAAGAAGGACCATCCGCGCTACCCAGAAGAAGAGGATGTCATAGCCTGTGATAAGTACGCTGGTAGGAAAGAACTTTGCTAAATCATCGGTCTTATCTGGCCATCCTAAAGTTGAGAAGGGCCACAAACCAGATGAGAACCAAGTATCTAAGACATCAGGATCTTGCGTGTATCCATCTGGTGGACTCTGGTCTGGTCCGCAGACAACAACTTCGCCATTTGGTCCGTAATAAACCGGAATCTGATGTCCCCACCATAACTGTCGCGAGATACACCAGTCATGCATGTTATCGATCCACTCGAAATATCTTGGTGCAAGTTCTGGTGGTTCAATTTTAATTCTGCCATCCCGTACTGCATCACCTGCAGCTTTTGCTAAGGGCGCAACTTTCACAAACCATTGCTTAGAAAGTCTAGGTTCAACTGTTGTATCACAACGTTGGCAATGACCAACTGCATGTATATATGGTCGCTTCTCCGAAACAATTCGGCCAAGTTTTGCAAGCTCTGCAACAACTTCTTTACGTGCTTCAAAACGATCCATGCCATCAAAGCGAGTTCCAGAATTTGCCATTACGCCATGCTCATTCATGATCACTGGCATTTCGATTCCGTGGCGCATCGCCATCTCAAAGTCATTTGGATCGTGGGCTCCGGTAACTTTGACCGCACCAGTACCAAATTCTGGATCAACGAGCTCATCGGCAATAATTGGAATCATGCGATTAACAAGTGGCAGAAGTACTTTCTTGCCAACCAGATCCTTATAGCGCGGATCATCTGGGTGTACCGCAACAGCGCCATCGCCCATCATGGTTTCAGCACGAGTAGTAGCAACAACTATTGAGGTCTCGCCATCGCCATATCTGACCTGAACAAATTCACCAGCATCATCACTATGTTCAACTTCAATATCTGAGAGCGCAGTCAAACATCTTGGACACCAATTAATAATCCGCTCAGCTCGATAAATAAGTTCGGCATCATATAACCGCTTGAATATTTCAAGTACCGCTTTTGAAAGACCTTCATCCATCGTAAAGCGCTCTCGTGACCAATCTACTGAGTCGCCTAAGCGCTTCATCTGATCAAGAATTAACCCGCCAGATTCGTCCTTCCACTCCCAAACTTTTTCGGTAAATTCTTTACGCCCAAGATCATGTCTTGATAAACCCTTAGCTGCTAATTGTTTTTCAACTACGTTCTGAGTCGCAATTCCGGCGTGATCCATTCCGGGTAACCAGAGCGCCTCAAAACCTTTCATCCGCTTCATTCGAATTAAAATATCCTGAAGTGTGTGATCAAGGGCGTGACCAATATGAAGACTTCCAGTTACGTTCGGTGGTGGAATTACAATTGTAAAAGGTGGCTTATTTGAATTTGCATCAGCTTTGAAGTAATCAGCTAATAACCATTTTTGATAGAGCGGTGCTTCGATATCGGCAGGTGTAAAGCTTGCTGCCAACTCTTTTTTCTTTGAATTATTACTCTCGCTCATAGGGATTCAGTCTAGATTAAGCGCTCTTCTCTTCTGAACTCT
>DFDL01000050.1:13869-19465 GCA_002367715.1 Actinobacteria bacterium UBA3028
CTTCCTTTAGAACTGCTTGTGGCGTAATTATCACCTTCGCTACCTCAGGTTTAGATGGAATTTCATACATAACACCGAGCAGAGTCTCTTCCATAATCGCTCGAAGTCCACGAGCACCGGTTCCACGCTTAATCGCTAAATCAGCTACAACTTCTAGCGCTTCATTTGTGAATTCAAGTTCAACGTCATCTAAATCAAAGAGTTTCTCATACTGCTTAACCAGAGCATTCTTAGGTTCAGTAAGAATTTCAATTAGAGCTGGGCGATCTAGGTTCTCGACGCTTGTAAGAATCGGAAGCCTGCCAATAAATTCTGGAATCATTCCAAACTTCAATAAGTCTTCAGGCATTACATCTGCGAAATAATCTTTTGCTGCGCTCTCTTCCAGGCTCTGAAGAACTGCGTTAAAACCAACACCAGCTTTTCCTTTGCGCCCTTCAATAATTTTATCTAACCCGGCAAATGCGCCACCAACAATGAAGAGGATATTTGTGGTGTCGATCTGCAAGAACTCTTGATGTGGATGCTTTCGTCCCCCTTGAGGCGGAACAGCAGCTGTAGTTCCTTCAAGAATTTTAAGTAACGCCTGTTGAACTCCTTCGCCCGATACATCACGTGTTATCGATGGGTTCTCACTCTTGCGAGCAACTTTATCAATTTCATCGATATAAATAATTCCGGTCTCAGCTTTTTTCACATCATAATCTGCTGCTTGAATTAACTTAAGTAGAATATTTTCTACATCTTCTCCTACATAACCTGCTTCGGTTAGTGCAGTTGCATCTGCGATTGCAAATGGCACATTTAGCATTCGGGCTAAAGTCTGTGCAAGAAGCGTCTTGCCACAACCTGTTGGTCCAAGAATAAGAATATTTGACTTCGATAATTCAATTGACTCTTCGCGCTTTGATTCGCCCGATTGCACTCGCTTGTAGTGGTTGTAAACCGCAACAGAGAGTGACTTCTTCGCACGGTCTTGACCAACTACATATTGATCTAGGAACTCGTAAATCTCTTGTGGCTTTGGGAGTTCAGCAAGTCCAAGTGAGCTTGTCTCTTCAAGCTCTTCGATAATGATTTCGTTACAGAGCTCGATACATTCATCACAGATATAGACACCTGGTCCGGCAATTAACTTCTTAACCTGCTTCTGAGTCTTGCCGCAGAAAGAACATTTCAAAAGATCGCCAGATTCACCAATGCGCGTATTCATAAGATAAGGCTAGGACTTTGCCCCGATTCTTGCGGCTAAATCCCAGCCTGACTCTGTTCGCTTATAGACGAATTCTTCACTCGCCCTAATTCCTTTTTACTTTGCAGACGCCTTACGGCTAACCATTACTTGATCAATTAACCCATATTCGACAGCCTCAGCTGCAGTAAGAATCTTGTCGCGTTCAATATCTTTCGTTATCTCTTCAGAACTCTTTACTGAGTGCTTAACAAGCATCTCTTCGAGGAGCGAGCGCATACGCATAATTTCGCGGGCTTGAATTTCGATATCAGAACCTTGGCCCCCGCCCTCGCTATATGGCTGGTGAATCAGAATGCGTGCATGCTCTAGGGCGTAACGCTTTCCTTTAGCACCGCCCGCAAGAAGAATCGCAGCCGCTGAGGCAGCTTGGCCCAAACAGACCGTCATTACATCTGGTCGAACAAATTGCATCGTGTCATAGATGGCGGTCAGCGCCGTAAAAGATCCACCCGGTGAGTTGATGTACATCATGATGTCACGGTCAGGATCCATTGACTCTAGGGTCAGAAGCTGCGCCATAACATCGTTGGCAACAGTGTCATCGATAGCTTGGCCTAGAAAAATAATCCGCTCTTCAAAGAGCTTTGTATATGGATCTAACCGCTTGTAACCATATGCGGTCTTCTCTTCAATAGTTGGCAGAACGTAGCGACTTGTAATTTCATTCACTTTATTTAGCTCCATGTTATTCACGTTACTTATCATTTTGCTGTTCCTCCGCTTCCAGATACCTGTCCAGCAGAACGCACAACATGATCAACAAAGCCATATGTCTTTGCATCATCAGCAGTGAACCAGCGATCGCGATCAGAGTCCGCCTCAATTGTCTCTGGCTTCTGACCGGTGTGGAATGAGATTAGCTCGGCCATTTTCTTCTTAGTAAATGACATCTGCTCTGCCTGAATCTTGATATCAGATGCAGTTCCACCAATTCCGCCTGAAGGTTGGTGCATCATAATTCTTGCGTGTGGCAGTGCATATCGTTTTCCTGGTGCGCCAGCACATAGTAAGAATTGACCCATAGATGCTGCCAGCCCCATTGCTACGGTTGCAACATCATTCTTGATATATTGCATGGTGTCATAAATCGCCATACCTGCTGAGATTGACCCACCTGGTGAATTTATATATAGAAAAATATCTTTATCTGGATCTTCTGCTGCAAGTAGCAATAACTGCGCGGAGATCGCATTTGCCATCGAGTCCTCGACTACAGAGCCTAGAAAAATAATTCGCTCTTTTAGAAGTCGGTTGTAAACCTGATCGTCTAATCCGCCACTTGGAGCTGATCCCGCAAGACGCGGTGTATTTAGATCCACAACTTCCTCCTGATTGTTTATTTAACTTAAATTACCTTAAATGACCTAGTAATGACACTAACAATGTTTGGCGCCAAATGCTTCCGCAATCTGAGAAAACCTAGCGTGAAGGTGTTCGCCCAGAGAGAAAGTCGGAACAAGCGGGATAAATAGAGATTATTCAGCAGCTGGAGTCGCTGGTTTTGGTGCAAGCTCTTCAAGGTTAACTTCTTTGCCAGAAGTGGTGAGAACCTTTACTCGAGATAGAACTCCGGCAAGTGCTTTGGCTCTGGAAACTTCAGCGACCATAGTTGTGATCTGGCCAGCATCTGAAACTTCCTTGATAAATTGATCTGGAGTCATCCCATATCTCTGTGAAGCGCGTACGAGATATTCCGTTAATTCATTCTCATTTACCGACACACTCTCGGCAGAGACAATATTGTCGAAAAGTATCTCTTGAGTAAGTGACTTAGTGACCTCTTCGGTCACTTCCTTGCGGTGCTCTGCATCTTCAAGGCGACCCTCTTTATCCAAGTGGTCATTTACCTCTTCTTCAATAATGTTGGCAGGTAGCGGAATTTCAACATCTGCTATTAGTTTTTCAACAAGTAGATCACGGGCATGTGCCCCTTGCTCTAAGTGCTTGACTCGCTCTAGGCGAGTTTGGATATCTGCACGAAGTTCGGTAAGTGTCTCAAACTCAGATGCCAGTTTGGCAAAATCATCATTTAGTTCAGGAAGATCTCGATGTTTTACTGCCTTAACAGTTGCATCTACTGCGCCTTTTTCCTCATCTTTCTGGCCAACAAGTTGGGTATCAAAGCGCTTTGATTCTCCGGCCTTTAGACCAATTAAGGCTTCATCTAATCCATCAACCATGCGGTTGGTGCCTACTTCGTAGGAAATATCATTTGCAGTTCCACCATCAACGGCTTCACCATTAATAGTCGCAACCAAATCAAGTGAGACGAAATCGCCATTCTCGACGGCCTTTTCTACAGTACTCAAAGTTCCAAAACGGGCACGAAGCTCGTCGACTTGCTCAGCTACCTCCGCATCAGAGATAACAACATCTTCGACTGTGAGGGTTATCTTAGAAAAATCAGGGAGCTTTAGCTCTGGGCGCACATCTACTTCTGCAGTAAATGAAAACTTCTCACGATCAACAAGTTCTGTTACTTCAATATTTGGGCGACCAATGACAAATACATTCTGCTCTTTTAGGGCTGCAGAATAAAATGGTGAGATCGAAGAGTTAATTGCTTCATCCAAAATTGCTGGGCGCCCGACTCGTTGCTCGATCATCGCTTGTGGCACTTTGCCTTTTCTAAAACCGGGGATCGTGATTCGCTCACCAAGGGCCTTATAGGCATTTGAAATATGTGGCTCTAATTCTTCGAATGTGACTTCGATTGAAAGTTTTACTCGAGTTGGCGAGAGAGTTTCGACTGCGCTTTTCACTTTGCTCCTAGCGTCAATTTTTGAAGAGTAGATATTCTGGTCGGGGCGAGAGGATTCGAACCTCCGGTCTCCTGCTCCCAAAGCAGGCGCGCTAGCCACTACGCTACGCCCCGCGGCGTAAGTCCGAATTCTAAGCCCTAAATTCCCATCTCAAAACCAACGGGGATCTACTGTATTTATGCGAAAAGGACTCGGGATTTACCCCGAGCCCTCTCCTGCTTAATTTGCTAGTTACTGCCTATTTTCTAAGTTAATTAGCCAATCCAAATATTGATTGGCGAGCTTAAGAAATAGACCATGAATAGACCCGATACCAAGAGCAACAGTGGGTGAACTTCCCTGCGGCGGCCTTGAATAATGCGAATCGCAACATGTGAAACGAATCCTGCGCCGATACCTACTGAAATATTGTAGGTAAATGGCATCAAGATAATTGTTAGGAATGCAGGAATCGCAACTCCATAATCAGCCCAATCCAAGCCCTTGATTTGAGTCATCATCAAGAATCCGACGACTACAAGTGCTGGGGTTGCTGCTTCGTAAGGAATTACTGCAACGAGAGGTGATAGGAAAGTGGTCAACAGGAATAGAACACCAGTTACAACTGATGCCAAACCTGTGCGAGCGCCTTCGCCGACACCTGCTGCTGATTCGATGTAGCTAGTATTTGAAGAGACGCTTCCAGCCCCGCCAGCCATTGCGGCTACTGAGTCAACAAAGAGAATCTTGTTGTTGTTTGGAACATCGCCCTTGCTATCAATCAATCCTGATTCATGTCCGATAGCTGTGATTGTTCCAACGGTATCGAAGAAGTCAGATAGCAATAGCGTGAATACGAAGAGCACTGCTGCAACAAATGAGATCCGCCCGAATGAGCCAAAGAGGCTAAATTGTCCGAGAAGTCCGAAGTCAGGTGTCGCAATAACATCAGAAGGCATCTTTGGAACGTTTAGGTTCCAGCCCTTTGGATTTGTCTCTCCAGTAGCTCCATTAAACAATGGGCCAATCTTGAATGCAGACTCGATCGCAACAGCTACAGCCGTTGCAACGACGATTGCAATAAGGATTGCTCCCTTTACCTTTTTGACCATTAATCCGATCATCAAGAAAAGTCCGAATGAAAATACAACGATTGGCCAGCCAACAAGTGTTCCACCATCACCAAGGGTTACTGGCACTGGACCAGTTCCTGTGCGACGCACAAAGCCTGCATCAACTAAACCAATTAGCGCAATAAACAGACCGATTCCGACAGAGATGGCGATTTTTAGCTGCGCAGGTACTGCACGAAATACTGCAGTTCTAAAACCAGTTAGAACAAGTACGGTAATAATTATTCCTTCAAGTACTACAAGTCCCATTGCATCTGCCCATGACATCTTCGATGCAAGACCAACTGCAACGAAAGTGTTAAGGCCAAGACCTGTCGCGATAGCTAGAGGAAAGTTTCCAACTATCCCCATCAGGATTGTTAGTACACCTGCGATTAACGCAGTTGCTGCAGCAATTGCTGCAAGGTTAGGCGCGTCTCCACCGCCGAGGAACTTTCCGTCTGCATCTTTTGAAAGACCGATGATCA
>DFDL01000050.1:19745-19935 GCA_002367715.1 Actinobacteria bacterium UBA3028
TTCACGACCTACAGTTGAGCCACGTTCAGATATTTTGAAGTAACTATCTAGCATGGGCGAACCTTTCTGATTTTGGTATCGGGGGTGTTTGCGACCCCGTGGGCATTCACGGCGCACAAGCCGGAGGAAGATAAAAGTGAGATTAGTCCTTACTAATTAGTAGGTCTCGAAAACACACCCCAAATCCAAG
>DFDL01000048.1 GCA_002367715.1 Actinobacteria bacterium UBA3028
GGTGCTGGTTCTAATGCAGGTTCAGCCAGAGGGACCACTGGGTCGAGTCCAGGTTGATTCTCACGTTCCCGTCGGACTACACGTTCTGGTTGACCAATCTCAGCCACAATATTGCTCCTTATCCCTGGTTTTAGAGTAGCAGCGAGATAGCAGAATTTCATCTGGAGATGAAATTCTCTACCAGCGCTATTAGCCTTGGCTGGCGCGCGACAGGGGAGCTCCTTTGAAGATGAGTTTGGCTGAAAGACGGCAGAAATTGATTCGCGCTGTTCGGATGTATCCGGTTATCACCCTATTTGTTCTCGCCCTCGCCTACCTTGCGGGTGCATTTAGCGAGAGCGAGGATCCCCTAATTCCCAAGGATCTGGTGTTCCTTGCTCTGAACATTTATATATTTTTGGTGCCAGGTCTGTTTATCACTGCATTTATTCTGATTGGCTTCGCCAGTGAACGTGAACGTCGAGGGGTTAGCAATAATCAGCGGCGATTTAATTACGAAGATCCCTTTGACCTACCTCTTGAAGAGATGCGTGGATACAAACTAGCGGTAATTACCGAGAGAGAGCCCACGCTCCGAGGCTTGACCGGTGATAGTTACAAAGCAGATGACAGCGCTATCTGTGCCCAATTTCCTGAACACACCCCGCCTGTTGCATCTTGTGAATGTGGGTTCTACGCCTATCGAACCCTTGCTGATGCCAAATTCGAAAGTTCGATAAACCCAGGTACTTTTCTGCTCGAAGTTGATCTCTATGGAATTGGATTTAGATACGAGGATGGCTACCGCGCAGAATCTCAGGTAGTCAAAAAAATAATTATTCCCAAACGATGTATGAGGTGTCGGATTTTTTCGCCCACAGTTTTTGTTGTCAGCTGCCGAATGGGATATCAAAATTACTCCTGGATGCAATGGCAGGTCAGATGCGATATTTGCTCGCTGAGCTTTAAGGATCGAGATAAACTCTCCATTCCAGAGATGTTTGGCAAGCTAAAAATTCCAACCAGTAACACTCTTGGATCATCGGATGGCTTTCGATAAATGAGAGAGATTGATATCAACGCCGATTTGGAGAGCATCGTTTCGCAAGACTTTAAATCTCTGCACTCAGGTGGAGGGCGAAGTCGAATTCCCGGTGGGCAGAGCGCAGCAGATCAGAGGCTAAGTGAGTTAAACATTTCAGGCTATACCAAAAATAGATCAGAGGTATTGCCACTTGCCAATCGTGGGGCGTCGGTTCTCTCACCTTACATTCGCCACAATCTGCTTCCACTGCAGCGAGTATGGGATCACGTGGCTAAGGCGCCATTTGGCGATCGTGAAAAATACCGTGATGAGTTGTTGTGGCAAGAATATGCGAGACATTTATATGCGCGAATCGGCGTCCGGCTATTTCAAAATCTCCGTTTTGAACAAATTTCAGATAGGCCTGGTGATGGCTGGCCCAAAGGTATGGCCTGTGTTGATTTTGCCACCAATGAATTAGAGGAAGATGGCTGGTTGGTTAATCAAAGTCGCATGTGGCTGGCATCGCACTGGACTGTGCGCAATGAGTTTGGCTGGTTGCACGGTCAAGAGGCTATGTATCGCCACTTAATTGATGGTTCACGGGCAGCAAATTTGTTGGGGTGGCAGTGGGCAGTTGGTAGTGGAACTGGAAAGCCGTATGGCTTTGCACGATGGCAAGTACAGAAGCGTGCGCCGCAGTTGTGTGCAAACTGTCCCCTAAAAAGTAAATGCCCGATTGAGAATTTTCCTGATGAGATTTCATTAGATTCGGCCCCGTTAGAGGGCTTGCTACTTTCAGATCCAGATCTTGCCGCGACGACCGGGCCACTGATTACTGAAGGCAAGAAGCCGGCAACCACAGTTTTATTAACCGTTGATTCGCTAGGAGATGGCGACCCTGCGCTGGTTGCCCATCCAGAGCTTCCAGTTGTATTTGTTTTTAATGAGCAAGCACTCGCTAAGTTGCAACTGTCATCAAAGCGAATTTATTTTTACTTAGAGAGTTTGCGCGATTTGACAGAGCGACGAGATCTAACTGTTTATCTTGGTGATCCTTATCAATTTGCACGCGATACCGCAGTTGCCGTGACTTATGCCCCGGTCCCAAGTTTTAGAAAATTTCAGAATCTTGCACAGGTGCATCCATACCCATGGTTACGCTTACCTCATGAGAAATCGGTGCGATCTTTCAGTGCTTGGCGAGGGAAATTAAAATGAATAAATCTTTTAGGCCCTACTAGAGAGATTGTGCCGCCAAAAGTTACTTGGCGGCTTATCTTAAACTATTTTTTAAAGGCTTTCATAATCTGCTCTGCTGCGCCGCTGAGCTCAGCTGGAATAACCCAGATTTTACTCGCGCTTCCATTAGCGATGGCAGGTAGTTGCTGCAGGTATTGATAGGCCAGGACTTTTTCGTCAGGGTTGGCATCGTGGACCGCACCGAAAACTTTCTTAATTGCAGCAGCCTCGCCATCGGCCCGAAGAATTGCAGCTTGCGCATCGCCTTCTGCTCGCAGAATCTCTGCTTGACGCTCACCTTCTGCTGTAAGAATTTGGCTCTGCTTTTCACCTTCGGCAGTCAAAATTACAGCGCGCTTGTCACGCTCGGCACGCATCTGCTTTTCCATCGACTCTTGCACGCTTGGAGGTGGGTCAATTGCCTTTAGCTCTACCCGGTTAACGCGAACTCCCCACTTACCCGTGGCTTCATCTAAAACTCCGCGAAGGGCAGTGTTAATCGAGTCACGAGAAGTTAAAGCTGCCTCGAGATCAAGGCCACCAACAACGTTACGTAAAGTTGTAACTGTTAATTGTTCAATACCTTGAATGACATCTTCAATCTCATAGGTCGCAGATTTTGGATCTGTGACCTGAAAATAAATAACTGTATCAATTGAAACAACTAAGTTGTCCTCAGTAATTACTGGCTGCGGTGGAAATGATATAACTCGCTCGCGCATATCAATCAGAGGGCGTAGTCGATCAACAAAAGGAATAATAATTGCGAGGCCTGCACCAAGAGTTCGGTGATACCGGCCTAGGCGCTCGACTAATCCTGAACTGGCTTGTGGAATTATTCGGATAGATTTGGCAAGGATTACGCCAAAAATAATAACGAGCAGTGCTAGGACTCCGAAAGAATATGAGATCATTGATTAACCCTTCTGATTGACCACTGCAGTGGCGCCTTCGATTGCAACTACCTGAACCTTAGAATCTTCAGCAATTTCTCCAGATTGGCTGCGAGCGCTCCAGATTTCGCCATTGAGTTTGATCTGGCCGGAGCGATCTGTAACCACTGAAATTGTTAATGCAGGAACGCCCACTAAGGCATCAACATTTGTTGCAAAATCTGGTGTTCTTTTCTTTAAATTCTTCAACGCAATAGGGCGCAGAATAAAAAGCGAGATTACTGCAGCAAGGCCGAAGGTGAAACCCTGCACTGCCATATTAAAACCGAGCGCATTGACCCCTGCTGCCATAAATGCCGAGAAAGCTAGTGAAGCAAAGAGAAGATCAACAGTGAGCATTTCGGCAACGAGAAGCGCTCCACCTGCAGCAAGCCACATCCATATCGGCATGAACTTCTCCTGTTCTTGAAATTAAGCCTACCGCTGTTATTCGAGCTAAGGCGCGTTAAAAATTACTAGCCTCGAGATCTCCTGTAGGTGCTCCACGCCCCCGTGCTACCCAAGGCCCATGCCACTAACAATGGTTGAAAGAGCAATCGCACAAACCTGGCTCGATCGCTATTTAATCCAAAGGCATCTACGCCATTTAGATACTGCGAGATATTTCCCCAGAAGACTGCAATAAAGAAGAGGCCAACTAGCCAACCAATCTGCACTCGATATTTCCAGAGTGCAATTAGTCCAACTCCCAGCAGAATCTCAACTATGCCAGAGGCCAGCACGACAAAATCTGCATAGCTTCTAAAGATCGTCGGCACCTGAGCTTGAAACTCCAACCGACTACTCGTCAGATGTCCAACCCCGGCATAGGCAAGTGCAAAGCCCAGCGCCATCTGAGGAAATCTTCGCAGTATGTGCATGGCTTAAGTATCTCCTTAATCAGCAGAGCTCGATGAGAAGACCTGCTCAAAGCATGAAAGAATCTCCACATGCCTCGCATTGAAACCCAAACTCTAGCTGAGCACCGTGATTGGCGACGCAACCAATTAATCGAAGCTGCTGCAAGTATCGCCCTTGAATCCGGGGGATCTGCAGTAACTGTTGCAGCTGTAGCACAACGTGCGGGATTATCTAGAACATCGGTCTATGAATACTTTGGAAGCAGCGCAGATTTAGCTGCTGATTTAGTACTCGAAGAGCTTAAGAATTTTGCACAGTATCTAGAAGAAGCTGTTGCACTCACCGAAGAGCCAATTGAAAGTCTTGCGGCGTGGATTGAGAGCGCACTTACCTATATTGCAGATGGTCGCCACTTATTGGCTAAGGCGCTAAATGCAAGTACGTTACCTCAAGAGCGGGCCGCTGCTATTGGCGCAGCCCACCGCGCGCTTCTTGCACCACTTGTTGCTGGATTAACAGCAATGGGGATTACAGATACTCAGCGGGCGCTACTTTTCATTCAAGCTATTACTGATGCATCAACAAAGCGCATTGAGGGTGGCTACGATGCAGAAGCAGAGATTAAATCCGCAACCGCGTTCTGCATCGCTGGCCTATCCTCTATTTAATTTTTAAGACAACCTTCGTCTTGAGTGCTCCGAATAATTCATCTTGACTTTTAGCACGGGCAGAAATAGTGCACTTACCCTTCATTGCGGTGAGTTTATTTTTCTTGACT
>DFDL01000057.1:0-2012 GCA_002367715.1 Actinobacteria bacterium UBA3028
TTCAAGGAATAATTCTTTCAAATCACGGGGGCCGTCAATTTGATCGTGGTCCAATTCCTCTAGAGATTCTCCCTGAGGTTGTAAAAGCTGTTGGAAATAAAGTCGAAGTTTATATCGATGGTGGAATTATGTCTGGCCTAGATGCACTGGGTGCAATTGCACTTGGCGCCAAGGCAGTATTCATTGGCCGGGCTTATCTATATGGCGCAATGGCAAATGGTGAAGCGGGCGTTGATCAAGTCATTGAAATTATGCGACGGGAATTTGAAAATGGAATGGCCCTTACTGGCGCAGCAAATATTTCTGAAGTTCGGGAAAACGGCGCTCGGATTAGGAGCAAATAGATGAGCAAGATTGCAATTGTTACCGGAGGAGCCAAAGGAATTGGCTTTGGCAGTACAAAACGTTTATTAGATGATGGCGCCACAGTAACTATGTTCGACTTAGATGAAGCTGGACTCGCAAAAGCCCAAGAGGATCTTAAGGAGTACGGTGATCGAATAAGTGGCATCAAAGTTGATGTCTCCTCTGACTCCCAAGTGAAGAGCACAGTTACCAAAGTTGGAGAAAAGCATGGGCATATTGATTATTTGGTAAATTGCGCCGGGATTCAAACCTATGGAACTGCCGTGGATACCAGCGAAGAGACTTGGGATAGGACTTTTGATGTAAATGTTAAGTCAATGTATCTGACGGCAAAATATGCAATTCCCTATATGCGAAAAGCCAATGGCGGCTCGATAGTAAATATTTCATCGGTGCAATCTCTTGCAAATCAGAAAGGTGTAGTCGCATACGCGGCCTCTAAGGGCGCTATTAATTCGCTGACGAGAGCCATTGCAATTGACCATGCAGCAGAACAGATTAGATGCAATGCAATTTTGCCCGCGTCAGTAGATACCCCAATGCTGCGCGCTTCAGCCAGAGCATTTAGTGGCGGAAGAAGTGAAGACGAGATATTAAAAGAGTGGGGCAGCTCGCATCCAATTGGTCGAATGGCGAGCATTCACGATATTGGTGAACTAGTTGGATTCTTATGTTCAGATAAGGCCTCATTTATAACTGGAAGCTCTTATGTAATTGATGGGGGATTAATGACTCAAGTCCCTGTGATTTTGCCCGAGTAATTACGATTTCGAGCAAGCCATTTAATAAGGTAATCTACGCAAGCCGTAAAAAACCCTGGCGGGTTGCCCGAGCGGCCAATGGGAGGGGACTGTAAATCCCCCGGCTCTGCCTTCGAAGGTTCAAATCCTTCACCCGCCACCATTCATTCAAGCCGAGGTCTTTCTGTAAATCCCCATACCTTCGAAGGTCCAAATCCTTCACCCGCCACCATTCTTTGAATTGGAATATTCCAGCCACGTAGTCATCTTTCTAACAAAGAAAGAGTTTCGATGAGTTGCAATCCAACGATAAGCCCAGCGTCCCAAAGCGCCAGATCCTGTAATCAGAGACGATAGACCGCGGTTACCTCGGTTTTTCAATAAATAGGCAATCGCATTGGCCCCCGCGTAGTTGCAAGAATCTGCAATTACGTAAACCGATTTGGAAACTTGATCTAAAGTGAGATTAAACTTTTCGAGCTCTGCCACTTGAAATGGAATCGCAGTAATGCTCAGCTTCTGCTGGATCCAATCAACACTTGCCTGACAAAATCGGCACTGGCCATCGTAGATGACAACAATCTTATCTTTCGATGAAATATTTCTCATGCAACTAATCTCAGCAAAAAAGCAGAGTTTAGATCAACTCTTTAAAGGGCCAAGTAAAAAACTACTCAAGCGTTGATTAGGTTTGCCCTGACTTCCATGTTGGGCCTTAAAGTAATTAGTTCCATCTACACCACACAATGAAAGAATTGCACTTGATCCACCAGGATGAGAACTAATCCAATCTGTTAAATCATAGACAGATCCATCGATTACGCTCCAGCAACTCGAGCGCCCATTATTAGCTGCAACTTGTGTAATTGTGAATTCAACAACCGTTGGCGTTGCTGCAGGGGTTGG
>DFDL01000057.1:2269-2826 GCA_002367715.1 Actinobacteria bacterium UBA3028
AGGGGTTGGCGTTGCTGCAGGGGCGTTCCCTCTAACCACCTCACCCATTGTCTCTACCTCACCTATTGCAATTGTGATCGCAGATTTACCGCGAGAAGTAATTAGAAAACTGTAAGTACCTGGCTCTGCCGGTGCGTCATATCGACCTAAATAAAGGTAGTCAGTCTTGCCGTACGGTTCGAAGAATTTAGTTCGCTCATTTAATTTCACTTTGATTTTTTTGCCAGTTGGGGAAGTTACGACAAGCTTTGGCTGCTTTGATTTCTTTAGAGCGTTCTCTGGCTTTTTATCTAAAATCAAATATTGAATTGCGAGTTGCTCGCCAGCCTTCAAATTCGCCCGAAACCCGCGCTTATCTCCAGATCTCTTAAATGTTGCACGAATTGCAAATGAGATAGTTCCATCGATCAAAAGTGGACCGTTAGCTGCGGAGGTATCACTCGCTAAAAGGGAAACAGGCTGATGTGCTGATGCTTCAATAGGGGCAAGTAGAGCGGTTGCTAATGCAAAGATAAGAAATCGTTTCATTTAGCAAAAGTACAACAAGGCGCACCAAA
>DFDL01000085.1:0-4346 GCA_002367715.1 Actinobacteria bacterium UBA3028
CCTCTAATTTTTGCCGTGTATGAACTCTCATCGATCACAATTTCACCGGTACGAATTTCGCGGCTTGATGGATTGCTTGCAAAATTTTCAGCCTCAATGCGACCAACCGCAATTCGGATTCGAGCTTCTATTTCAGCAGGACCTGAGGTATCCAAGATGACATCGTTAAATCCCCAATCAACGTTCATCGCTGATAGCGAACCTTCAGTTGCGATTGTGATTATCGGACAATTGACTCCGGTGGATTGCAATAATTTATTTAGCGCCTTTGCACTTGGCAGATCGCGGCGAGCATCGAGCAAGATGCAATCAACCTCGGGTACATCAACTAATACAGATGCCTCAGCAGGAAGGATGCGTACTTGATGCTGTAGCAGGGCAAGACTCGGCAACACTTCGGCGCTGGCGCCGAGGGTATTTGTCAGAAGGAGAATTCTCGCCATAAGAAGTGTAAGAATACTCATGTGAATTCACTGATTCCACTCGCAGCCGTTTTGGTGCTGGCAATTGCATTTGGCATTTGGTATCGGCGCAGCCGTGGTGAGTTTCGAAGGAAGAGAACAGCCAATGGCCCCAAGCTAACTGCCGAGATTATCGGTGCCACGCTTGGCTCACGCGCAACTATGGTGCAGTTCTCCTCAGCCTTCTGTTCGCCATGTCGAGCCACTAAGGCCCTACTAGAGGACATGGTGGGCAAGATGTCAGATGTCAGATATGCCCATATCGATGCCGAATCTCATCTAGAGCTTGTGCGTAAATTAGATATCCGATCAACCCCAACCACGCTATTTTTGAACTCAGCTGGCGTTGAGGTGGGGCGCGCGATGGGAACGCCTAAGCGCTCACAAGTTATCGATGCAATAAACGCGATTCACTAACTGCAAGGAATTCGCAATTAGCCATATAGGTATTACTAATTTAGAATTACCCAATGCTTGAATTTGAACCGATATATTTCACAAAGCGTCGCAATTTAGATTTTGGACGCCTTGATGGTTCTCTCTGTCGAATGTAATTAACTAAAAACGTAGGAAAAAGTTTTAGTTTTACAAATTATTCGACAAGAGCAAAGGAAGAAAATGGAAGTTTTAAATCAATCAAGTGAGCAGTCTCAGAAAAAAATAAAGTTAATCGATGCCCGTGGGCCACGCTTCTCGGCAGCTCTGACCACATTGGTTCTTGCCACAGCGCTAGTTACGCACTCGACTATTTTGATTTCAATACAAGTTGTTGTCTTTGCGATTGGCGCCTTTGTCGGGCCAGCTGCAACGCCCTACGCATTTATCTTTAAGAAATTTGTTAAACCGTTGCTTAGTAAATCGGCACCGACAGAGGATTCTCGGCCACCACAGTTTGCACAGAGCATCGGATTAATTTTTGCGGTGATTGCTCTAGCAGGCGCCCTCTTCTCAGTTCCGGCACTTGTAACGATTTCACTCAGTCTAGCGCTAGCGGCCGCTTTTCTAAATGCCGCATTTAACTTCTGCCTCGGGTGCGAGATTTACTTGATCCTCGTTCGAGCCTTTAAAAAATAATAGTTTCATTAACCATAAGGAGAGAAAATGTCGCGTTCATCATCACTAGTTTCAATCGATTGGGTTCAAGAGAATTTAGCTAATAAAAACGTGGTAATTGTCGAAGTAGATGAAGACACTAGTCTTTATGAAAAAGGCCATATCCAGGGTGCAATCACCTTTCATTGGCGCGATGATCTACAAGATGGCCTAATCCGTGATCTGATTTCAAAAGAAAAGTTTGAAGCGCTGCTCTCAAAGAGCGGTATTTCAAATGACTCAACTGTCATTCTCTATGGCGGCAATAACAACTGGTTTGCAACTTATGCATTCTGGTATTTCAAAATTTATGGTCACCAAGATGTTCGCCTAATTGATGGTGGTCGCAAACTTTGGGAGCTAAAAGGCTTGCCGTTGGTAACAGAGGTTCCAACTCTTACAGCTTCACGCTATGTGGCCAAAGAGCGAGATAATTCAATTCGGACGTTTCGAGATCAGGTTGTGGCTGCCATCGGAATTAAGAACATCGTTGATGTTCGCTCACCACAAGAGTTCTCTGGCGAACTCGCAGCACCCGCACACCTGCCACAAGAAGGCGGTCAAATTAAGGGTCACATCCCGAGCGCGAAGAATATTCCTTGGTCAAAGGCAGCAAATGAAGATGGCACCTTTAAGTCAAATGATGAACTCACTGAAATTTATAAATCAGCAGGAGTTGATTTCACTAAGGAGACCATTGCTTATTGCAGAATTGGAGAGCGCTCAGCATTCTCGTGGTTTGTATTACACGAACTTTTAAATCTCCAAAATATTTCAAACTATGACGGTTCATGGACCGAATACGGTTCACTCGTCGGTGTTCCAGTAGCAGTCGGCGCATAAGTTGCGCACCTGCGGTGCAACACCTGGTGGTCCTGATTTAGCAGGAGTTGATCTAGCAAATCAGAGCGTGATTCAAGGAACCGTTCTCCGTGGTGGCGTTAGCGATGGTGTTCCAAATGGGGCACCAGTAGATAATGCATATGTCCGGCTCCTTGACTCAACTGGTGAATTCACTGCAGAGGTTCCAACAAATAGCGATGGGCAATTTAGATTCTTTGCAGCCCCAGGTTCATGGACTGTCATAGTTCTGGCTCATGAGGCTCGCGCAGAGCTAAAAGTTGAAGCACAAAGAGGAACTCCGGCTAATTTAATTATTCAAATTTGATTGTGCCAAGTTAGACTTTAGCCATGGTTGAGAAGAATGAACTGCGTGAAAAGGGACTTCGCCTTACCCCGCAACGCGAATTAGTCCTGGCCGCAGTACGCGAACTTGGTCATGCAACCCCTGAAGAAGTTTCCGATAAGGTAAAACTTACACATCCCGGAATTAATCTTTCAACGGTCTATCGCAATCTAGAGACTCTCGAAAATGTCGGACTTGTACAACACACTCACCTTGGCCATGGCGGTGCTACTTATCATGCTGCTGAAGAGCTAACACATCTTCATCTAGTCTGCGGAAAATGTGGTGATGTTGGCGATGCTCCGATAACAACTGCGGCGCCTTTTGTGCAATCACTTTTAGATGACTATGGATTTAAAACAGATGTAACCCACTTCGCAATTTATGGAATTTGCGCTAAATGCGCAGATCCAAGATAAGAAGCGATGACTGCAGTTCTAGTTGAGGGTGGCCCAGATGCTGGCGCAATCTGGCACTTTGGTGAACCAAATCAAGAACAGCGCGCACTTGCAGGAGGCACGGCTTGGGCTGATCTATCGCACCGAGCAGTAATCTCAGTAAGCGGAGTAGATCGCTTAAGTTGGTTGCACTCAATTACAACTCAAGATGTTGAAAAATTAACGCCTGGTCTCTGGGTTAGCTCACTCATTCTTGATGCAAATGGTCGGATAATTCAGCAGTTTTATTTGGTAGATGATGGCACCACAACATGGCTGCATACCGAAAAAGAGAGAGCGCCCAAGCTACTTGCTTATCTTGAGAAGATGAAATTTATGTTGCGAGTTGAAATCGCAGATCGTTCTAATGAGTTTGCAGTTCTCCGGGCACCTGGAAAGGCTGATGCAATCGGTGGACCTTACGCACTTGTCGCGCGCGATGAAGTTGAAGATATGAAGGCAGCTTTCAATCAGAACTATATGCAGGTTGGCACTTGGGCACTTGAAGCCGAGAGAGTTGCGGCAGGGCGCGCACGAATTCTCTTTGAGATCGATCACAAATCAATCCCAAATGAACTTGGATTTTTAAATAACGCTGTTCATATGAAGAAGGGCTGTTATCCAGGCCAAGAGACTGTGGCAAAGGTTTTTAACTTAGGCAAGCCACCACGTCGCCTTACGCTCTTGCACCTCGATGGATCAATGGTAGTAATGCCAGAAAATGGTGCGAAGGTTTTTCATGACGAGAAAGAAGTTGGATTTGTAGGTACCGTTGCTAGGCATTATGAGCTTGGCCCAATTGCACTTGCCGTACTAAAACGAAATCTGCCACTAGAAGCAACTCTGCTGTCGGCCGGAGTATCTGCAACCCAAGAGCTATTTGAAAAGTAGCAAACTCTCTAAAGATTAATAAACTAAAGCTTGTACACCAGATTCCATAATCTCTTCAACAAAACTTGCGGCGCCAGCGATAATAATTCCGGGAATCTGATCGCCATCATTTATTCCGCGGCGAACAGCGCACTGCGTGCAGAGCGTAATTTGGCCACCGGCGAGAATTGCATCGCGCAGATCAGCTAATTTTGCAGAGTAGGGCAGATCAAACTCTTCACATTTTCCAGCGAGTGCAAACCAAGCTGCTTCGCCAGTTAGCCAGAGCGATACTTGCGC
>DFDL01000085.1:4532-4777 GCA_002367715.1 Actinobacteria bacterium UBA3028
CAATGGAGAGCGCGACCACTGTTTTATTGATTGCGAGCTTTTTAGGAATCGGATTATTTATGTTTTTAGCTGGAGTCCGCGGCGCGATTAAAAGTTGGAAGGGCAGAGAAGAAGATGGCATTTGAAATACCAGAGGGGGTTCACCCAGATTGCTACCCACTTGCTTGGCTTATCGGAACTTGGCGCGGTAAGGGCTCTGGTGAGTATCCTGGAATCGAACCATTTCAATTTGCCCAAGAAGTTAC
>DFDL01000085.1:5078-7431 GCA_002367715.1 Actinobacteria bacterium UBA3028
GGATCTGAAGTTGGATTCTGGCGCCCGAAAGAGAATAAAACTTTAGAAGTTGTTCTATCTCATAGCACCGGAATTTCTGAGGGTTGGGTCGGTGTGCACGATGGACCGAAGATTCAACTTGCAATGGATCGAGGTTATTCCGCGCCGACAGCAAAGATTGTGACAGCTGGTCAGAGACTTTACGGTCTAGTTGAAGGCCAACTCTTTTATGCATATGACATGGCTGCCGAAGGCCAGACTCTTCAAGCGCATATCTGGTCAAGCTTGGAACGCCAGGTTGGCGAATAAGAAATGAATTTAGATTTTCGTGGCGAAGTTTTAGCCGAGCTAACTCGAAATGGCTTAGTTGAATCAATTCATACTGGACATTTAATTATGTTAAATAGTGATGGATCGGTTCATAAAATTAAGGGCTCAGTTGATATGCCGATATTTCCAAGATCGACTGTTAAATGCATGCAGGCAAGTGCGATGGTAGGCAGCGGATTAAAACTTGAGCCACGACTTTTAGCACTTGCGCAATCAAGTCATTCTGGATCACAGATTCATCAAGATGGTGTCTTAGAAATTTTGGCCGGTGTGGGATTACAAGAGAGTGATCTGCAATGCGCCTTTGATAAACCACTTGGTGAGGCTGAGCGAGCCACTTGGGGCGAAAAACCTGCAACGCGTCTTGCCATGAACTGTTCTGGAAAACATGCCGGCATGCTTTCTACTTGTGTCGTAAATGGCTGGGATATCAAGAGTTATTTGAACCCCGAGCATCCATTACAAATTGCGATTTTAAATGAGATCCAGGCGCTAGCAAATACCAAGGTAGCAAATAAGACCTTTGATGGCTGCGGGGCACCACTTTTTGCGATGACAACTCGTGAGCTTGCTACAGCGATTCGTGCCATAACGATTTCAGAGGAGCCAGTACATATCGAAGTAATGGGCGCAGCACGCGCCTTTCCTGAAATGGTTGCCGGAGTAAATCGGCTCACAACTCGGACGATGCGAAGTGTTCCGGGGTTATTTATGAAAGAGGGCGCTGAGGCCGTTGAAGTTGTTTCACTTAGCGATGGCCGCACCTTAGTATTTAAAATTAGCGATGGTTCATGGCGAGCATTTGGTGCGATTATGCATGCGGCGCTACTTGAATGGGGCATCACTACAACCGAGGAAGTCTTTAATGTTTATGGCGGCGCCAATATTGTTGGTCGGATGCAGGCGGTGATTTAATGAAGAGCCGGATTGCAACTTTGATGGTGCACACCTCACCGCTTGAACAAGCAGGGGTTGGTGATGCTGGTGGAATGAATGTCTATGTGATTGAGAATTCAATCAAGATGGCAAGTGCAGGAGTTGAGATCGATATCTTCACCCGCACCGAAAAAAGTGGTCTAACTGAAGCAGTTAAAATTTCAGAGGGCGTAACTCTTCACCACCTAGAGGCAGGTCCGCTGGGATCGCTAACTAAGGAAGAGCTTCCATCACAGATCGGCGCATTGACCTCTGCCTTTATGGAACACCAGAGCGGTAAACCAGATGATTATTACGACATTATTCATTCTCACTACTGGATCAGCGGGCAACTCGGTTGGATGATTTCAGAGCGGACCGGCGTCCCACTTATACATACGATGCACACAATGGCGAAGGTAAAAAATCGCGCACTTGCTGAAGGCGAGAGACCAGAGCCGCTTATTCGCGCACTTGGTGAAGAGCAGGTTGTTGCAAATGCAAAGGCGTTAATTGCAAATACCGATGCCGAAGCTGCAAGTCTGGTCTCACTTTATAGCGCAGATCCTGATCTCGTAAAAGTTGTGACACCAGGCGTTGATCTTCAGCGCTTTACTCCTGGACATGGAAAAAGTGGCGCTCGAAAAATTTTAGAGATTGCGCAAGATGCCTTAGTACTAACTTTTGTAGGTCGAATTCAGCCACATAAAGGCCCAGAAGTTCTGGTTCGCGCAGTTGCTGAAATGGTGGCACATGCCCCACATCTGCGAGCAAAGCTGGCCCTAGTAATTATCGGAGGGGCTTCAGGTGCTGGATCAAATGAGCCAGAGCGACTTGCGAAAGTTGCTAAATTCTTAGGTGTTGCAGAGATAATTCATTTTAAAGAGCCAGTATCAAGAGATGAACTTGCAGATTGGTATCGCGCATCTGACCTAGTCTGTGTTCCATCTTATTCAGAGAGTTTTGGCCTGGTCGCACTTGAAGCACAAGCTTGTGGCACACCAGTTGTTGCTAGCGCAGTTGGTGGACTTAGAACAGCGGTATCAGATGGAATTTCTGGAACTTTAGTAGATGGGCATGATCAACGTGCTTGGGCATCTGTGCTCGCAAGGCTACTTGCAGAACCACA
>DFDL01000012.1:0-1052 GCA_002367715.1 Actinobacteria bacterium UBA3028
GAGCCATAAGAGCGCAGAGTATTGCAGAGTCATTAGAGTATTCCTATGAGTATTTCCAAGGCTCTTCGCGCCGCACTTGGTGGAGATTGCGCTGTAATTGATGATGAGCAGATACTCAAATCTTATGAACGAGATCAGGCGCCCTTTGCCCCATCAGCCAAGGCTGCTGCTGTTTTGATTGCTAAGTCAGTTGATGAGATTTCAAAGGCCGTTAAGTTTGCTAATCAAGAATCAATTCCTGTGGTCGTAAGAGGAGCTGGTAGCGGACTTGCAGGGGGAGCCAATTCAATTCAAGGCTGCATCGTTATCTCACTTGAAAAACTAAATAAGATTCTAGAAATTGATCAAACAAATCAGATTGCAAGGGTTGAAGCAGGAGTAATAAATAGCGATTTAGATAAGGCTGCAGAAGAGTTTGGGCTTACCTATCTGCCAGATCCTGCTAGCCGCTCCTGGTCCACAATTGGTGGCAATATCGCAACAAATGCTGGCGGGATGTGCTGCGTCAAATATGGAGTGACTGCTCAGCATGTTAGGGCAATAAAAGTTGTCCTATCCGATGGGGAAATTGTTGATTTTGGATTCCCCACCAAAAAAGCCGTTACTACCCTTGATTTACTTCATCTTTTCATTGGTTCAGAAGGAACGCTAGGAGTTGTTGTTGAAGCAACCCTCTCGTTAGTGCCTCGTTTAAAGAAGCCAGTAACTTTAATTGCCACATTTCCAAGCATTACAAAGGCCGCTGATGCTGCAATCGAGATGTTGATAGTCAGACCATCAATGCTTGAGCTAATTGATAAGACCACACTAAGTGCGGTTGAAGAGTGGAAGCCGATGGGCTTTGAAAATTGTGAAGCAGTGCTAATAATGCAAAGTGATGAGTCAGCAAGTGATTGCCAGAGGGCTCAAGAGATAGCGCTTAAACATGACGCCCTTGATGCCATCTACTCTGATGATCCTAAGGATTCAGATGATTTAATCCAGGTTAGAAAATTGGCCTACTCTTCCTTGGAACGACTTGGAGTGGCCCTACTTGATGATGTTGCAGTTCC
>DFDL01000012.1:1370-13289 GCA_002367715.1 Actinobacteria bacterium UBA3028
CCCACCATCATCTATCCCCATAACGATAAGGAAGCTGAAGCTAGAGCGCTTAAGGCATTTAATGAGATTATCGCGCTCGCACAGAGCCTTGGTGGCACTGCAAGTGGTGAGCATGGAATCGGTGGATTGAAGCTATCTGCGCTTATTAATGAAACTCCAGAGCGCATCTTGAAGATTCAGAGAGAAATTAAATTGATTCTTGATCCAAATAAGATTTTTAATCCAGGAAAGAAGTTTCCGCTTTAGTTTAAGCCTAGTTTCGCAGCAGTTAGCGAGTGATCATGAGAATTAATTTGAATATCTCTGCCCAACTTTGACTTTATGGCTTGGCCAATACCAAGTGCTGGACTTGAAATTCCCCCACCAAAGGCGATTGGCATATTTACAATCTTTAGCCTTCGCTCCATTCTTAACGCAAGTTCAGCCAGATGGTTTGCTGCGTTATCCAATATAGCAGCTGCACTTTTAGAGCCATTCGAGGAACAATTAGCAACAGTTGGAGTTAAACCAGCAATTGCTGATCTATCTTTTGAGTAAACAAACTGCCTAATGCTTGGCCAATCACTACCGCCAATTGTTCGCGAAATCGCATTTGATAGTTCATCTAATGAGGAGAGCTCTTCAATTTGAGTCATTAGATGGCGAAGTGCTGCTCGACCAATCCAATAACCAGCTCCTTCATCTCCAAGTAAATATCCCCAACCACCAATATTGATCTCTTCACCTGCCTTGGTGATATGAACTGCAATGGATCCCGTTCCAGCGTAAAGATAGATACCTTCGCCATCTTTAAACTCTGATCGATAGGCAAGTGCTACATCAGTTCCTATTGATAACTTAGAGCCAGGAAAAGCTTTGAGGAAATATTCTTCTATTTTTTCAACAGACCCCAACCCTGTTATTCCTATGGTTATGTGATTCGGATTTAGAGTACCTAAATCTCTTCTTAGTTCTATCAAGAACTTCTCCATTTTTTCTTGCGATTCAACTCGATAGAGATGGCCATCAATGGGATTACTTGAGCCTTTAGATTTTATGGCACCTGTTTGATCGATTAAGGTCCACTTGGCCGAAGATGAACCCCCATCTATTCCTAGACTAAGCATTTGATTAGCCTTTCACAGCGCCGGCAGTAAGACCCTTTATAAACTGTTCGGAAAGTATCAAATAAAGCACCACTAAAGGAAGGGCTGCTAGGCAGAGCCCTGCAAATAAAACCCCCCACTGTGAGGCGTATTGACCAAAGAATACGGTTAGACCCTGCATCAGAGTCTTCTTCTCTGGGCTCTGCAGAAATACAAGTGGAAGAAAGAAATCATTCCAAATAGGTATAGCTGAATAGATAGCCACAATAGCCATTCCAGGACGCACTAATGGAACCAAGACCTTTGAAAGTAACTTGAATTCACTAGCTCCATCAATTCTTGCTGCATTATCTAAATCTGTTGGAAGAGATTTAAAGAAACCGCTCATGATAAAAATAGCTGCGGGTAGGGCTGCTGAGGTATAAACCAAAATTAATCCCAATCTAGAATCCAATAGATTCATCCATTTAAGTTGAATAAATAGGGGAAGGATCGCAAGCTTCGCAGGAACTAACATTCCGGTGAGGATAAATCCAAAAATAACATTATTGCCTTTAAATGAATATCTACCTAGAACAAAGCCCGCCCCTAGAGCAAGAACCAAAATGAGAATTAGCGATCCACCTGTAATGATAAGTGAGTTAATTATGTAGGAACCAAACTCCCCCTCACTCCAAACCCTCTGATAATTCTCCCAAAAAGGATCTCTGGCTAGAGCAAACGGTGTTCGGGCAAATTCATTAGATTCCCGAAGAGATGAATTTAAGAGGAAAAACATTGGTAGCAAAACGATAAAAGCATTGATTATTAAAATACTTTGGAAGAAGGTGCGAGATGCGAAGAGTTTTATCACTGTTCCACCTCACGCCTACGAAGCAGCGCAGAACCAAATGCCGCGCCAAAACCAACTAGAGTGAAAATCAAAACTCCAAGCGCTGAACCAACTCCCACATTATTTGCCCCTGAATCAATAGACCCAAATGAGAGTCGATAGAACATGAGCGCCAAAGTATCTGTTGCTCCGGCAGGGCTTCCATTAGAACCGCCAATTACAAAGGGCAGATCAAACCACTCATAAGCTCCGATGAATGTAAGGACAGTTATTATCGTTAGAGAGGGAGCTAGAAGTGGAAACATAATCTTTCTAAAGATCTGATTCTCTGAAGCTCCATCAATGCGTGCGGCTTCAATATATTCAGTATTTATCGCATTTAGTCCGGCTAGAAAAACTATCGCTGGAAAACCGACCCAGCGCCATATGTTGATAAACATCAAGGTTGGCAACGCTGTTGAAGTGTCACCTAACCAAGGTTTGGCCAAATCTGGAACTCCAAGTCCTGTAATAATTTGATTGATTGGTCCATAATAAGGATCAAGCAATGATTGCCATAAATACGCAACAACAACTAGTGAAAAGATGACTGGAAGAAATACTACGACGCGATAAACGCGAAGACCTCTTTTTACTCTAAACATCGCATAGGCAAGGAGAAGTCCAAAAGATGTTTGAAAAGCCATAATGACTATAAAGGCAATGGTGTTATGTCTTAGGGCTGCAGTTAACTGGTCAAGATATGGATAAGAGAAAAGTCTCTGGAAATTCTCGAATCCTGCAAATGTACTTCTCTGAAAACCATCCCAACTAAAGAAGGCATAACTCAAAGTGGTTAGCGCTGGAACTGTTGTAAAAATTATTATTACTGCAAGCGCAGGTATTAAAAGAGACCAGGTTGTTCGATTCTGCTCTCTACGTAGCGCTGATGACATTTAAAGACCTAGAAATAGCGCTCTGGGCGCACCGTAGATGCGCCCAGAGCTACTAACTATTCTTAGGATTTACCCTTTTGAGGTGCATACCAAGAAGCTACTGCAGTCTGAACATCCTTAGCTAACTGCTCTGGTGTAATTCCACCAACAATTAACTTCTGGAATCCAGGCTGAAGAATTGATGAACTGGTTGGGTTCTCAAATCGGAAGCCAACAACATTTAGGAACGGTGTTCCAAGTGTTGTTCTCCAACGATTGATTTCCTTCACAGCGGGATCAGTTACCTTCACATAAGGAGCAGTTGGAATGAATGCAATTTCATCAACTAGCGCTTGGCCAAATGCCTTGGTTCCAAGGAAGTTGATCAGCTTCAAAGCTGCTGCTTTCTGTGTGGTTTTAGCGTTAATGGCATAAGCGCCATCTGCCCAGGTTCCAACATAACGCTTTGCTCCAGCATTTGCCTTAGGAGCTGGGAACCAACCAATGGTGATTGAAGGATTTAGAGAGCGGAAATAACCGATCTCATAGTTTCCTCCAATATAAAAGGCTGCCTTCTCGTTTGCAAAGAGACCGCGAGCGGTGTTGTAGTCAATACCTTGGTAATTAGCTGGCATCCACTTAGTAAGGTCTGCAACTGCCTTGAGGCTTGCTACATAACCTTTATTCGTAAATGTTTTCTTTCCAGCAACGACATCATTGTAGAACGCAGTTCCACCATAGAAGGTTGGGCCAACAGTTGCATGGAGCTGCTCAAGAGCAGGTCCATTACCGCCGGCATTACCTAGTGGAAGGAATCCAGCTTTCTTAACTTTTGCAAAAGCATTTTGAAGTTGCGCCCAGGTCTGTGGCAGCGCCCGAACTCCAGACTGCTCCAAAAGATCTGGGTTATACATAATTCCTAGAGCAGAGACTGCATATGGCAATCCAAATTGCTTCTTATCTTTATAGCCTTGAGCGCCAGCAAGAATTCCTGCTGGTAATTTCTTCAAAGCAGGAACTTCCGCAGTTGTTAAGGGCATGAAGTTTCCAGCATCAGAGAGATTTGCCATTCCACCGTATGGGCGCATCTGAATAACATCAGGGCCTTTTCCAGCAGTTAGCGCAGTAGCAACAATGGCGTTGTACTCTGTATTTAGATATGGCGTGAACTTAACTGTGATACCAGGGTTCTTCGCTTCGAAAAGCTTGATCTGGCTCTCATAGAACGCCTTATCTTCAGTGCGCCAGCTCCAGAATGTAACTTCTGTGTTGGCTGAAGCTATAGAAGCTCCAGGTGCAACCACGGTCACTGCCGCAAAAAGGGCTGCGACCAAGCCGCGGATTTTTGAGATTTTCACTTAATTTCCTCCTCGAGGGCGGTAGGTGTGGTTCTTTCCGGAGCGAACTGATACAGCAGCTCTTGAAAGATCTAGAGCGGACTTGGTGCCGCTCCAGTTTCTCTGTGCCAGTGCGACGCAGAGACAGTCAACCACCGTTAGCTGCGCAATGCGCGAAGCCGTTGCACCGCTACGGAAGGTGGTTTCCCGTGCGGCAGTATGTAAGACAAAATCTGCAAGAGATGCAGCTGGACTTCTTAAGGTATTAGTAATCAAAACTATTGTTACTCCACGTGCTTTAAATTCTCGGATGACATCAACGGTGTCAATGGTAGTTCCTGAGTGCGTGATTGCTACCAAAACATCACCTTTATCCAAGACGGCAATTGAGGTCATAGCCGAGTGAAAGTCAGTCCAAGATATTGCTCTCTTAGAGAGGCGATTAAGTTTTGATTGAAAGTCCATAGCAACAAAACCACTAGAAACTAATCCAAATAGCCCAATTATCTCTGCTTTTTCAAACACCTCAACAACTTTTCCAAAGGTTTGGATATCTAATTTTTCAGCCGTTGACTCAATAGCCCTTGCATCAGAATAGGTAACCTTTTCTATAATTGAAGCCAAACTATCACTTGGCGTAATTCCGCCATCTAGATATTCAGTGTCGAATTGTTTGGCACTCTTCCAAGAGAGATCGCTGACTAACGCCATTTTGAATTCTGGAAAACCACGAAAGCCTAAAGCCTTACTGAATCGAACAACCGATGAAACTGAAGTCTTACTATGAGAGGCCAACTGAGTGATATTCATTGGCGCAATTAATTGTGGTTCTTTCAGAACAACTTCCGCAATTGCAACTTCGCTGGCGTGAAATGAGCCCAATTGGCTCTGTATCAACTCTAATAAATTCGAATGATGGCTAGGAGTGACTAGCGATAACTGTTCAACCATAACCACCCTCCGTGAAAAATCATTTCAGGACATTCAATTGTTGGTGAAAATTATCGCCTTGTTCTCGAAAGGTCAACTGGCGCGAGCGATTCTCGTAGAAAAGTTCTTGAATTCAGAGTCCCAAATCTCGACCATAGGCTTAAATTCACCTACTGTGTGAAGACGATTCGTTAGATAGACCAACGCCTGCTGGCTCCGGCCGTGGAACGCAAAGCCGGTTCCTGTAAAGCCAAAATGACCAAAACTCCATGACTTTGGACCAACTGACCAACGTTTGAAGCCTAAACCTTGAGAATCTTCCAAACTTGGAGCCAGGAATTCATTCAAGATCCTAGAGTCAAAAAAGCCCTCACCTTTAAAGGAGTTATTGAGCTCTTGAGTGAAGGAAATCAAATCTATCAAATTAGAGAAGAGTCCAGCGTGTCCAGCGATTCCACTAAAGCAGTGGAATGAGTTCCCATCGTTAATTTCACCAGAGAGAACGTGAGAGCGCCATCTAGCAAAATCTGTAGCATGCTCAGGAATAACATAAGGCTTTTTGCTCTCTACCATCTTGTATTCAATAGAGTCGCCAATTGATGTAGCAACTACATTGTTTAAATCTGTAGGTTTCCCAAATTTCGTACTGGCCAAACCTAAAGGTTCAGCAATAACTTTATAGAAAATATCATCAAGATTATGGCTCCCAACTATTTCGATGATACGTCCAAGTGTTATAAATCCTAGATCTGAATAGGTGAATTTTGTTCCAGGCTCCTGCTCTAAATCAATTTGGGAAATGTGGCTATGCACTTCATCTGCAGTTTGGCAAGAAATATAGAAAGGGCGCCAAGCAGGTAACCCAGAGTTATGAGAAAGCAAGTGCCGTAGGGTAATTTCTGACTTTTTTCCTTTATCCCATGCCGGAAGAAACTTTGAAACTTTGTTATCTATTCCTAGTCGCTCAGTTTCCAAGAATTTAATGAGAATCGAGGTGGTTGAGAGCACCTTTGTAATTGATCCAAGATCAAAACTTGAGTATTCATCAATTTGACGCTGATCGAGTCCCCCAAGTAGAGAAGTGTCACCAGAAATTAACTCTTCAACTTCATTGCGGTCAATTCTGGCAATAGCGAGGCAGGAACTCATGTCTTAAGTATTCCGTTTTCGTACCTTACCGTCTTCTCTTTTAACCACCATGCGGCATCTAAATCATGAACGCTTAAGGGATTTACTAAATGGGCTAGTTGTGCAGCTGAGCAAAGGCCATATTCACTCTCCATCATCGAACCAATAGAAACTTTAATTCCTGCCTCCGATAGTTGCTTTGCCATCTGTAAAGCCGGATATATCCCTCCAGCTTTGATTAATTTAATATTTGCCCAACTAAAAGCACCTATATCAATAATTCTATCCACATCATCTAGCCCCATCAAAGTTTCATCCACCATCAGAGCAATGTCAGAGCTTTGTTTTAATTTTAAGTTATCGTCTAGGCTAAATCTAGAAAGTGGTTGTTCTACATATTCGATTAGGTCTGCAAAATCACCTAAAAGGTTCATGGCGCTTAAAGCATATTCAATACTCCAAGATTGATTTGGGTCGATTCGAATCAATAGTTCGCTGACTTCTCTCGCGGCTATAATCTCCATCCGAGCTCTAAGGTCTGAGAGAGTTTCATGCCCAACTTTAAGTTTCATTACAGAAAAGCCTTCTTTAATTCTGCGGTCTAATAGATTCGGGAGTTCACTAATATCGCAAACTGGTATTGTCACATCAGTCTTGATTGATAGAGATTTAATTTCGTTACATAAACCCCATAATGCAAAGTCAACGGCAGCACGTGCGCTATTACAGATAGGTAGATTTAGAACAATGTCAAGAAAGTCTTCCTCTTTTATATTCTTTAGAGCTAGAAGCTCTGGAATTGCAATATGCCTTAGTTCTTTGTCAATTTGCTCAAGTGAATCTCCCATTATTGCTGGAGTTGCTACACATTCTCCTTTGGCAATGTGTCCATCATCCAAGAGAACTTTAAATTGAATAGATTCAATCTCTGAGACCCTTCGCAAGGCAGTAACAAATGGGCTATGGAGAGGACTTGTACTTCTCTCGATTGATATGGATTCGATTGTTATCAATGAAATTTGCCTTACAATCCCATCATGGAATTTCGTCTCGCCACAATTGAAGACATCGATTCCATAGGGGAGATTTTCCACCAATGCTGGCAAATTTCCTATAAGGAGATTCTGAGCCAAGAAGTGCGAGATTCCATGGATTTAGCTGCCTCCAAAGAGCTTTGGGCAGCCTCACTTCAAAATCCTGACTCAAAGGAAACCTATCTTGGAATAGATGAAGGCAGGATAGTTTCAATCTTTAGGTTGGGCAGGGATGTAGATCTGATTAGCACAGGTCACTTATTTTCCCTTTACGTGCACCCAGTGTCTGTAGGAAAAGGTTTTGGCAGCCAAACCCTTGAGTTTGTAATACAAAGGTTGAAGACTTTAGGATTTCAGCAAATTTCTCTTTGGGTATTTGAGAGCAATTCCATAGCAAGGAATCTCTATACAAGAAAAGGATTCCAAGTTACAGGCTTGAAGAGAACTGATAATCGATGGAAGATTCCAGAGATTCAGATGATAAAGAAAAGTAGCTAATTAGCAATTACTGCTGAGTATTTCCTGTTGGCTTTTGGTTCAGGAAGCTTCAAAGGTTTATTGCCGAATGTAATTGATCCCAAAATCTCTGCACTGGCTGCGCCAGTACAAGAAATTACTGATGCGGGCACTCCATGCCAAGACAAAAATCCAATTACTGCAAATGTTACTGCTTCTTTATGTCGAGGATCTAGACCAAGTACTGACATGGGATTAACATCAACTCCAACTAAGCGCTCCTTTAGTCTTGACATCATAAGCGGATTAGCAGTTCCTCCGCCATGGACATACATATGGCTAACGCTGAACTTCTCGACTTCTTGAGCGACTGTTTCGATAGTAAGCTCAAGGAGTGTCCGCATGACATTGTTTATCTTCCAAGAGCTAACCGGTCCGAAGTACTCCAAAAGATAAGGTAGATGAAAGAGCTCCTTACCCGTCGACTTCGGAGCTGGAAGCTTGTAGTAGGGCTCATCTAGTAGTTTGGCCAATATTTTTTGATCTACAGAACCAGCCTTGGCTAATTCAGAGTCCTTATCAAAGGCAATTTGTCCTTTTGAGTGCTCCAAAATTGCTGCATCTAGAAGGCCATTTGCCGGTCCGATGTCGTAGGCAATTGGAATTAACCCTGATCCAGTTATGGTTATATTTGAAATTCCACCTAGATTAAGCGCTGCTACTGCACCTTCGCTGTTTCCAAACATAAGTTGATCCAAGGTGCTTACTAAAGGAGCGCCATGTCCACCAGCTGCTACATCTCTACTGCGAATATTCGATAAAACAGGTGCCCCTATTTCCTGCGCGATCCAAGTTGGCTCTCCCAACTGCAGTGTTCCTAACGCCTTATTGTTCTCAATCCAGTGATAGAGAGTTTGACCATGGGAGACAACGAGATCAGCTTTGACTTTATTTCTACTTAGGATTTTTGAAGCTGCATCTGCAAATGCTTGCCCAATTTGTGTATCTAGTTCACATACCATTTGCATGTCTACGCTCTGTGGAGGCATCGCTTTAGCAATTTTGCTTCGTAACTCTCTTGTGTATTGAACACTTTCAAAGTCAATCAACTCAATTGATATCACTCCTTCGCCCTCTTGTAAATCCACTAGGGCGACATCTATTCCATCAAATGAAGTACCTGAGATCATTCCTATAACTTTCACTTTACTACCTCCGAACAAGCCACACTTTGGCTACTTTTGATTGGGAGCAGCTGCGGAATCATCTTTGAGCAGTTAGGGACAGCAATTGGGCATCGAACATGGAATGCACATCCTAACGGGATATTAGTTGGGCTTGGTACTTCACCTTCCAGGCTAACGGTTAAATCCATTTGTCCTACCTGGCTATGATCAGGAATAGCAGCGATGAGAGCTTTAGTGTAAGGATGCTGTGGATTATCGAGCACCTCATCCCAAGTTCCAAGCTCTACCACTCGGCCTAAATACATCACGGCAATCACATCGCTGATGTGGCGAACCATCGACAAGTCATGACTAATGAATAGATAAGTCAGACCAAATTCTTTCCTTAAATCAACGAGTAAATTCATGACATCTGCTCTAACGGAAACATCAAGAGCTGATACAGGTTCATCAAGGATAATTAGTTCAGGTTCAGCTGCCAAAGCTCTGGCGATTGAGACTCTCTGTCTTTGTCCTCCAGATAATTGATGTGGATAACGATTTTTCATGTCTTCAGATATTCCTACTACTTTCAGTAATTCAGTGACTCGAGAATCAATCTCTTCCTTCTTGCGCAAATTGTGCGCTGAAATAACTTCCCTTATACATTCCCCAATTCGCTGTCTAGGGTTCAATGAAGAGTAAGGGTCTTGAAAGACTAATTGGGCAGGTGATAAATGATTCCGCCATTGATTTTTTGAACCTCGTAATAAGACATTGTCGCGCCAGGTAATGGCTCCTTGGGTCGGAGATTCTAAGCCAACAATTAATCGCGCAAGTGTTGATTTACCGCATCCACTCTCACCAACAATCCCTAGAGTTTGCCCCTTTGAAATATTTAGTGAAATCCCATTTAGGGCATTAACGACAGTCTTGCTCTGTCGAATAGGATATTTCTTGAAGACATTATCAATAACAAGAGTCATGTTGAGCTCGCTATTGGGTAGAAACAGGCCACAGATTTAGATCCTTGTGCATCAAGTAGTGGAAGGCTTTCTCGACACCTTATTTGGACAAATTGGCAACGATCTGCGAAAGAACAACTCTGTCCAACCAACCAAGGTTTTGGTGGAACACCCGGTATAGAGGCTAAACGGCTTCGACTGCGTGAGCTTGCGACAGGTAATGATGCTAACAACCCTTGAGTGTAAGGATGCTGGGGAGAATTAAAAATTTGCTTCGTAGTGCCTACTTCTACGATTCTTCCCGCATACATCACAGCAACTCGATCCACTAGGTTGGCAACAACACCAAGATCATGAGTTATCCATAACATAGACATTTGTCTCCGAGAGCGTTGTTTAGAAACTAGCGAAAGTATCTGTCTTTGAATTGTGACATCCAAGGCAGTTGTTGGCTCATCGGCAATCAATAGCTTAGGAGAGAGAAGAAGGCTCATAGCAATAACGGCTCTCTGCCTCATTCCACCTGAAAATTCATGTGGGTAGCTCTTTAGGGCGCGTTCTGGATCTGGGATTCCCACCTCAATCAAACTCTCCCTCACGTGAGACTCAGGATTCTTAACTTCATGATTATGGTAATCCAAAACTTCCAGTAATTGATTCCCTACAGTCATTACGGGATTAAGAGCAGTCATTGGGTCTTGGTAAACCATAGAGATTTCTTTACCCCTAATTTCCCGTAATCTCTCCGGCTCAAGTGACAATAAGTTTTCCCCATTAAAGTTAATCTCACCTGAAACAACCTCTACGCCTCTAGGTAATAGACCTAGAATCGATAGAGCTGTTAACGTTTTCCCTGATCCACTCTCGCCCACAATTCCCAAAGCTTCACCTTCAACAAGTGAAATATTTACATCAGCTGTCAATGAACGCTTATCAGAGCTGGTCTGAATTGAGAGACCTTGAAGAGAAAGAAGATCTCTCATGATGTACTCCTTCTGGCAGGATCAAGCGCATCACGTAGTCCATCACCAACAAGATTTAGTCCGATTACTACTATCGTTATGAAGATGGAAGGAAATGCAAGTGACCACCATGCAAAAGCAGCTAAAGCTTGGGCCTCGGAAACCATCAATCCTAATGAAGCATCTGGAGGTTGTGTACCAAGTCCAAGAAAACTCAATCCCGACTCAGTCAAAATTGCCCAAGAGAGGGAGAGTGCCACCTGAACAACAATTGGAGCAAAAACATTAGGCATAATGTGTCTACCCAGAATTCGTGGCGAAGAATAACCTAAAACTCTGGCTGACTTAATGTAATCCATCTCTTTAACCGAAAGCACGGGTCCTCTAGCTACTCTAATGAAAATAGGTGTGTAAACAATTGCGATTGCTACAGAAGTGTCAATCCATGAATTGCCAAGACTGTTTACGATTGCTAGAGCCAAAAGTATTGCTGGGAATGCAAAAATGACATCACTAGTTCGCACAACAATATTGTCAATCCAACGCCCCAAATAGCCGCCAACAACACCAAGGGTTACTCCAAATAACGTTGCCAAGCCTACTGATAACAGTGCCACACTCAGTGATCTGCGCATTCCATCGATTGAACGCGAGAAAATATCTCTGCCAAACTGGTCTGTTCCAAACCAATACGTTCCATTTGGACCTTGTAACGCATCCATTGGATTTTGCTCAAGTGGATCATGAGGTGCGAGACCAAAAGCTGAAATTAAAGAAAGAGTAATCATTATAAGCACCAAAACTGCACCCACAATACCGCTTGTACTTTGTAGGTAGTAATTTACCCAATTTTTCTCCCGCTTCATTTGATTCTCGGATCAATTCTTCTATAAATCAAATCTGTAATTAAATTTATTGTTACAAACAAAATAGCAAACACCATAATACTACTTTGTACTGTCGCATATTCTCGCTTATTTATTGCATCAAGTATCTGACGCCCCATTCCTGGAAGAGCAAATATTTTTTCTACTATTACTGCTCCGCCAAGTAGATACCCAAATTGTATTCCGGTCATAGTAACAATAGGAATCAAAGAGTTACGCAATA
>DFDL01000012.1:13505-13687 GCA_002367715.1 Actinobacteria bacterium UBA3028
GCAGCAACAGCAATTCCCAGAACTAGACTAGGAAATAACATTTGCTGAAGGTTCATCCAGAGATCTTCAACTGGTGACATGTATTCGTTTCCATTTGGAAAATACTGAAACTTATTGGCCATGACCGTAACTATTGTTGTGCTAAGGACAAAGCCAGGGATTGCCAAGGCAAGTAGCCCAAA
>DFDL01000071.1:0-6534 GCA_002367715.1 Actinobacteria bacterium UBA3028
ATTGAGTTGATGGAGAAGTTAATCGCAAATGGAAGTGCATACGCCCCGGGAAATGGTGATGTCTATCTTGAAGTGCGCAGACTAAAGTCTTATCTCACGCTCTCAAATCAGAAGTTAGATGATCTCCAATCTGCCGAGGATACAGATTTAACTTTTAAGAAAGATCCAAGAGATTTTGCGCTCTGGAAGGCGGCTAAGCCAGGTGATCCATCTTGGCCAACCCCGTGGGGTAATGGTCGACCAGGTTGGCATTTAGAGTGCTCGGCAATGGCGCATGCCTATCTGGGTGAAAGCTTTGATATTCACGGCGGTGGCTTAGATTTAATCTTTCCACACCACGAAAATGAGATTGCGCAATCAGAATCGGCCGGGTGGGGCTTTGCAAATATCTGGATGCACAATGCTTGGGTTACAACATCTGGCGAGAAGATGAGCAAGTCACTTGGAAATTCACTGCAAGTTATGGAAATTTTAAAACAGGTTCGTGGAATCGAACTGCGTTGGTATCTTGGCGGCGCGCACTATCGCTCGATGTTGGAGTTCTCTTTTGAAGCGCTAGAAGAGTCAGCAGTGAATTTTCGCCGAATTGAGGGCTTCTTAACGCGTGCTGGTGAAATTTTAGGCGCTGAAATTGAACCAAAGATATCTGCCGAATTTACTAAGGCTATGAATAGCGATTTAGCAGTGCCCCAAGTTCTCGCCGATATTTCTGAGGCGGTTCGTCTCGGAAATTCTGCAATCACGGCAAATGATTTAGCAACAATCACTAAAAGTGCCAGCGAAGTTCGTGGCGCACTTAGAGTTCTTGGGTGCGATCCATTTGATCCAGTATTTGCCAGCGGTTCCAACTCAAAAGAGAGCGCCCTAGACGGCCTAATAACATTGGCACTTGATCAACGAACCGCTGCACGTGGTCGAAAAGATTTTGCAGCCAGTGATGCAATTCGCGATTCACTAACTGCACTTGGAATTACTATCGAAGATACCCCAACCGGCTCGCGCTGGACCACCGAATAACTAACCCTAAAGAATCGAAAAAAAATGCGCCCCGGAAAAAAACGTCGTGAAGCAGCAGTCGCACCTTCTCGTAGACCCACAAATAGAAAGCCAGAGTCAAGACTTGAGACTCGCGCAAATAGCGACGCAGTCGCAGGACGCAATAGCGTTGTCGAGGCGTTGCGGGCCCGAATTCCTGCCAAAGAACTTTTAATTGCAGAGCGCGTAGAGATTGATGAGCGCATTACTGAAGCGCTGCGATTAGCGAAGAATCAAGATTTAGGAATCAAAGAGGTACCACGTGGCCAATTAGATGGCGTCACTGGAACTACCAATCATCAAGGCATTGCTCTAATCATTAAGCCATTTCAATATAAGGATTTTGAAGCTGTAGTTCTTGGAGCAAAGAAGCCTGGGCTATTGATCGCGCTAGATGGTGTAACTGATCCGCACAATCTTGGGGCAATAGTTAGAAGCGCAGCAGCATTTGGCGCAGATGGTGTTGTAATCCCTGAGCGTCGCAATGCAGCAATGACAGGCTCGGCATGGAAATCATCTGCAGGCGCCGCAGCAAGGCTGCCGATTTCACAGGTGACAAATCTGGTGCGCTCGATAGAAGATGCGAAAAAGGCTGGTTTCTTCGTGGTTGGGCTAGATGCCGAGGGCGATGAATCACTCCCAGGATTCTCACTTGCAAAGGAATCTGTCTATCTAATTGTTGGTAGCGAAGGCAAAGGGCTATCTAGATTGGTGCGAGAAAAATGCGATTTAATCCTCTCGATTCCGATGCAATCCGATGTTGAATCACTAAACGCAAGTGTGGCAACTGCAATCGTTATGTCCTGGATTGCCGAGAACCGGGCCGAATAGCCATGGCAAATTTCAGCCGCTTTATCGCTCTTGGCGACTCAATGACCGAGGGCATGTGTGATGAGATCGTTGATGGAAAATATCGTGGCTGGGCTGATCGCGTTGCAGATACCCTGGCAAGTGAAGATCCAAATTTCTCTTATGTAAATCTCGCTATTCGCGGAAAATTATTGACACAAGTTGTAGATGAACAGATACCTGCTGCTACTAAATATGTCACTGGCCCAGATACCTTGATTTCGTTTCATGCTGGCGCAAATGATGTACTGCGCCCAACTTATATTCCAGAATTGGCATATGCAAAATATGAGCTAGGGATCAGTGACTTGGCCAAAACTAGTGCAACTATTTTGGTCTTTACAGTTATCGATCGCGTAGATGGTAAGGGGCGAACTGCGCAGATGTGGCACGAGCGCTTTAGTTCATTCAATATAAATGTCCGAAGAGTTGCCGAAAAATATGGAGCAATAGTCATAGAAGCCGATAGTGCAAAGTGGATGGCAGATCTTCGTTTCCTTGCCTCCGATAGATTGCACTTGAACCCAGATGGCCACTGGCGACTTTCACAAGCAGTTTTAGAGAAGTTGGATAAAAAGTCTGATGCTTCATGGAAAATTCTGCTGCCCCCAGCGCCAAAGAAGAGCTGGCTTCGCAAGAAGAGTGAGAAGTTATTTTGGATAATTATCTTTGTACTGCCGTGGATTTGGCGCAGGCTTCGTGGAAAATCAACGGGCGATGGCCGATCCGCAAAGTATGAAACTCCAATTGCTTGGAAGCCAAAACCTTAAAAGAGAGGGATTTAGGGCAATTTGCGCAGATATCTAGAATTGGAGTCAACTCTTGCGAGTTCGCCAGCATTGCTCTTTGCGTGTCATAATTACCCCCTTCTCCACGCCTCCCTAGCTCAGTGGTAGAGCAACGCACTTGTAATGCGTAGGTCGTCAGTTCAATCCTGACGGGGGGCTCCAAAAGCAAGATTAATTTGGTATGAATAACCCATGGAACGCGATTTCGATGTCATAGTAATTGGTTCCGGCTTTGGCGGCTCAGTAAGCGCGCTTCGACTAACTGAAAAGAATTACCGGGTCTGTGTTCTTGAGGCTGGTAGACGTTTTGAGGATAAGGATTTTCCAAAGACCTCGTGGCGGCTCAGTAAATTTTTATTTGCACCAAGAATTGGATTGCGCGGGATTCAACGTATCCATGCCCTTCCAGATGTGCTTGTTCTTGCGGGTGCTGGAGTTGGTGGAGGTTCACTTGTTTATGCAAATACTTTATATTTACCACCAGACTCTTACTTCAATGATAAACAATGGAAGCACATAACCGATTGGAAATCTGAATTACTTCCTTGGTATGACCAAGCTTCACGGATGCTTGGTGTTGTAGATAATCCATATTTTTCACCATCAGATGCGGCAATGAAAGAAGTTGCAATCGAAATGGGCGTAGGGCACACATTTAAGATGGCACCACTTGGTGTTTATTTCGGTAAAGGGCCTGGTGAATCAAGTCTAGATCCATTCTTTGGAGGAAAGGGCCCAGACCGTAATGGGTGCATGCAATGTGGTGCATGCATGACTGGATGTCGATTTAATGCAAAAAATACCCTTCCGAAAAATTATTTAGGGCTTGCTGAAAGTGCTGGTGCAAAAGTTTATGCCGAGCACACGGTAACTAAGATCAGCCAAGAATCAGATGGAAGTTGGAAGATCTACGCCCGTAAGAGTTCGTCCTGGCTTGGGAGCAAGCGCATTTTTACAGCAAATCAAGTGATTGTTGCGGCCGGAACTTATAACACGCAGAAGTTATTACACCGAATGAAGAGTGATGGCATTCTCTCAAATCTCTCATCAACTCTCGGAAAACTTTCGCGAACAAATAGTGAGGCACTTACTGGAGCTTTGATGCCACGAGTTGATATTGACTACAGCAAGGGTGCAGCGATTACATCTTCCTTCTTTCCTGACGATCACACCCATGTAGAACCCGTTAGGTATGGCGTTGGAAGCAATGCAATGGGCTTATTACAGACCGTAATGACTGATGGTGAAAGTGCAAAAGTTCGACGCAGACAATGGCTGGCCACCGTAATTAGAAATCCAAAATTACTCGTCCGAGTTTTAAACGTTCGTCGTTGGAGCCAGCGGACAGTAATTGCGCTGGTAATGCAGAATGTAGATTCAGCGGTAACAGTTTCGATTAAGAGAACTATTTTTGGCCGGCGCTTAACCTCAAAAAATGATAGTGATAAACCAAATGCCACATATATTCCTGCAGCAAATGAAGTGGTTCGTCGAATTGCAAATAATAACGGTGGAATTTCTGGCGGACATATTGGTGATTTAATTGGTGCGCCATTTACGGCGCATTTTGTCGGTGGTTGTGTAATTGGTGATAGCGATAAAACTGGAGTTATTGATCCGTATCACCGGGTCTGGAATTATCCAACTCTGCATATTGTTGATGGCGCAAGTGTTACGGCAAATCTTGGCGTTAATCCCTCATTGACAATTACGGCACAGGCCGAGCGTGCAATTTCGATGTGGCCAAATAAGAACGAACTCGATCTGAGGCCAACTCAAGGATCGGAATATGTGCGCCTTGCTCACCAAATTCCAACTAATCCAGTTGTGCCAGAAGGCGCAGTAGGTGAGTTAAGAGTTCTTTAGTTTTTCTGTCATCTCGCTGCGAAGTCTTGGCCAAGTGGTCATTGGATAATCTAAGTTCCGATAAAAATCTCTTATTAGCGCTTGAACAATTTGCGGGCGCTCTTTTACAACAAAGTGTGAGGTACCTGGAACAATTGCCAGACGAGCATTGGCGATAGCTTCATAAAGCTCAATCGTATGGTGGTTTGAAAAAGGTTCGTCATCACCTGTGAGAACTAGTACCGGACAATTTATTTGAGCTAAATCTGATGTAGTCATCGTCGGCTCTGAATTCCAGACCTCATAAGCTTTTCTAATTATTACTTCCTGCATGTGCACAGGATCAGGTGACCTGAGAGCAAATTTTGCGGCATCATCTTCTGAGATAACAATCTCTGGATCTGATTCAACTAGCGTTAGACCACTGTCATAATGGAAATTAGTTCCGATAGCAACGATTGATTTAACAAGATCAGGGCGCTTGATGGCAAGCATCAACGAGATAATTCCGCCATCACTCCAACCAATTAAATGTGTTGGGCCTTTTATTACATCTTCAATATAGGCAATAGCCTCATCAACTTGGAAATCAAAGTGATAGAAGCCATCTCTACTTGCAGTTCTACCATGCGCGCTTCGATCATAGGCATAGATAGAGTGAGTTCGCTGAACTGCAGGAATGACTGTGTAATCCCAACTCTCAGTCGAACTTAAACCACCATGCATGAGGAGAACAGGTTCACTTTTTTTCCCGAAGCGTTTTCCAGCCGCAGACCAGATTTGATGGCCACGCAAATCAATATAGCCACGCTTTAAAGAGAGCATTTTAGAGTGAGTCCATAATATGTCGATTGCCGCGATCAAAGGTCGCATAGTTCCAGCACCAATCAGCGATGGTGCCGATTCGGTTGCGGCCGCCCATTAGGTAGAAGAGGTGCAGGAAGAGCCAGGCAACCCAAGCTGGAAAACCAGAGAATTTGATTCTGCCAGCTTCAACAATTGCTTTATGGCGACCAATTGTTGCCATTGAACCCTTATCTCGATATTTGAATTCCGTTAACTTCTCACCTTTAGCAATTCTTAAGATTTGTGCTGCGACAAACTTGCCTTGTTGCAACGCAACGGGAGCAACCATAGGAAGAAAGCGACCAGCTTTATCTTTAGCGCCGCAGATATCTCCAACGCCCCAGATACCCGGATAGTTTGTTGCGGCAAGAGTTGGGTCAACGCTCAATCTATTTCCATCAAGGGGAAGTGAGAGGTTTTCTATAACCGGTGCACCCTTAACACCTGCTGCCCAGATAGTTACTTCAGCTGGGATAAAGCTCTCATCGCGCAATTGAATCTCATGGTGCTTAACTGATTTAACCGCAGTGTCGAGTTTGACTATAACTCCGAGTGATTCTAAAGATTTTTTAGTCTTCTCGGATAGTGAAGGCGCAAAACTTGGGAGCAACCTTGGGCCAGCTTCGAGCAAATAAATATCGATATGGTTGGCCGCATGTTTCTGATCATTAGTTAACGGACCACGGACAAGTTCTGCAAGTGCTCCTGCCATTTCAACGCCAGTAGGGCCACCACCAACTACGACAACTGAGAGCCTTGTGTCATCTTCAAAGCGACAGAGATCTTCAAATCGACGCATAACTTCGGCGCGAATTTGTAGCGCTTCACTTATTGATTTCATTCCAAGGGCGAACTCAGTTACACCCGGTGTTCCAAAATCTGCTGTTACTGAGCCCATTGCGATAATCAAATGATCAAAAGGGAGAACTTCGCTGCTATCTAATTTAATGATCTTGTTCTTGTGATCTATTGAGATTGGGCTTGCCATTCGGAATTTTCCATTGAATGATCGGAGCGCGCCACGAATTGGATATGCAACATGATCAGCCGCAAGGCCGGCGGTTGATACTTGGTATAGCAAGGGGAGGAAGGTCTGATAGTTATGGCGATCAACGACAGTTATATCTGCGCTCTCGCCGAGGGCCTTTGCCGCTGCGATTCCGCCAAAGCC
>DFDL01000071.1:6731-12092 GCA_002367715.1 Actinobacteria bacterium UBA3028
AGGATTGAAGTCTACTGTTAATGCCGTGAGCTCATCGACCGAAAATCGCCAACCTGAACGTAAAATCCTGGTCACAGGGGCCTCAGGATATGTAGGTGGCAGATTGGTTCGCCAATTACTAAGTCAAAATTTTAAGGTACGAGTGCTAGTTCGGGATAAGAATAAAATAAGTGGCCAGCCTTGGTTTGAACATGTAGAAATATCAGTTGGAAATGCAAATGATTTGCAAGCTGTTAAATCTGCCCTCGAAGGAGTTCATACCGCTTTTTACTTATTGCACTCGATCAATTTAGGTTCAAATTTTGATGAAATAGAAGCGCAGATGGCTCGCAATTTTGCACAAGCCGCAGAACAAGCAGGAGTAAGTCAGATTGTTTATCTCGGCGGAATCGCAAATGATAAGAAGATCAGTCAGCATCTAGAGTCCCGCGCAAATACCGGGCGCGAGCTTGCTAGTGGCGCAGTCCCTGTCTTAGAGATGCGCGCTGGAATAATTATTGGATCTGGCTCCGCATCATTTGAAATGCTGCGCCATCTAACCCATCGCCTCCCGGTAATGACAACCCCAAAATGGGTATCGAATTTAACCCAACCAATTGCGATTCGAGATGTGCTCTGGTACTTATCTAGCGCAGCAATGCTAGAAAAATCTGTAAGTGGCGTTTATGACATTGGCGGCCCGGCAGTTCTCTCTTATGCCGACATGATGCAAGCCTTTGCAAAGATTTCAGGTCTGCGCCGAAGATGGATTATTAAAGTCCCTGTTCTCACGCCCGGACTTTCAAGTTTGTGGATTGGATTTGTTACACCAGTTCCAACTGCACTTGCTAGACCACTTGTTCATTCACTTATAAGTGAAGTCGTTGCAGATCCAGAGAAAAGCATTGCTGGCCTTATTCCACCGCCACCTGAGGGGTTATTACATGTAAATCGCGCAATCGAACTTGCCCTCTCGAGAATTTCGCAGAATCAAGTCGAGTCTCGCTGGTCTGATGCCACCCAACCAACTGCGCCTTGGCAGAAGGCACAGGGCGATCCCGATTGGGCTGGTGAAATAATTTATCGCGATCATCGCGAGCGAACTGTTGAGACAACTGCTGAAAATTTATGGAAGAGCGTAGAGCAAATCGGTGGCGATAATGGTTGGTATGGCGCTGATTTTCTCTGGTGGACGCGCGGCTTAATAGATCGCATCTTTGGTGGTGTTGGTCTGCGTAGAGGTCGACGGCATCCGCATTCACTTCGAATTGGCGATAGCTTGGATTTCTGGCGCGTTGAAAATATAGATTCAGGCAAGAGCTTAAAACTTTATGCCGAAATGATTCTGCCGGGCAAAGCTTGGCTAGAATTTAAAATTGAGGAAGTTGAAGTAGATGGTAAGAAAATGCGGAAGATCTCGCAGGATGCCACCTATTCACCTCGCGGACTTGGTGGACAGCTATATTGGTTTACAGTATCGATATTCCATGTTCTGATCTTTCCAAGAATGCTTGGAAATTTAATTCGCAGTGCAAATCGCAAAGATTATGCCGCCGCACAATTGGCCCGATAACCCGCACAAATCCCAGAAATTGTCACCACCTTCTCGTATGATTGGCTAATGGAAAATCTCGAGATCACTTCACAGCTTGAGACTAGCTCTCTAACTGAACTTGAAAGTAAGATCTTGGACTTCGAAGGTCAGTGGTGGAAATTTGCAGGAGCCAAGGAGAGCGCTATAAAGGGGCTCTTTGATATGACCCCTCCGGCTTACTATCAACTGCTAAATAATTTGATCGACCGGGATGATGCCCTTCTGGCGGCGCCAATGCTCGTTAAGCGCCTGCGCCGCCTGCGCGAGGCCCGCACCAACGCCCGCTCGCGCTAACTCTCCCGCCCCAGCCACTTCAATTTGCCCCACCCTTCACCTCTGCTCTAGATTTGGCATTAGCACTCGGCAGGTTAGAGTGATAATCGTAAAATTGTTAGAGAGAGACATATACATATGGCAAAGATGATTGCTTTTAATGAAGAGGCCCGTCGCGGTCTCGAGCGCGGAATGAATGCACTCGCAGACGCTGTGAAGGTCACCCTTGGACCTCGTGGACGAAATGTTGTCCTAGAGAAGAAATGGGGCGCGCCAACAATTACAAATGATGGCGTCTCAATTGCTAAGGAGATCGAACTTGATGATCCTTGGGAGAAGATTGGCGCAGATTTAGTTAAAGAAGTTGCTAAGAAGACAGATGATGTTGCCGGTGATGGAACAACCACTGCAACCGTTCTGGCACAAGCACTTGTCCGCGAAGGCCTACGTAACGTTGCCGCCGGATCAAATCCAATGGCGCTAAAGCGCGGCATTGAAAAAGCAGTCGATGCAATCTCCGCAGAGCTACTGGCAATGTCTAATCCAGTTAAGACCAAAGAGCAGATTGCAGCTACTGCATCTATCTCTGCGGCTGACTCAACAATTGGCGAGATGATAGCTGAGGCAATGGATAAGGTTGGCAAAGAGGGCGTTATTACTGTTGAAGAGTCAAATACTTTTGGCCTTGAGCTAGAACTGACAGAAGGTATGCGTTTTGATAAGGGTTACATCTCACCTTATTTCACAACTGATACCGATCGCATGGAAGCCGTTCTAGATGATCCTTATATCTTGATCGCAAATTCAAAGATCACAAATATTAAAGATCTACTACCTATCCTTGAGAAGGTAATGCAGACCGGAAAGACGCTAGTAATTCTCGCTGAAGATGTTGAAGGCGAAGCGCTAGCAACACTTGTTGTAAATAAGATCCGCGGAACTTTCAAGTCTGTAGCTGTAAAGGCTCCAGGATTTGGCGATCGCCGCAAAGCGATGTTGCAAGATATTGCGATTCTTACTGGCGCAACCGTTATCTCTGAAGAAGTTGGCTTAAAGCTAGATGCCACGACTATGGATCTACTTGGCCGCGCTCGCAAAGTTGTGGTCGCTAAAGAGGAGACCACAATCGTTGAAGGTGCCGGAGATACGGAACAGATTAAGGGACGCGTAAATCAGATCCGCGCCGAAATCGAGAAGTCAGATTCAGATTATGACCGTGAGAAGTTGCAGGAGCGTCTGGCAAAACTTGCTGGTGGCGTTGCAGTTATTAAGGCCGGAGCCGCTACTGAGGTAGAGCTCAAAGAGCGTAAGCACCGCATCGAGGATGCAGTTCGAAATGCAAAGGCAGCTGTCGAAGAGGGCATTGTCGCTGGCGGCGGCGTTGCACTTCTACAAGCAGCCAAAGTTGCATTCGAAAAGTTGAAGCTAACTGGTGAAGAAGCTACTGGCGCTCGCATTGTTGAAATTGCAATCGAAGCTCCACTAAAGCAGATTGCGATAAATGCTGGCCTCGAAGGTGGCGTAATCGTTGAAGCAGTTCGCAATAAGCCTGTCGGCACCGGACTAAATGCCGCGACTGGCGAATATGTTGACATGATTAAAGCCGGAATTATTGATCCAGTTAAGGTCACTCGTTCTGCGCTACAAAATGCAGCATCAATCGCTGCGCTATTCCTAACCACTGAAGCTGTAATTGCGGATAAGCCAGAGCCAAAGGCGGCGGCAATGCCACAAGGCGGCGGCGAGATGGATTTCTAAATCAAGCGTAAGTGGGCCCGCGAATTATTATTCGCGGGCCCACTGCTTTAAGGTAGGCACATGAGTTCTATAAAGGTCGATGACAAGTTCGGCGCCCATGAGATTGCGCACGCTGCTGCGCTTGAGGATGCCCCAAAACCGGAATATGTCGGCGAGTTAGTCTCGATTTCTTATGATGATATTGAAGGCTCAGAAGATTCTAGAATTGCAACTTATCTCTTTGAAGCAACTCTCCCAGCATATGTTGGATGGCGTTGGGCAGTCACTGTTGCGAAAGTTGATGAATCAAGTTCGCCAACAATCTGCGATGTAGTTCTCTTTCCTGGCGAGGAATCACTTCTTGCCCCCGAATGGATTGCATACAAAGATCGATTGCTTCCTGGTGATGTTGGCCCTGGCGATATCGTTCCAACATCTGCAGATGATGAGCGTTTAGTTCCTGGATTTGCAGTTATGCCAGAAGATGAAGAGTTAGATCTCGCACAGTTATTTGAATTTGGTCTTGGCCGCGCGCGTGTTCTATCAATTACTGGTCGCGATCTTGCAGCGCAACGTTGGTATGCCGGAGATCGCGGTCCGAATAATCCGATCTCACAGCAAGCACCTAAGCCTTGTAACTCTTGCGGATTTTTTATCCCAATCGCAGGATCGCTTCGAAGTACCTTTGGAGTATGTGCAAACATATTGTCACCAGATGATGCCCGAGTCGTCTCGGTCGACCACGGCTGCGGGGCGCACTCTGAAGCGCTGGTAATTACCGATTAGCCTTTTTTAAGCGCAAAATTCGGCAGCACGGCGATACTTTCTTAAGTTAAACTAAACCTCTTGTAAAAAATAGATGTAAAGAAAAAAGGAGTTCCCCAATGCCTCTAGGTCGTGTGAAGTGGTACAGCCTTGAAAAGGGTTTTGGATTTATTGAATCTGAAGAGGGCGCAGATGTTTATTTAGCATCATCAGCGCTACCTTCCGGCGTTGCAACTGTTAAGCCAGGAACGAAACTTGAGTTCGGAGTTATCGAAGGCAAGAAGGGCCCTCAGGCAATGACAGTTCGAGTAATCGATGAGCCAGCATCTATCGTTGCAAATAATCGAATCAACCACGATGATCTTGCAACCATGATTGAAGACACAATTAAGATTTTAGATAAAGTCGGAAACGGACTACGTCATGGACGCCATCCATCAGGACCGGATGCTGAACGACTTGCAAAGGTACTTCGCGGTATCGCAGGACAGTTCGAGAGCTGAACCGAAACTTATCGTTGCTCGCGCTTAGCCCGTCTAATTGTGTAGCGAAGCCCAACTACACCAAGGGCAATTCCTGAAACACAGATCCATTTAGCATTTGTGCTGGCATCTAAGGCAAAGGTTGCGATGAGCGCGGCAAACCAGAGAGCAATTCCAATGATTATTACGGTAATCGCACTTCGAATCTCAATCATTTTATCCTTTACAGAACTATAACTAGAAGAAAGACGCCGATTAAGACGCCAAGGGTTACCAGCCTTCGAACTTTATAGCTCATGGCTCTGTAATTTATTTCTTTAGTTCAGCGACTACGTATTCAATGCAATCTGTAAGTTTTTTGACATCACTTGGATCTACCGCCGGGAACATTCCGATACGTAGCTGATTCTTGCCAAGTTTGCGATAAGGATCGGTATCAACGATGCCATTTGCGCGAAGTACTTTGGCAATTTCAAGGGCATCGATAGATTCATCAAAGTTAATAGTTCCGACTACCTTTGAGCGCATTGC
>DFDL01000062.1:0-8061 GCA_002367715.1 Actinobacteria bacterium UBA3028
ATTAGCTTCTTGAACTTATTGATTTTCATTTTTATCCTCACGCAACCTTTGGAAGTGCATCAGCAGAAATTGCTGGGCGCTCGTATTTGGAGACTGTTACTGGGCCATTCGCAGAATCGGTTGTGTAAACAACGCGCTTTCCATCAACTGGCTGTAGGACTGTTGCGGCGTCATATTCACCAATCCAGTAGCCGGTAAATGCTTCATGGGTAGTTTTTGAGTAGGCAAGTGGTGAAAATGCTGCGCTGCTTAACTTTGAACCTTTTTTCTCTAGGTACTTAATTAACTTTGCACGAGTTAACTTCTTCTTCTTGTCAGCACCCATGAGGGCAGCGGTAGCAAGGTATGCAATATTCATGCCCTGCATAACATTATTATCCCATCGCTTATCTGCGCCGGTATTGAACTCATCATTGATTTTCTTGAATGCCTTTACATATTCATCCTCTTCATCACCCGGAGCTGGTGCGTGTGAAGCTGAAATAGTTCCAGCAAGCATTGCAGCACTTGTGGCTAGAGGTACCTTCCGTGCCCCAAGAATTGTCTGGAATGTAGTCGCATCTGCGCCAACGCTAATTACCGCCCATTTTTCTGGTTTGTAACCAACTGCATTAGCTGTTGCGTATGCAACGGCGGTGGCAGATGAGACCGCAGCAATAATGACAACTTCTACGCCATTTGCCTTGAGTTGCGACATCTGACTTACAAGTCCGAGTGAGCCTTGAGTACCTGCAATAAATGAAGCAGCGGTCTTCTTGGCTTCAAACTTTAAGCCCGATGTAATTAGACCGGCCATAGCATTGCGACCAAAGTCATCTGATTGATACAAGATACCAATCTTCTTATCAGGGTGTTTCTCTTGCAAGTACTTACCTAGAATCTTCGCTTCAACTGTGTAAGTACCTAGACCACCAAATGTTGTTGGATATTTCTTTGGGTCGGTATAGAAACCGCTGTAACCACTATTTACAAAGATATCTGGGATCTTGCGGCGATTAATGTCTTTGATTACAGAGACGTGAGTCTGGGTTCCGATTGAACCGAAGAATGCAAAAATCTTATCTTCATTAATTAATTTTGATGCGGTGCTAATAGTTAGACCTGCTTTATAAGTATCGTCTTTGACGACTAGCTTTATATTGCGGCCATTTATGCCACCCTTTGAATTCACGTAGTCAAAGTAGGCACGCGCTGCGTCATCTACCTTGTTATAACCTGGACTTGCCGGACCGGTTTCTGGCAATTGCATGCCAAGGACGATTTCAGTTGCTGAAATACCTGGATCGCCTGCGGCTGATGCCGAAACGCTGCTAATTGTTAGAGACCCCACGAGCGCTGATGCGACAACGGTGAGAATCAGAGGTTTGCGAAGATTCACTGCATTCACTCTTTCTATTGCTCTCTTGCCACGGGCCAATTATTTGATGCCCGTGGGTCCAGGCAGATGTGCCTGAATCTGAACAAAGATTAACGCGGGGTAACGGTCAAGTGAAGGCCTATTGGGTACAAATTGGTAACAATTTGGTATCAGATACCCTCAATTTAGGGAAAATCCTAAATTCTGAGAGTTAATAGAAAGTCAGTGCTTTTTATGGTGGCGCAGATGCTCCAGGCTTCCAGCTGCCCCTCGTGGATTTAATATCACGGTTAGAAGCAGTAGGGCTCCGAGAATCAGAGCAGGCAGATGTGTGCCGATGCTCTCTGATATTTCGAGGCCTCCTGAAATCTTCTCAATAATGTCAGGGAGATAGACAACCACAAAGGTGCCAAAAATTGCGCCGCCGATCGAGCGAAGGCCCCCGATTACCGCAGCCGTTAGAAGAGTGAGCGAAAGGTCAGTTGGATAGACGCTTGGCGCAACGAGCCCCCTAAAACCATAGAGCGCACCCGCAAGCCCAGCAAGGGCAGATGCACATACAAAAACTTTTACCTTTGAGCGGCTGATATTAATACCACTTAGCGCCGCCGCAACTTCATTATCTCTAACTGCCCGCCAGCTTCGCCCGGTTCTAGAATTTGAGAGATTTAATACTGCGATAAGTGCAAGTGCGGTAAATGGAAGTACGGCGTAAAGCGACCACTCTTCGATAGTAATTTCACCGACTAAATTTGAAAGCCACTCTGGTGGTACTCCGTAATCTACGCTAAAGCCAACATCACCACTAAAGAAGCCCTCAAAGCGAACCGCAATAGATGGTATTGCAAGTGCCATAACTAAGGTCGTGCCTGCTAAATAAGGTCCGCTCAATCTTGCTGCTGCTAACCCCAGGAATAATCCAAAGAGCGCCGAGATAAAAATTGCCAAGAAAAAAGCGAGCCACATATTTATTCCAAGCCGAACGACAAGGAGTGCGGCGCCATATCCACCAACAGCCATGATTGCACCTTGGCCAAGTGAGATCTGACCAGATGCTCCGGTAAGCAATGTAATTGAGAGTACAGCGATTAATAGCATCGAGACATTTGCTAACTGGGTCTGATTGTATGGACCAAATTGTGCACTTAAGGCGATGAAAAATGCAAAGAGTAAGGCACCAAGAATAGAGCTGCGACGCCCGATAACTTTCGGCTTGAGATTTAAATACTTAGACACGACGCACCTCTTTACTCCCCAATATTCCTTGTGGACGCACGAAAAGTGCAAACAGTAAGAAGAGCAGGATTGCGATAAAGACATTTTCTGGCGCGCTATAAACGCTGACAAATGAGATTACATATCCAAGAATAAAACCGCCTAAGACTGCTCCGGCAAGACTTGTTAAGCCCCCGACTACTGCGGCAGTAAAGCCAATTATAAGAAGTAGATCTAAGGTATTTGGTGAGAGGTTAGTTCTTGGAGTTATGAGCAGTCCTGCTAGTGATGAAGCGGTACCAGAAATTATCCATCCTAAGGTGCGAACCCAACTGACTTTGATTCCACTTAACCTTGTAACTTCAGGATTTAAGGCACTTGCTCGCATTGCAAGACCCATCCCAGTTTTTGTGAAGAATATAGTGGTTAGAAGTAGGGTAAAGAACACAACTGCGATTACAAAGAGATCAAAACTTGTTATTGCTAAGTTGGTGCTACCAAATGAAATTGGATTAGGTTGTACTGGTCCAGGAAATCCTCGCTCCTCGCCAGCCCAAATTATTCCGGCTAAAGCCTTTAAAATTCCTAAAATTCCAAGTGACGCAATTATGGGAATTGCATTTCGCATCGACTGGCTATTTAAGAGTTGTGAATTCTTGCGAGAGGTAAGTGGCCGCATTAATCCTAAATCAACTAGCCCTCCAAGTAAGCCTCCGGCTGCTAGTGCAACTACAAATGCACTCCAGTATGAATAATCATTCTGAATCATTTGTGAGGCGATATAAGTTGTAAACATTGCTTGGCCCATCTGCGCAAAATTAACAACTCCGGCCCCGCGCCATACCAGAACTAATCCAAGTGAGACCAGGGCATAGATCGAACCCTGGGCCGTTCCGGAAAATATCGCAGTAAGTAAGGACTCCATTTAATATCCTAAATAAGCAGTTCGAAGCGCAGAGTCATTAATCAACTCTCTTGCTGGGGCATCTGCAACTACTTTACCAAGCGCTAATAAAATTCCGTGCTCAGCAACTTTAAGTGCAGTATTGGCATTCTGCTCAACTAGTAGAACAGTAAGTCCGGTATTGCGACATAAGTTATTTATGATTTCAATAATTTGAGCAGTGATAAGTGGTGCAAGTCCAAGTGATGGTTCATCTAGTAAAAGTAGCTTTGGCCTTGAAACTAGCGCTCTACTTATGGCAAGCATCTGTCGCTCGCCTCCCGATAGCGAACCAGCTGGCTCATTTCGGCGGTCATAGAGAAGCGGAAATAGCTCGTAAACCTCTGTCGTAGCTTTAGCTAAATCACCACGCGCAATGCGCTTTCGAAATAGTCCACCGAGTTCAATATTTTCAGCAACGCTCAGCTGCGAGATTACGGCATGACCTTCGGGAACCTGGGTGATTCCACCACGAACAATGGCCTCAACGCTCATCCTTGTTAGCTCTTTATCAAACCATTGAATCGTTCCACTTGTTGGTCTTTCAAGTCCAGAGATTGTGCGAAGTAGCGTGCTCTTTCCGGCGCCATTTGCGCCAATTACCGTGGTTATGACTCCAGGTTTAGCCTGAAAGGAGATGTCGTCTAGAGCTTTGATTGAGTCATATTGAGTTACAAGGTTTTTAATAGTAAGCATCAGGCAATCAAATCCGAATTCTGATCGTTTTTATCACTGTTACCCAAATAAGCTTCAACAACAGCTGGGTTCTGCTTGATCTCATCGTAGGTACCCGTTGCAATCGACTTGCCAAAATTTAGAACAGTTACTGAATCAGAAATCTCACGAACGAAGTCGACATGATGCTCAACAATTAATACTGCGCAGCGGCGTTTAATCTCTTTAATTAGTGCGGCAAGGGCGTCGATATCATCTTGGCCTAAGCCTGCTGCAGGCTCATCTAATAACAATAATTTAGGAGTTGCTACAAGTGCCCTAGCTAGTGAAACTCGCTTTGAATCTGGATAGCTCAATTCTGAGGGCTTACTATTTATTAACGCGCTCGCACCAGTCCACGCAAGTGCTTCTTCAGCACGCTCTCTTAGTTCAGCTTCAACTCTGCCAGAGAGGCCAAAGAGTTCTCGGAAGAAATTTGCTCTGTAATGTTTATCTGCTCCCACCATTACATTTTGTATTACTGAAAGTTCGTTAAATAATCCAACGCCTTGTAGAGTTCTGGTGATTCCAAGATTTGCTAGCTCATGTGGTTTTGGAAATGGGCGCGCAATTCCTTCAAACTCAAAGGTCCCAGTAGTGCTCTTTACTAAGCCTGAAATGCAATTAAATAACGTGGTCTTTCCGGCGCCATTTGGTCCTATTAATCCAACTACGCTATTTCTTTCAACACTTATTGAGACGTCGGTAAGTGCTCTAACTCCTCCAAATGATACTGAGAGGTTCTTGAGAGATATTAGTTGTGAACTCACGTGTAGATTCTAGGCACGCGAGAGGCGATTCGCGTGACAATTTCATAATTAATTGTGGAACTCGCAGTTGCCCAGTCATCAATTGAGTAACCAATTTCACCAAATACTTCTGCGATATCACCTGCCTGGGCCTTGGAATCTGGCCCTAAATCCACGACAAATTGATCCATAGATACTCTGCCAATAATTGGCGCCTTCGCACCTGCAACAAATACCCCGGCCTGATTTGAGGTGTTCCGTGGAATGCCATCTGCATAGCCCATTGTGATAATTGCAAGTTTTGTATCGCGAGAAGTCCGCTCACTCTGACCATATCCAACTGGGGTTCCGGCAGGAACTCGCTTAACTAGATGTAGCTCTGACTTTAATCTCATCGCGGGTTTTAAACCAAGTTTTGCTGAACTGCCTAAATTATTTAGATCTGGACTTAGCCCATACATCGCTATACCTAGGCGAATAATATCTTGGTGCGAGTTTTCATTTGTTAGCGCGGCTGCAGAATTTGCAATATGAAGATATTTTGGATTGACTCCTACCTCGCGCAGCTGCGCAAGTTTCTTACTAAATTCAACTTCCTGCTCCTTATTAATTGCGGCACCTGGCTCATCTGCTGATGAGAAATGTGACCAGAACCCAACAACTTCTACATCAGCACCAGATATCGCAGCTAGGAATGTAGACCACTCATCTAGTAAACCGCCCCGTGACATTCCGGTATCAACTTCAATATGAATCCGAGCTCGCTTCTTTGCAGCCTTACTAGCTGCAACTATCAATTCAAGGTGGCGTAATGATGGTACTGCTAGATCAATATCTGATTCGATTGCTAACTTAAAATCTGAACTTGGTGGCGTAAGCCAAGCAATTATTGGAACTTTAATTTCAGCAGCTCTAAGCACAAGTGCCTCTTCAAGTAAGGCAACTCCAAGCCAGGTGGCGCCAGCGTTAATAGCTACCTTTGATACTGGGACTAACCCATGGCCGTAAGCATCGGCCTTTACGACTGCAAGAATTTGCGCCTCGGTGCTGCGCTTTATTAATGAAACATTATCTGCGATGGCCCTTAGATTTACTTCGACAAATGCCCGCATTAATCTGCCTCAACAATCACCATTGCTGATGCGATTCCACCATCGTGAGAGAGCGTTAAGTGCACACTAAATTCTGCTAGCCGCTCTGCCATCTCACCATTAAATACAAAGTTAGGTTTGCCGCTATCTTCACTGACTATTTCAGCCTCCTGCCAATTAAAAGCTGCCTTGGCATTTAGCGCCTTAGCTAGCGCCTCTTTAGCCGCAAATCTCGCTGCTAAACTAGAGATCTTTAGCTTTGATTCGCTCTCGGTAAATACCCGATTTAACAGGCCGGGCGTACGGTTTAATGAATCTTGAAATCTTTCGATTGCTACTACATCGATGCCGATGCCAATTATTTTTCCCATTTCAATTCACCAAGTCTGACTCTCCGCTTAGGAAGGTTGTTTCTCTGAAGGGACAAATCTATCCGCTGCAATTATGGCAACTAAGAGTGCGCCACCGATAAATACGCCACCGAGCAAATCTGAGAACCAGTGCGTATTTCTGATTAATGAAACTACAACTACGGTGGCTGTAATTAGGCCAACAATTGGATAGAGCTTTAACCCTTGAAATGGCGCCCGGTTTGTATATCGATAGATTAAATATGCTAAAAGTCCCCAACTCAAGAGCGCATTGGAAGCATGTCCGCTTGGATATGACATCCCACCTGCCTGTAGCACATCAATATATAACCGAGGTTTAGTCCGGCCGATAATCAATTTTGTAGCACCAACGACAAGGTTTAGTGATAAAACTGCCAGAAGCGAGAGATTAAAAGGGCGAAAAGATTTAAAGCGCCAACCAATAATCGCAGATGAGATCAGAAGAATAGTTGCAGTAAGCCAGCGCAAACCTAGATCATCTAAGGCAATTAGAATATGGCCAGCGAAGCCTTCGAACTGAGGATTCTTAAGATTAAGAATGTAATGATCTAATTCATAGAGCCAACCTCTGGTCAGTACTTGTTGGGTTATAAATGCAAAACCTAAGAAGAGAAGTCCAGAGACACGAAGGGCATGAAACATTTCCTGGCGGCGGCGGGCTAGTTGTTCTGTAGTCATTTCACTCAACTGTAACTGATTTTGCTAAATTACGAGGTTGGTCTACATCATTTCCCCGGGCTAGCGCCATCTCATAAGCAATTACTTGAAGCGGAACTACGGCGAGGACTGGTTGCAAAAATTCGTGAGTACTTGGAATTCGAACCATGTGGTTGGCTAAAGTAACCTCAGCATCGCCAATCACAATTACAACTGCTCCCCGGGCCTTAACCTCAGCAATATTTGATGCCATCTTCTCGGCGAGCAGCGAACCAGTGGTAGGCATAATCGCTACAACTGGTGTTCCACTTTCAATTAGAGCAATTGGCCCGTGCTTGAGCTCTCCCCCAGCAAATCCTTCGGCATGCATGTATGCAAGTTCCTTTAACTTCAAAGCACCTTCAAGGGCCGTTGGAAACCCGACATTTCGACCAAGAAAGAGCATTGAAGTTGCAGCGCTGAAATTTCTGGTAAGTGCACGTAGTGGTTCTACAGTTTCAATTATTTGCTCTACCTTGGCTGGCAATCTACCAAGCTCGTCTTCAATTTCATTAATTAACTCGGCAGACATGGTCCCCCGAGTTCGCCCGAGATGTAGTCCCAATAAATACATAGCAATTAATTGAGTAGCAAAGGCCTTTGTTGACGCAACTGCAATTTCTGGGCCAGCATGTGTATATAGAACTGCATCTGCCTCGCGCGCAATAGTTGAGCCATTCGTATTACATACTGCAAATATTCGAGCGCCCTTGGCTTTGGCATATCTCATAGCCATCAAGGTATCCATAGTCTCACCTGACTGTGAGATTGGAATTACTAAAGTTTTACTATCAACACTTGGATCCCGGTAGCGATACTCAGATGCTAATTCAACATCTACCGCTATATCTGCCCATTTTTCTATTGCATACTTTCCAACTAGGCCTGCATTAAATGCAGTACC
>DFDL01000062.1:8319-15352 GCA_002367715.1 Actinobacteria bacterium UBA3028
CCGTCGCATCTAGGCCATTGATTCTACCCAGCAAAGTGTCAGCAATTGCCTTGGGTTGTTCAAATATCTCTTTGAGCATAAAGTGATCAAAGCCACCGCGTTCAGCTGCGCTTGCATCCCAGGTTATTTCATATTCGTTATGCTTCAGAATTTTTCCAGTCAAATTAGTTATAACAATGGAGTCAGCAGTTATATCTGCAATTTCATCTTGGCCTAGTTCAAGTGCTCGTTTTGTATATGTGATAAATGCTGAAACATCTGAAGCTAAAAAATTCTCACCATCGCCAACTCCGACGACTAAGGGTGAATTTCTACGCGCCCCAACTATTCGTCCTGGCTCATCACTATGAATTGCAAGTAGCGTGAATGAGCCACGCAATTTCTTACATACATCTCGCATCGCAGCTGCAAGATCGCCATTATTATTTTTACGCGCATCACTAAGTAGGTGAGCTACTGCCTCAGAATCAGTCTCTGATTTAAAGTTATGTCCAGCACTTTGAAGATCTGCTCTTAACTCTAAATAATTCTCGATTATTCCATTATGGATTACAGCTAACTTTCCATCGTTATCTAGATGCGGATGTGCATTTAGATCAGTAGGACCACCATGAGTCGCCCATCTGGTGTGGCCAATTCCGCTATGTGATTTAGGGATTGACGCCCCTAGCGCTTCCTCAAGATTGGCTAATTTTCCAGCACGTTTTTCTACCCAGAGTTTCTCACCAGCATTTACTACAAGCGCAATTCCTGCTGAATCATATCCACGGTACTCAAGTTTTCTGAGTCCTTCTAGAACTGGAGTAATTGCAAGTGCGCTCCCGGTGTAACCAACGATGCCACACATTGAAAGGACTCCTTAATTATTTTTAAGAATTTTTAAACCTAGCTAAGTTCAGATTTTACTAATGCCCCAAGTTTTTCTGCGATCTCTTCTGCCTGGCTCAAGGTACTCGCCTCAACCATAACCCTGACTAGGGGCTCTGTACCTGAGGCGCGGAGCAATATGCGACCAGATGTTCCTAGTTCGTCCTCAAATTGACTTACTGCCGATGCAAGTGCTTTTGAGGTTGAGAGCTTAGATTTATCTACATCCTTAATGTTGAGCAAAACCTGAGGAAAGCGCTCCATAATTTCTGCTAGTTGGGCTAACGATTTCTTCTGGCCTGCCATCACTGACATTAATTGCAGCGCAGTTAGTAGTCCATCACCGGTATTTGCAAAGTCGCGCAAAATAATATGGCCTGATTGTTCGCCGCCTAACTTATGTCCATTGGCTAACATTTTTTCAAGTACGTAGCGATCACCGACGGAAGTGGCTTCAAAGGAAATTCCATTCTCGGACATCGCCTTGATAAATCCAAGGTTGGACATCACAGTTCCTACGACAGTTGGAACCTTCATCTCTTTTGCCAGGATGGCCAGGATGAAATCGCCATCGATTAGCCTTCCGGAAGCGTCAATAGCTAAGCAGCGATCTGCATCACCATCATGTGCTATTCCAAGGTCAGCGCTATGCTTCTTAACTTCAGATATTAAGTTCTCTAGATGAGTAGAGCCACAATTCTCATTTATATTTAAACCATTAGGTTGATTCGAAATTGCAATCACTTCGGCGCCAGCTCGGGCATAAACTTCGGGAGCAACTTCAGATGCTGCGCCATTTGCGCAATCAACAACGAGCTTTAAACCCGAAAGATTTACCTTCAGCGAAGATAGAAGGTGGAAGATGTATCGTTCAGCGGCAGATTCATCGACAATCACACGTCCAACGCCTCTACCTGTTGGGCGGTCCCATGGTTCATTCAAGCGAGCCTCGATTGCGGCTTCTAATGAATCATCTAATTTTCCGCCGCCTTTGGCAAAGAATTTGATTCCATTATCTGGCATTGGATTATGGGATGCGCTAATCATTACGCCAAGATCTGCGCCACTTGTAGCAACTAGATGCGCAATTGCAGGAGTTGGAAGTACACCTACTTTGTAGACATCGACTCCGGCGCTGGCTAGCCCGGCGACAATCGCGGCTTCAAGAAATTCTCCAGAGGCCCGGGAATCTTGTCCGACAATAGCTTTTGGTCGGTTCTTGGAGATTGCGCCAACTTCACCTAAAACGTGGGCAGCAGCAACTGCTAAATCAAGTGCAAGTTCAGCGGTGAGATCGCGATTGGCAATGCCTCTGACACCATCGGTGCCAAAGAGAGCCATAATTGAATTCGGTTAATTAACGCTTGCTGTATTGAGAACGCTTACGTGCCTTCTTTAGGCCGTACTTCTTACGTTCGATTACTCGAGCATCACGTGCAAGGAATCCAGCCTTCTTAAGTGAAGGACGGTTTGCATCGCGATCAATCTCATTTAGCGCGCGAGCAACACCTAAACGTAGTGCGCCAGCCTGTCCTGATGTTCCGCCACCATTGATACGGGCTACAACATCGAACTCATTTTCGGCACCGACAGTACGAAATGGTTCAGAGACAAGTTGTTGGTGAACTTTATTTGGGAAATAAACTGCTAATTCTTTACCATTAACAACCCACTTACCTGAACCAGGTACTAGGCGAACGCGGGCCACTGCCTCTTTACGACGACCAGTTCCGCCACCAGGAGCTAATACGCCTTTGCGACCAACTGGTGTTCCAGGAGTTTGTGATGAATACGATGTTGGAACTTCTTCCAGATCGGTATCGATAGCGGTATCAAAATCAGACATTTATATGGCTCCTGTTATTTACTTAGTCATTTGGGAAACTTGGGTGAATACGAATGGTGTTGGATTCTGTGCTGCATGTGGATGTGATGGACCGGCATAAACTTTTAGCTTTGAACCAACTGTGCGTCCCAACTTATTCTTAGGAATCATTCCAAGAATCGCCTTCTCGACGATACGAGTAGGATCTGAATTAATTAAATCTGAGTAAACAATTGAAGTCATACCACCTGGGAAACCAGAGTGATGGTGAGCAAACTTCTGTCCAGCTTTCTGTCCTGTTAGGACAACCTTCTCTGCGTTGATAACAACTACGAAGTCGCCCATATCGATGTGTGGCGCGAATGTTGTCTTATGCTTTCCGCGAAGTAGAACAGCTGCATGGCTTGCAAGACGACCAAGTACAACTCCTTCTGCATCGATGACATGCCATTTACGAGCAACGTCACCGGCCTTTGGTGTGAAAGTGCGCACGAGGTATCTCTCTTCCTAAATTGTGATTCGGTTTAGCTCGCTGGCCATCCGGCCATTTGAGCAGAGGGCTAGATTACCCGCGAACGGGAAATGGGTCAAAATCAGTATTCCCAGACGGGCGCCGATGCCTCATAGACCCCACCCGTGGCAGGAAATACTAGGTATCGATCAAATCCTCGGGTAAACCATCTGTCGTGGGTGACAGCAAGGACAGTTCCGGAATATCCAGCCAAACCTTCTTCCAGCGCCTCGGCCGATGCTAAATCTAAATTATCTGTCGGTTCATCCAATAACAACATCGTTGATCCTTGAAGTTCTAGTAACAAAATTTGAAAACGTGCCTGTTGGCCACCGGATAAAGATTCAAATCGCTGATCAGATTGCTGACCTAACTCATATCGATTTAGAACGCTCTTTGCGGGACCAAGTTGAAGAGATGCCTCCTCCCAGAGAATTTCGACAAGAGTTTTGCCAATAAATTCTGGATGAGAGTGCGTCTGAGCAAAGAAGCCAGGAGTAACGCGCGCGCCCAATTTAAAAGCACCAGAATATTTAACACTCGTATCTCCAGAGAGAGCGCGAAGAAAATGTGACTTACCGGTTCCGTTCTGACCCAGAATTGCTATGCGATCACCGTAAAAGAGTTCTAAGTCGAAGGGATCAGTTACTCCGGTTAACTGTAATTTTTCACAAGTTAATACCCGAAGCCCGGTACGCGCTCCGCGCAGCGTCACCTTTACCTCTTGCTCAAGTGGTGGCGCCTCTGGCGCACCTACCTCTTCAAACTTGCGCAGCCTGGTCTGCATCGCACGGTACTTCGATGCCATATCCGGGCTACTCGCTGCCTGTACTTGAAGAGTTTTTACAAGATTAACTAAGCGATCATGCTCTTGATCCCATCTAAGTAGTAACTCTGCAAAGCGCTCTTGTCGGGCCTTACGGGCATCATGCCAAGTAGCAAAATTTCCGCCATGTACCCAGACCGTGTTACCACTTGCCCCGAGTTCAACTGTGACAATTTTCTGCGCTACTTTATTTAGAAGCTCACGGTCGTGACTTACGAAAAAGACTGTCTTGCTCGTATTTAATAATTCTTTTTCTAGCCACCGCTTGGCTGGAACATCTAAATAGTTATCAGGCTCATCTAAAACTAAGACTTCATCAGGACCGCGGAGCAAGGCCTGTAAGACTAACTTTTTCTGCTCACCACCTGAGAGCGTATTTACCAATCGGCGTGAGACCTCGTCATAACTTTTATCAAGTGCACTTGTGCAACACATATCCCACATGACTTCTGCGTCATACCCCCCGGCATCGCCCCAATCTGAAATGGCTTGGGCAAAGGCAAGTTGATCTTTCTCAGTATTTCGCTCATTCATTAAAGTTTCGGCTCTTTGAACTCGCTCGGCCGCGCCTTGAATCTTTAGTGGTGAGATTGAGACAAGTAAGTCTCGGACAGTTGATTCATCTCGAACTTGTCCGATGAACTGGCGCATGATTCCGAGCCCACCAGAGATTGAGACTTTGCCGGCATGTGGTGTGAGATCGCCACAAATCATCTTAATTAAAGTTGTCTTTCCAGATCCATTTGGACCAACAATTGCAACTTTGGCACCATCTCCAACTCGAAAGTTAATATCATTTAGCAAGAGCCGGCCATCTGGTAGCCAATATTCGATTCCACTTAAATCGATATGGCCCATCAATAAGTAACTTTCACTAAGGTCAAGCCATTTCCTGGAAAGACATAAGAGTCAGATACTCGCTCTTTATTCTTTAATATTGCAACTGCCCACTCTTTCTCAAAACGTCCTTCACCGACCGCAACTGCGGCTCCGACAAGGTTTCGTACCATTGAATAACAGAATGCATTTGCTGCAACATCTGCCGTCAAGATTCCAGAATCTAGCCTTGACCAATGAAACTTCTTCAAGGTGCGGACTGTTTTCTGGTCTTCACGGAACTTACAGAAAGCTACAAAGTCATGCTCGCCAAGGAGAAGTGCACTAACTTCATTTAGCCGATCTACATCTAAGGGCCTAAACCAGGTTGCGGTGTTATATCTTTCAAGTGGCATGAGGACCTTATTGTTATCAGCTAGGCGATACTGATATTCACGTTCGATGGCCGAGAATCTGGCATGAAAGGTATCTGCTGCAACTGCCACTTGCAGGATTCTAATATCGGGATCAAGGATTCGATTTAACCGAAAAACCCAATTAGCTACCTCCTCTAAACCTTCTGCGCTATCAGGAACATCGACGTGCATTACTTGAGCACTTGCGTGGACGCCGGCATCAGTTCTTCCAGCAACAATAGGTTCCACTAGATATCCTGCTAATTTAGAGATCGCGCCAGTTAATTCGCCTTCAACTGTTCTGCGATCTGGCTGTGGCGCCCAACCGGCGTAATTTGTTCCGTCATAGGCTAAATCAATTCTTAAACGAGAGAACCCACTGGCAAGAAAGACAGTGGGCTCTGACATAACTACTTTTAATTACTTAACGAGTTCAATTACCGCCATTGGCGCATTGTCACCGTTACGTGGACCTATCTTTGTAATACGTGTGTATCCACCTTCACGAGTTGCAAATGTTGGTGCAATATCGGTGAAAAGTGTGTGAACTACTGACTTGTTCTGGATTGTCTCCATAACTCGACGGCGGGCTGGTAGATCTCCGACCTTTGCAGCAGTAATTAACTTCTCAGCCAACGGACGCAGACGCTTAGCCTTTGTCTCGGTGGTTGTTATCTTGCCGTGTTCGAAAAGTTGTTCAGCCAGAGTGCCTAGCAACAATCTTTCGTGAGAAGGGCCGCTACCTAGGCGCGGGCCTTTACTTGGACGTGGCATTTTTTTCTCCTGACTTACTTATCGTTATTCGGCATCAACGAGATCATCGTCGACGTTAGTTCCATAGTTGGCATGTTTTGTTGGATCAAAACCGATTGGGCTGTCCTTGAGCTGAAGTGACATTGATACAAGCTTTGCCTTAACTTCATCAATTGACTTCGAACCAAAGTTACGAATATCCATTAGGTCTGCCTCTGAACGGCCAACTAGCTCGCCAACAGTATGAATTCCTTCACGCTTTAGGCAGTTATATGAACGGACAGTTAGATCTAGATCTTCGATTGGAAGAGCAAGGTCCTGAGCAAGAGCGGTATCTTGAACAGATGGCCCCATCTCAACGCCTTCGGCATCAACATTTAATTCACGAGCAAGGCCGAAGAGTTCAACCAAAGTTGTACCGGCAGATGCCATTGCATCTCCTGGCTTCATTGATTGCTTGGTCTCAACATCGACAACTAAACGATCGAAGTCTGTACGCTGTTCAACGCGAGTTGCTTCTACGTTGTATGTAACACGAAGTACCGGTGAGTAGATAGAGTCAACAGGAATACGGCCAATCTCTCCACCAGCAGCCTTATTTTGAACAGCTGTTACATATCCGCGACCGCGCTCGACTGTAAGTTCAACTTCGAAGTTGGCCTTTGAGTTAAGGGTTGCGATATGAAGATCTTGGTTATGTACAACAACACCAGCAGGAGCGGCAATATCAGCGCCGGTTACGACACCCTCTGCGTTCTTGCGGATGTATAGAAGTGAGGGCTCATCGTTATCTGATGAGAGAACTAGATTCTTGATGTTAAGTACGATCTCTGTGAGATCTTCCTTAACTCCATCAAGCGTGGCAAATTCATGAAGCGCACCATTGACGCGAATACTGGTAACAGCTGCACCAGGAATCGAAGACAAAAGGGTACGACGTAATGAATTTCCAAGGGTGTAACCAAAGCCCGGTTCTAGAGGTTCGATTATGAACCTTGAACGGTATTCGCTTACTACTT
>DFDL01000089.1:0-3736 GCA_002367715.1 Actinobacteria bacterium UBA3028
TGGCAATGCTCCCCTTGAATCGCACTCTAAAATGGTAATGGGCAGATCAAGCCTTTAGGGGGGTCTTAAGCAGGCATTTCTGCTCGTTGATCTGACCCGTGAGCCTAGGTGGTGGCGGTGACCATTTCGACCCAAATCTATGTGTGTCTATTGCAGGAGCTACCCTTACGGCGGTTGAATTCACAGTACTTTAACAGGTAACGCATCGAGATAAATCCACTCGCAATTTCATAGAACACATATGGTGTGACTATGACACCAGAATTTAGACCGGTTTTCTCAGGTGGAACTGGGCGATCAGGAACAACGCTAGTTGGGAAGATACTTTCCAGGCATGAATTAGTTCTCGCAGGAAACCCTTATGAAATAAAATTTTTAACAGGAAAAGGTGGACTACTAGATTTGGTTGATGGTGTTCCAATACCTCAGACTCCAGATATTTTGAAAAAAGTTCATCCCATTAGTAGTGGAAGACGATTTCTTAACCTTGCACAATCAAAGAGAAATATTGAGGAATTAGAGAGACGGATTAATGAAGATTGGTGGGAAAGACCCGGTAAACGAGGTGGAATAGCCGGATTACAGCAGGGATTCTCACTTCCGACTCTAAATGCTGAAATTGAGCGATTAAAGTCAGAGTATAGAAAACATCCTTTATGCAGCACACGGAATTTCTTTTTTAAAGTGGTTAAGAGTCACAAGCACTTCGATAACTCAAAGGTATTTGTTGACACTACACCGACAAATATTGAAAGGGCTTCCCAAATAAGTGAGCTTTTTGAAGGCGCGCTATTTATTCATATGCAAAGAAGTGGAAAGGATACGATCAGCTCCGTTTTGAGGGAGCCGTGGGGACCTAAAAAACCATTGGTAGCTATTGATTGGTGGAAGAAAAAATTGCAATTAGCGAATAGGGCTACCCGGCTTTTGGGTCCTGACCAATGTTTGAATATCAAACTTGAAAACCTGGTTGCTGAGAAAAGAACTGAAACTTATGAGGAGATACTCAATTTTCTCAAGATTAGCGATCAAGAGCAAATGAGTAACTACTTCGCTGAAGAGGTCGATGGGGATAGAGCACATATCGGCAGATGGAAAGGCGATGAACGTTTAGATAAAGAATTTCATAGTAAATTCGATAGAGCGGTTTCAGAACTTCTAGATGAAGGTATTTCAGCCTATTAAAGATCTAGGCCAAGCTCTAAATCGGCGGAGCTGAGGATTAACTTCCTCACCACTAAATGATGCAAGTAATTCCGTCAAAATTGAAAGTGAATTCGGTTCCTTGGAAGAAGAGTTCTTCCTCAGAATTAGCTCTTATTTAGTAATCACACCCGTCCCGCATAAGGCATCATTCCTGGCACGCTGTAAATATCTGAATATCTCAACCCACTCTTTGTTGAGCGAGCCTCCCACATCATTCCGTTACCGGCATAAATCGTGATGTGATGAATTGTGCTGATAGTTCCCTTGTAAGAGTAGAAAATAAGATCGCCAGGCTCCATTTCTGCCAGTGGAATCTGCTTAGTGTATGTGTAATAAAGCCCAGAGTTAAGTCGATCCCAAATCGGCCAACCCAGTCCGGCTGATCGATATGCGGCGTAGACTAAACCTGAGCAATCAAAGGAGTTCGGACCCTCATCTCCCCAGACATAAGGTTTCTTTGCCAATACTTGCTTCTTCGCAAATTCAACCGCCTGCAATCGTTGTGCCTGCGTGGTCCGAGAAGTTTTGGCTCCTGTAGGACCCCCGGTCTTCCAGACTCTTGATTGGCCTGTAACCTTTGCCGCTTCACTTGCTCGGGCCTCTTCAAGAATTGCAAGCTGGCGGCGCTGCTCAAGAGTAATTCTAACTTTCTTAGCAGAGGCTAAATCTTTTTGTAACTTATCTTGAACCGCTTGTAGCTTATCTACCTCTTTTTGCTGTTCAGCTTTAGCCTCATCAGCCTCTTTCTTGCTCTCTTCTACCTGTGCAGTAACAAAAGCTTGGCGCTGCTTAGCAGCATCTGCAGCTAATTTTGCCTCTTGAGCAATATCTTCTGCTTCTCTAAAGCGTTTTAATGTTGTTTTATTACTGGCTCCAAGATTTTCAATAGTCGAAAGTCTTTCAACGATCTCTTGTGGACCGGTTGCGCTAAGAACCGCCTCTAAATCTGTGAGTCCCCCGCCAGACATATAGGCGTGAACCGCAAGCTTTCCAATTTCTCGGTGTGTAAAGGCCACATTGGCGATCGCTTCGTTATAGACATTTGTTGCAGCGACCGACTCGCGAGTGGCTACAACTAACTCTTGGCGAGCTCGTTGGTACTTTGCAGCTGCGTTAGTAGCAATAACAGTGAGAGCCTTTAAGTTGCCTCTGGCCTTCAGTAATTTCTGGAGAGCCTCTTCAGCAACCTTTTTCTTTGCAGCCTCGACTTTTTTGGCCGCTTCGATTTGTTTCAATGTTGGCTTGTGACTGGAGGCAAGAGATGGGCTGCTTGGAACAAGCAGAAGAGCGCTAATTAGGGCGATGGAAACTCCGAGAACCTTTATATTTCGCATTACAGTCTTTTCGCAGCTACAAATGGTTTTGATCCAAACTTTTTAGTCATAGCTACAACTTCAACTCTCTTTCCGGGCCGAGGCGCATGAACCATTTTTCCGCCCCCCATATAAATAGAGACATGACTAATTGGTCTACCAAAGAAGACTAAATCCCCAGGCTTTAGTGCTCCATATGAAATTGATTTACCGTATTTTACTTGTATCCGAGAGGAATGTGGCAGAGAGACACCAGCTTTTTGAAAGGCTCTCATTGTCAGCCCGGAACAATCCCATCGAGTTGGACCTGCGGCGGCCCACACATAGATGTCGCCAACTTGGGCTAGCGCATATCGCAGTGCAAGTGATCCTCGGGAGTTATCGCCTTTAAATGAGGTGGCATATTTCTTCGAGTCCTTAAGAATTTTACTCTCTCGTGCTGCTTCTTCAGCTGCTAACCGTTCTCTATCCTCCTTCTTTAAGGACTTGAGGATTTTTTCTGCCCGCTGAAGGGCCGACTTTGCTTGTGTGACCTCTCGATTGAGCTTAGTCTGCTGAGCCTTCAATAGCGCCGTTCGGTCTGAAACAACTAATTGTGATGCTTCGACTCTCTGCTTGTTTGTTTCAAACTCTCGTAACTGTTCAGAGTATCCTCGAGAGAGCACATCAAGGGTTGCAGCATCTGAGAGAAACTTGGTTGGATCTGCTGAAAAGAGAAGTTCTATGCCTTGCCCTAATCCATTGGCTTTATATTGAGCAATTGCAATTTGAGCCAAAAACTTTGCTGAAGCATCTAGCTCCTTACGTAATCCCTCCTCTTTTTTGCGAAGAACACTTGTTTCGGCTTGGAGCTGTTTAATGCGAATAGTTGCCTCATTTGCCGCTTCATACTTGGCAGCGGCAAGGGTTCGTAACTTATCAACCTCTCGCTGTGCAGTTTCCACCGTGGGGGCAGCGAATGCAATAGTGGATGAGCAAAAGAGGAGAAGCCAGACTATTACGCTAATCTTTTTTAACATGGCACGCCTCCCATCCTTAAACTCTATCAGGGGCGCTCTTTTTAGACCCTTCCAACCATGAACCCTCGCCTAGATTCACAGAGTTTTCTGATATTCCTGATGAATTCATGGGAAGTTTCAGGTTGCAGGGGTGATCTTCAATCTTTAACCTGATACTCATATGAAAAAAATTCTTGCCCTAATGTTGGCACTTGGTCT
>DFDL01000089.1:4042-7517 GCA_002367715.1 Actinobacteria bacterium UBA3028
AATTGAATTAATGAAAAGTTGGAGCGGTGTTAACGCTTCTACTCATATGGGGCACATGATGGATGGAATGTTGAGTGATAGTCAGATCCAACAGCTACAGGACTCAGAGGGAGCAACTTTTGATCGCCTCTTTCTTGAAGGGATGATCGCCCACCACGAGGGAGCGATCACTATGGCTCAAGATGTAATTGACTCTGATAATAAAGAGGTAGCCGGGTTAGCTGCAGCAATAATTGAAGCCCAAGAAAAAGAGATTGCACTCATGAAGGATTTACTCAAGCGCTATTAGACTCTGCACATGCTTGGTGGAATCAATAACGCACTTTTCTTACAATCCTTTGGAGGATTTGTAGGTTTAGCTTTATTGATTCTTGTTCTCAAATGGGGTTTTTCATCCAATAAGCGATTGATAATTACTCCGATAAAAGCTGGAAAGAAAGATCAATACGGTTTGCTTAAACCGCTGCAAACTCCAAGCAATTACATTGAAGCTCAGATGAGTTTACAGAAGTTAATAGATGCAAATATCAAAGCCACTTTGACGCAGACTTTGGATGGGCCTCAATTAATGGTGTTTGAGCGAGATCTCAAAGTTGCCAACGCCATTCTGAAACTGAATTGAAGGGCAAGCTCTGTTTTATCTGCCTTTACGAAGTAACCACTTTTTAAGATCTCGTAGATATGACTTGCTGCCTATTGGGGTCAAATTAGGAGTGGAAACAAACTCCGAATTAGCTTTGACAAACAACTCGCCCACTAACTCCTCCATACTGTAGAAACCTGGGCCACGTGCTTCCAGTTCCTTTAATGCAAACCTTGCCCCATTTCCAAAGGCTTCACGAGCAATAGACTCATGCTTCAAGCGCACTGTTTGATATGGAAATCCAAACAAGACTTCATGCACGCCGATGATTCCACCAGCTCTCACGGTTCGAATCTCATCTTCATTGTAGGACAAGGCTTGAGCTATCTTCTTAGCAGTTCCCGATATCTCTTTTTTGGCCTTAAAGTGCTCCTCTAATATTGAGATGTCGGCAAATGGTGCAATTTTTTGAAGCGTCCTTGCCGCAATGATTAGGAAATTAATCCCCAAAGTTATGTTTGGAGACCAGAGCACTTTTGTGCTTTCGCCATACTGCTTTAGAGTTCTGAGTCGGCTCTCTGGAAGCGAGGAGATAGCCGAAATAATCGTGATGCCTTGTTCTGCGGCAACTTCACCGTAGTAATCCATGCCTGTTTCAGAGCTAAAATCAATTATCACATCAACCGGACAGTTTTCTTGAAGTGTTTCAAAGTCCACATCCTCAATCCAATGGATTGAGCCATCTTCGTCAGAATCAATACCGAGAAACTCCGGAACAGAGCGATGCTCCAAAATTCTAGACTTCCGAACTACCCAGACCAGGTCAATAGTTTTGTCCAGTAACAAAACCATGGCTACTGCTCGACCGGTCCTTCCAAATCCAATTAGGCCAACTTTTGTTCGCTTTGCTTTAGGTAGAAAGTCAATTGTTGTCATAATGTGACGGTAAGCCTTGTGACGGTCTCTTGTCTCGACAATTAGATGTGAAACCCCTGTGAATATGCCGAACTTTACTCCATGAAAGGGTGGATTTAGATAATTTTATCTCGACCTAAGCGTAGATTCATTTGATCTATAGCTTCACCAAATTCGGGGGTATCGATCTCTTTCCTCCAACGCCCAGATGATGCATTCTCTACCGTCATGTTGCTGGTGTGAAAGGCGCGCATAGCTGGCTCATCTTGTAACTGCAAAAAATTTAAGATCTTGTTGTAGCTATCTTGTGGAGAATTCATGACCAAATCTTCTAGAGTTACAAACAACACTTGATTTGGTGGCACTGACTGAAGAGCCTCGTGATCAGCTCGCAAGCGAGACTCGATCCACTCAACACCTTCCAAAGCGGTATTAGGTCCCCAATCTTTGGTTAGCAATGAGGCAATCACATCTCTTGGGTCTCTACGAATCACAATGAATTTGGCTTCAGGGAACAGCTCAATCAATCGATGTGAGTAGGAGATATTCATGGGGGTTGTTTCAGCCCAAAACTTCTCTCGCTTTCCGCCCTTTTGTAATTTGATAAATGACTTCATAAATTTTCGAGCTTGCTGAATTGGATTTTTCTTAATGTCTTGGGAGTACTTTTCTAACAACCTTTGTAGATCTCTCTTTTCAATGCCTGCGTGCAGACCTGGACCATGCGGGGCAGGTGCATCAATCTCCCACCACTTATGCCACAATTTGGTACTGAACTCCTCAAATCGGTTTCGCCTCAGCGACACCTCTTTTTGTACGCGTTTGCGATAAGTTCGATAATGGAAAATTGAAACCTTCTCACGACTAATAGGTTGTGCGTTCAGAGAACCGAAAACGACATCCAGAAAGCCACCACGATTGGCTAAGAATTTAACCTCGGTCGGATTACTCGTACGCACACGTGAGTGCTCATTGAGCAAATCTCCAAGAATGGTGGTGCCGCTACGTCCTGTCCCACCGATAAATACGGGAACTACTACTTTTCCTCTGAATCCAAACATTAGATCTAATTGTTAGCCGTTGGCTGGAGCGGCATCTGAGCGACCCCACTTAACTTTTTCCCAGATGCGTTCGTGGAAGTAATAGAGCACAATTTTGGTGACAAGCTCTGTCGCAGAGATAGCTACTGCAAACTTAAGTTGCCGAGTGATCAGGAAGGATAGTAAAAAGGTGTCGAGAGTACCGGTAACACGCCAAGTCAAGGCTTTTGCAATTGAACGCCGATGATTTTCTTTGATCATGAATCCACAACACCTAACTCTGAATAAACATGTGAGTCTTAAGAATAATGAGAATCAGCCCCGCCTAAGGTAGGCAAGGCCGTACGTTGCTGAGATATCTATGTGAATTTACCTTCTTTTCCCGAAATCTCATATGAAATACATAGCCTACGCTCTCATACCCTTAAAGTTTTGATATGGACCAACCAATTACCCCAGTCTTTACTGGCGGAACCGGTCGTAGCGGAACGACAATCATCGTAAATCTACTCACGCGGCACCCAAAATTTCATGCCAGTCTTCCTCGTGAGATTAAGTATTTAACTGATCGCAAAGGGTTGATTGATTTTAATTTTAGAAGGCCTTTGTCTGAGGAGCGCTCCCTCAAAGAACTTCGTAACTCGATTTCTGCACGACTTATGCCAATAATGGGTACAAGTAAATATGATCTCTTCTCCACAAGGATTCATGGGCGTTGGTGGAGTGAGATCGGGAAAAAGGGCAATCAACGTGGACTTATCCAGGGGATCTCAAAAGATATTCTAGAAAAGGCGTTAAAGAGCTTTGAAAGTACTTACAAAAACGATCCAAAGAAAGCTGCTAGAGATTTTTTCTACTCACTTTCTAGGGCACAGATCAGTTCAACTGAAATTGAGTACTTTGGTGATTCGACTCCAACAAATATCATTAATGCCAA
>DFDL01000002.1:0-5250 GCA_002367715.1 Actinobacteria bacterium UBA3028
ATCGAGATTATTTCCGCCAACTTCAGATCTGCTGAAATTTTGCTATTTATGGCTGCATTAAACGTAGAGAAACCTCCAACGTAAATATCTAGGGATTTATATTCACCATCAAAGTTTCGGACAATTTGTTTAGCAAGATCAGTTGATCGAGTTGGATCACTTTCGACGGTGTAAACAAAGAGGTAGGCAATCTGATTATCTGCGCTAGCAAGAGCTGGTGATTGACCAGCAGACCAATAGGACAGTACTTTGGCAACGCCGTTATAGGTAGCAATCTCTTCTTCAATCAATTGCGCAGTTGAAATTACAGTTGGATCTCTTAAATCCTTCTTGGCATCTATTGCCAGAACAATTGCTGGATCATTCACTTTAAAAGTATCGGTCAGATATTTGGCAGCTGCTACCGAATCACTATTTGGATCTGAATAGCCCCCTGAATCTAGGCGTGAGAAGACTAATGAGCCGATGGCTCCAGATGCGATTACGGCAACGATAAATGTTGCAAGCACAGATTTGCCTCGCCGCACAATAAAAATACCTAGCTTCTCAAACATAGCGACCTATTTACCCCTTTTCACCGAAGTTGATTAGACTTGAAGAATGAGCGATCCTAATATTTTGCCGAAGATAACGCAGGATGAGATTGATCCGCGCGAAGATGACGGATCAAAACGCGACCAAGAAATTGAGAGCGATCGTCCACCGCACCACGGCTAGCAACTGGATTAATCTTTCTTCGCAGTACTAGTAGGAGTAGCAGTGGCAGCAGGAGCTAGGGGAGTGGCAGGAGTAGTTGCAGAAGTAGAAGAGTCAGACTTAGTTGTTCTTGAATCAGTCTTATAAAAACCAGAACCTTTGAATACGACCCCGACATTTGAATAAACCTTCTGAACTAATCCATCGCACTCTGGACATTGTGTTAGAGCCGCATCAGTAAATGATTGAACCGCCTCAAATTTAAAGCCGCAGAGCGTGCAGGCATACTCATATGTTGGCATGGGGTCTATTGTAAAGAAGTGAGAGAATTACATCTAATCGAGAGCCAGCCAAAACTAGCAAAACCGAAGCTGAGAGGGTAGGGAAATGAGAAATCGATTAAAGTTTGGAATTTTCCTAACATTAGCCACCCTTACTCTTCCTATTTCAAGTGTGGCTGAGGCAAATAGAGTTGTCACCACTATCCCAGAAGCAGGGTCAGTAAAGACCGAACAACCAAATTCAGTATCGATAACCTCAGAAGCAGCTCTCTCAAAACAGGGCAACCAGATTGTTGTTAATGATCCCAATGGGATCGCTGTCGATGATGCATCGATAACAATTATGGAGAACACTGCAATTGTTGGGTTAACACAGCTAACAAAGACTGGTGTCTATACCGTTAATTACACTTTGCAATCTAAGAACGATGACCCACTAATAGGTTCGTATACATTTTTATTTAATGCACCATCAAAACTTGCCGCACAAACTCCTGAGCCAACAACTACACCGCTAACTCAAGAGAAAGTTAACTCAAATAGTGGGTCTAACGCTTTTGTCTACACATTGTTAATTCTTGCGGTTTTAGTTTTTATATTTTTAATCTGGTATACCAAAGTGACATTTGGCGGCGCTAAAAAATCAAAACGTAAGTAAAAGCTAAAATTGTTACATTTAATTGATTCGATCCAACCACTGAGTTTTGCAATTACAATAATTAAGACTTTGCAGGTTTTCTCCTCAGTAACTCTAATTGGCCTGCTTATAGCTATTGGATTTTTTATAAGAGAGAGTGAAGCAAAACTTCTTCCAGAAGCAATTCGAGTCCGCAGTTTTGCCACAGTAGCGGCAGGCTTCTGGTTAATTCTCTCAATTAATCGGATCTTTTTCGAAATTACCAATCTGCTCGGAACAAATTTCTCAGATGTATTTAATCCGGTAGTAATAAAATCTTTTTTGACACAAACATCTCTAGGTCAGAGCTATGTAATTAATATTGCAGCTGCTGGAGCCGTTCTATTTGCGCTTCCTATTATCAAGAGAACTACTGGCATCTACTTCGTCCTTGCTATTAGCTTCGTAGGTGTGTTGGCCCCAGTATTTCAGAGCCACTCGAGTAACTCGGGAAATCATGGGTTAGCAATTGGCTCTCTGCTATTTCATGTCACATTTATCTCTATCTGGGTGGGTGGAATCATTGGTTTGATCCTTATAAACCAGAGCGAGCGTGAGATCGCAATTCCAAGATTTAGTTCACTTGCACTCTGGTCCGCAATTATTGTCAGTATCAGCGGTGCTACAAACTCTTGGACTCGGCTAAATTTTCGCGAAGCCTGGAGTTCGCAATATGCAAAGTTAGTAATCTTAAAAATCATATTGACTACGATATTAATTTTCATCGGCGCCAGGCATCGTAGCTATATAGCGCGCAAATTGCAGGGTGGGCGTGCGGTTTACCAGCTATTGATTGCTGAAGTAATTGTTATGGGTGTGGCGCTAGGTCTTGGTTCCTGGCTCTCTGTTAGCGCACCACCAGAGCCAAAGAATGCGCCACCGCTAGATATTTCGCAGACAATTTCTGGAGTACCGATGCTTGCGCCGCCATCGGTGAAAAATATCTTGCTCACATATGTACCTGATGGCGCAATTCTTGGGCTCTTAATTTTAATCACTGCGCTATACATAAGAGGTGTAGTAATTCTTACTAAGCGCGGTGATAAATGGCCGATTGGTCGCACAATTTCATTTGCATTAGCAGTAGCTGCAACAGATTTTGCAACGAGTGGCGGATTAGGTGCATATGCTCACTTTGCATTCTCGTATCATATGGTGGCACATATGGTGCTTGGGATGATTGCGCCCATCGGTTTAGTCTTAAGTGCGCCGATAACTCTCGCACTTCGCACACTTCCAATTGGAAGAACTCCAGATGAACGTGGTATCCGTGGAAGTTTGATTGAATTAATGCATTCTAGATATTTTAAAATTATTTCAAATCCAATAGTTGCCTTAGCAATCTTTGATGGCTCACTTTTCTTGCTATATATGACGCCACTCTTTGGTGAATTAATGGGTACTCATAGTGGCCACCTATTTATGAATATTCATTTCTTGTTAGCAGGAGCTCTCTTCTTCCATGTAATCGTAGGCGTTGATCCATCTCCTAAACGAGTTCCACATATTGTCCGAATTATTGTTTTATTTGCCGCTATGAGCATCCACGCCTTCTTCTCAATCGCACTACTTTCAGCAACAACGCTTTTGGATGGTGGATATTTTGCCAGCCTAAATCGGCCATGGGCAACAGATTTATTGGCCGACCAGAGAGCCGGTGGCGCCGTCGGGTGGGCTATGGGAGAGATTCCGATCCTTATTGCTTTAGTCGCAACCTTTATTCAGTGGCTCCGTGAAGATAAGCGTGAAACTAAGCGGATAGATCGGGCTGAGAATCGCGCTGCAGCAATGGGCGAGGATGATGATTTAGCAAAGTACAACAAATACCTTTCACGGCTAAATCAACTAGACGGCAAGCAAGATACTTGAGTTAATTAAGCCATGGATGCGCTATTTGATGATGAGTACGAGGCCCTTCGCGAAAGCGTTCGCGCCCTTGTAACTAAGAAGATTGAACCATTTGCAAAAGATGTAGATGAAAATTCTAGATTTCCACAAGAGGCTTTTGAGGCGCTCCAAAGTGCAGATCTTGCAGCAGCTCATGTCGACGAGAAATATGGCGGTCAGGGCGCAGACTCATTAGCAACTGTAATTATTATTGAAGAAATTGCTCGCGCATGTGGATCATCTTCGCTAATTCCGGCAGTTAATAAACTGGGCTCACTTCCTCTGATATTGGCCGGCAGTGATGAGCAGAAGCAGAAATATTTACCACAACTTGCAGCCGGAAAGGGATTCTCATATTGCCTCTCAGAATCAGAGGCAGGTTCTGATGCAGCGGCAATGACAACCAAGGCTGTTAAAGATGGGAACAGTTGGATCATAAGTGGCAGTAAGAAATGGATTTCAAATGCGGGCTTCTCTGATTTTTATACAGTACTTGCTCAGTGCGATCCAGCTCTAGGAGCAAAGGGCATAACGGCGTTCATTGTTGAAAAATCAGATACCGGAATCTCATTTGGCGCCCACGAGAAGAAGATGGGATTCAAAGGTTCGCCGACCAGAGAGGTCTACTTTGATAATGTAAAGATTCCAGATGATCGCAGAATTGGTGAGATTGGTTCTGGATTTGCACTTGCCATGCAGACCCTCGATCACACTCGAATAACAATTGCTGCTCAAGGGCTTGGAATTGCGCAAGGCGCCTTCGAAGTTGCAACAAAATATGCCCACGAACGTAAGCAATTTGGTCGTGAGATATTCGACTTTCAAGGCATTCAATTTATGTTGTCAGATATGGCTATGAATATTGCCGCCGCTAGGCAACTCACTTATGCAGCAGCTATAAAGAGTGAGCGCGGAGAGAAGGATCTAACTTTCTTCTCAGCCGCCGCAAAGTGCTTTGCAACGGATGTAGCGATGAAAGTTACAACTGATGCAGTTCAAGTGCTTGGTGGATATGGTTATGTTTCAGATTATCCAGTTGAGCGCATGATGCGCGATGCAAAGTTGACGCAGATCTACGAGGGAACCAATCAGGTCCAGCGCGTTGTTATGGCCCGTCATTTAAAAGATTTAACTTAAATATTTCGAGTTAAATTATTGAGCAAAGCGAACAATTAAATCAGGGGTCGCCAGCGCATTTAACTTTGCATCATGGCTCTCTATTGGAAATGGCTCAACCGTTAACTCGCCGGTGTAAATAAGACCGATCCGCCAGGCTGACATCCCGACAAGTGCTCGATCATATGAGCCGCCCCCTTGCCCCAGGCGATGGCCTTCGGGGTTTGCATGCAAGGTTGGCACAATTACAATATCGATAGATTCGCCCGATTCTGGAGCTCCATTTGGCTCAAAAATTTTCCCGCGCTTTTCTAATGATGAAACCTCACCATCCCACTCCACCCACTCTAAATTCAGATCTTGTAGCGTTCGAGGCACGAGTAGCCGGCGGCCACTCTTTAGAATTGCACTATTTAAATCGGAAGTTTGTGGCTCATGCCCATATGAGATGTAGCTAGCAACCGTCTCTGAATTTATAAATTCCGAAGAATCAATGATGTGAACCCAAGTTTCGTTTAAATCTCGGAGTGATCGCTCGGCGCGAAATCTGCTTCTAAGTTCCTGCTTTTTACGGTTATTCACATTAGTTATATC
>DFDL01000002.1:5434-5777 GCA_002367715.1 Actinobacteria bacterium UBA3028
TCATGCCCATATGAGATGTAGCTCGCAACCGTATTTGAATTTATAAATTCTGAAGAATCAATGATGTGAACCCAAGTTTCGTTTAAATCTCGGAGTGATCGCTCGGCGCGAAATCTGCTTCTAAGTTCCTGCTTTTTGCGGTTATTCACATTAGTTATATCCATAGAATTACTCTAATTAAGAAGTAGGGTTTAGTCATGGAAGAAGAGCTAAGCGTCGGGGAGTTATTAGAAAAACTCCTTCAAATTTCAGTCCCGCTATCACCTTTTGAGATGCCGCTATTAGATGCACATGGTGCAACTTTAGCCTCAGATATTTATGCCGGCGAGAGATTAGTTTTACG
>DFDL01000002.1:5999-12196 GCA_002367715.1 Actinobacteria bacterium UBA3028
GGAGATGATTTAGTCGAACCTGGCCAGAAACTTAAAAATACTGACGATGAATTTGAAACTAATTCCTGGATGCTTACGACAGCAGTTCGCGAGGCCGGGGCAAATGGATTTCGAGTAAACAATATTCCGGATAACCACCAGCGGTTAAAAGAGGTAATTGAAGATCAGATGGTTCGTGCTGATTTGATTGTTATAAGCGGCGCACACCATGATGAATCATTTGAATTAATCTCATCAGTCTTAAGAGAACTTGGCGATATTACCTCTGCCAGACCAAAGATGAGCGAGAGTGGCCTACACAATTTTGGCTTAATCGGTCCAGATCGAATTCCGGTGATAACACTGCCCGGAGATCCCGTAGTAGCAGGAATCGCAGCCGAAATTTTCGTCCGCCCAATGATTCGAAAGATGCTCGGTGCTTCAAATATTTTCCGAAATCAACTAAAAGCAAAATTAAAGAGTCCAATCACCGCGACTCCAGGAGAGCGGAGTTTTGTTCGAGCGGTCCTTTCATCTGAATCAGGAGTAATTGTTACCGCCCTAGAAGACCAGGGCGAGCTAACCTCACTCTCAGATGCTCATGCTTTGATAATCGTTCCAGAAGATTCTGCAGGAATTCGAGCAGGCGAGATCGTTGATGTAATGGTCCTTGAACGGAGTTCAATCTAATTGGGCGCCTCCTCCGATTGGCCAATAAAACTTCGTGACCATGAACTTGAATTGCGCCCGCTTCGGATCAGAGATAGGCGAGCTTGGGATTCGGTCCGTAACAAAAATCGAGATTGGCTCGAACCTTGGGAGGCGACTCGACCAGATATGGATTCACACCAGCCACCTCCATCCTTCGTGAGCATGGTTATGCAATATCGCCGGGAAGGTAGCGCACTTAGATCTATCTCTCTTGGAATCTGGCTTGCCGGAACCAAACGTGAGCGATTAATCGGCCAACTAACTTTAAGTGGAATCGTCTTTGGTGCGATGCGGGGGGCGCACATTGGTTATTGGATAGATCAGAACTTTGCCAACCAGGGCTATACCAGCCGAGCCGTTTCACTAATGACCGACTTTGGCTTAAATCAACTATTGCTACATCGAATTGAGATAAATCTACGACCAGAAAATGAAGCATCTAGGAGAGTTGCCGAGAAATGTGGCTATCTTTTCGAAGGTCTAAGGCCAAGGTATCTGCATATAGCTGGAGACTGGCGCGATCATCTAACTTATGTAAAAGAGAACCCAAAAATTACCTAAGACCTTTCACTGAGGACATACCGCGCAAATCCCGAACTTTTCACCTTGATGGAATTATCGTTCTACTCCATGGCCTCTGGTTTTATCTACCTAATCATCCTAGGCATGTGGGCCACTTATTTTTTGCCAAAGTGGATCACATCCCATGATGAGGCATCGGGTAAATCAGCCGAACGTTACAAGAGCGCAATGCGAGTTGTGGGTGAGACTGGAACCTTCAATCAAGTAGCAAGTTCCAATGAGAATTTATCTAAACAGAACCAGATTGCAAACCGAAGAATTATTTTTGGTTCAATCCTGCTCTCACTTTTTCTAATAGGAATTCTTGCAAGTTTAGGAATTGTTTCAAGACCAATTTTATTGATTCCAACATCTGCGCTCGCTATTTATATTATCCACATAAGGCGACAAGTTGTAATGGCACAGATTAAACAGCGGAGAATTAAAGCCTTTGAAAAAATTGCATCAGCCAATGTAATAACCGAACCAATCGAGCGAATTACTTTTTCATCACGAATAGATTTTGCTGAAGAGAATAAAGAGCATTGGATTCCACTTATTGAACGAATTGATACTGCAGGAGTTGTGGTAATTCCAAAAGATGGTCCAACCTGGCAACCAACTAACGTTCCTAAGCCAACTTATTTAACTTCGTCTAAAGCGGTTCCTTCTAATCGCTTAATTGACTTAACAGTTCCGGGCGCCTGGAGCGCAGCGCAGCAAGCCGAGGCAGATCTATTTCCTGGCCGCGATGAGATATTTGATCAAGAGGTTGCAGAGAACGCTGCTGAGAAGAAATTTGGCGCAGTAAACGAATAACTAGATAAGTCTTAAATCCAGGATGTGAACCACATGTGATCACTCCAAGATGTAAAGGCGATTGAGGCGCCATAATATAGTGGCGTGAAATATAGAAAATTTGCTACAACAATCGCACCAAAGATAATTGCGATGCGCTGTTGATTTCGCCCAATCTTGCTTAAGAGATAGACCAGGGTTAGCAGGAGAAAGGGTTGGAAAGTTAGGGCATAAAAAGTAAACATTGTGCGCTCCGGAAAGAGAAACCAAGGTAGGTATAAAGCGCCGATTACAGCTAACAATATTCCTGCTTGAAAATCCCCTTTGCGTATCCAGAGCCAGATAGTTGCAAGGAGTGCGATTGTTGCAGCCCACCAGAGAATCGGTGTACCAAGTGCCAGAACTTCTTGAGAGCATTTGCTAACTCCACAATCTTCCGAAGTTTCATAGAAGAAGGATGTTGGCCTTCGCATTATGAGCCAACCCAAAGGCCCAGCTTCATACGGATGTGGCTGGGTAAGTGTTGTATGGAAATTCAAAATTTCGTAGTGGTAATGCCAGAGTGATTTAAAAGGATTGCTCGACCAATTACGATCCCAGCCAACCGAGGATACAAACCACCCAGTCCAAGAAGTTACATATGTAATCAAAGGTATTACCGCAAATTGGGTGAATCTAGTTAATAACTTCTTACTAATCACCTTTGCTATCGAGTTCTCGTAGCCAAGATATCTAAACCAGCGAAAATCTAAAATCAAAACAAGTAGAGCTAGAAGTAAAAGTAAATATAAGCCATTCCATTTAGTTGCAATTGCTAGGCCAAGTGCCAGGCCAGTCAGCCAGTATTTATTTGAGAGAAAAGCTAATACTGCAATTTGAATAAAGAGAAGGAGAAAGATATCTAGCAGCGCAGTTCTTGAGTGAACTAGGTGCAGACCATCTGCCAGAATAAGAACTGTGGCAAAGATACTTAGCATCTGATTATTAAAAAGTTTTTTGGCTGTGAAATACATCAACACAACAGAGATCGAACCTACAAGTGCTGCCGAAAATCGCCAACCAAATTCGTTGTAGCCAAAGAGTTTGATGCCGATTGCTATTAGCCATTTTCCTACTGGCGGATGTGCAATGAATCCGCCTTGCCCGCTCTGGGCATCAACCTCAACACCGGATAGAAGAAGTGAATTTGCATCTGCTGCATAGTAAATCTCGTCAAAAATCTTGCCTTTGGGCAGGCCTAAATTCCAGAATCTAAAGAGCGCGGCAAGTGTGCCAAAGCCCAATGCGATAACCCAGTCGCGTGATATTCGAAGATTTTTAAGACTGGGCGTCATGCATGAAGCCTAAAGCCTGAGAGAATTACCCAGTGCTAATTCTTGCTGCGATTCCGTTGGGCAATCCTGGCGATGCCTCGACAAACCTTAAAACGGCGATCGTTGCGGCAAAATTTATTGCTGCTGAAGATTCCCGAAAATTCTCCAGGCTCTGTGTTGATCTTGGAATTTTGCATTCGGCAAAAATAATTTCATTTTTTGAAGGAAATGAAATTGAGAGACTAGATGAGCTTGTGAAGATAATGGAGTCAGGTGCCGACTTACTTGTTGTGACTGATGCCGGTATGCCAGGTATCAGCGATCCTGGATATCGCCTAGTTCGGGAAGCTGTTGCAAAGAATATTCAGATCAAAGTACTTCCGGGACCAAGTGCTGTGACGACAGCCCTTCTCTTATCGGGATTACCAAGTGATCGATTCTGTTTTGAAGGTTTCGCCCCCCGCACCAGTGGCACCCGAATTTCTTGGTTTGAAAAGTTAGCAACTGAAACAAGAACAATGATTCTCTTTGAAGCTCCCCATAGATTGCTTGAATGTTTGATTGATGCCAAGGAAGTCTTTGGAGCCGCAAGAGCTGCTGTAATCTGTCGCGAGATGACAAAGACCTACGAAGAGATAATTAGAGGAGATTTAGCAAGTTTAGAGAGTTGGGCATCTAGCTCTGAAATTTTAGGGGAGATAACACTGGTGATTGCAGGCTTTGATCCAGATTCTCTCGAATTTAGCGCAGCTGAGTTAATTGCCAAAGTTCTAGAGCAAGAGGCGGCAGGTATATCGCGCAAGGATGCAATTGCTGAAGTAGCAAAATTAACTAGGAGGGCTAAACGCGAAGTCTTTGATGCAATGGTTGCCCACAAATCACAAGATAGGCTAAGGCCATGAGCGCCGAAAAATCTTTCTATCTAACGACGCCTATTTATTATGTAAATGATGCGCCTCATATCGGACATGCATATACGACAGTTGCTGGTGATGTCCTGACTAGATGGCACCGACAACGCGGTGAGAGTGTCTGGTTTTTGACTGGTACCGATGAGCATGGCGAGAAGGTTATGAATACCGCCGCCGCCAACAACGCTTCACCACAAGATTGGTGTGATCGCCTCGTTGAAGAATCCTGGAAGCCAAATTGGCAGGCCTTAAATATTGCAAATGATGATTTTATTCGCACAACCGAGCCAAGGCACGAAGAGCGAGTGCAGAAGTTCATGACGCTTCTAAAAGATAATGGCTATATCTACGCTGGAAAATTCGAGGGACCTTATTGCATAGGTTGTGAAGAGTTTAAATTACCTGGCGACTTAGATGAAGGTAAGTGCAAGTTGCATGGCAAGCCGGTCGAAATGCTCTCTGAGGATAATTGGTTCTTTAAACTTTCAGCATTTGTTCCACAATTGCTAGCGCACTACAAATCAAAGCCAGAGGCCTGTGAACCCGCAAGTGCGCGTAATGAAGTCATTGCATTTCTGGAAAGCGGCGTACGCGATCTCTCAATCTCACGCTCTACCTTTGATTGGGGAATTCCAGTTCCTTGGGATACTAAGCAGGTTATCTATGTTTGGTTTGATGCACTTCTAAATTATGCAACTGCAGTTGGGCTAGGCGATGACCCCGATTCAGCAGGCGGTAAAAAATTTACAGAGACTTGGCCAGCAGATGTTCACTTAGTTGGTAAAGATATTTTACGTTTTCACGCCGTAATTTGGCCAGCGATGTTGATGGCGGCAAATGTTGCAGTTCCAAAGAAAGTCTTTGCACATGGCTGGCTGTTGGTCGGCGGTGAGAAGATGAGCAAGTCAAAGCTGACCGGAATTTCGCCCAGTGAAATTACAGATCACTTTGGGGTAGATGCATTTAGATATTACTTCTTGCGGGCTATTCCATTTGGCACAGATGGCTCTTTCTCTTGGGAGGATATGTCAGCGCGCTATACAAGTGAACTTGCAAACGACTTTGGCAACCTAGCGTCTCGATTAATAGCGATGATTGAGAAATATTGTGAGGGCGTAATTCCAGAACGGGCCGATGGAGATGGTTTAGCACCTGCACTCAAAGCGACAGTTCTGGCAGCAGATAAGGCGATGGTTGCACTTGATTTTCAAGGTGGCATAACATCAATTATGGAATTTTGTAAGCGAGTTAATGGATATGTGACCGAGAGAGAGCCGTGGGCGATTGCAAAAGATGCAGCTCGCACTGCTGAGTTAAATGAAGTTCTTTATAACACCGCTGATGCAATCCGCGCACTTGCAGTTCTGTTGCACCCAGTAATGCCAGCCACAACCCAGACGCTCTGGGAGTCAATTGGCGCTGAAAGTACTCTTGGAAAAATTGGTGAGCAGAAGATCTCAGAAGTTTCCAATTGGGGCGTACTTCCAGCTGGCTGCAAAGTTACAAAGGGCGCAGTCTTATTTCCAAGGCTGGAATAGCACGTGGCCGATCGACATAATCGCGATATAGATCTCCTACCACCACCACTTCCTGAGCCACTAAACGTTAAGTGTGTAGATGCACATGCTCATATCGAAATTGTCACAAATACCGCGCCAGGCTCCCCAGAGGTTGGGCGAATTCTAGAAGAGGCAAGAAGTGTTGGAATCGATCGCATCGTTCAAGTTGGATATTCTGCAGAACAATCAAAGTGGTGTGTTGAAATGGCCGAGCACTGGCCAAATGTTCTGGCCGCGGTTGCGCTCCACCCAAATGAGGCGCCAGTGGTAAAAGATTTAGAGGCCGATCTTGCAATTATTGAAAAATTAGCACAGCACCCTAAAGTGCGGGCAATCGGTGAGACTGGATTAGATTATTTTCGAAC
>DFDL01000002.1:12532-14659 GCA_002367715.1 Actinobacteria bacterium UBA3028
TAGATGTATTACTTGAAGAGGGAGCTCCTGAAAAGACTGTTTTTCACTGCTTCTCAGGTGATGCGCAGATGGCAGAAGAATGTGTAGCTGCTGGTTATATGCTCTCTTTTGCTGGAACCCTAACCTTTAAAAATGCACCAGCACTTCGTGAGGCGCTAAAGCTTGTCCCCTCCGATCAACTACTTGTCGAAACAGATTCACCATTCTTAGCCCCAATGCCACACAGAGGTTCACTAAATACTCCGGCGCAAATTCCAACAATTCTGCGCTTCATGGCCGAGGAGCGCGAAGCTGATCTAGATGAATTATGTGCCGCAATCTCGGCAAATAGCGAACGTATATTTGGGCCATTCGCTTAGATGAGTGGGTTACTTGGCGCTGCTGAAATTCGCGAGATAGCAACTCGCCTTGGAGTCCGACCAACCAAAAAACTAGGACAAAATTTTGTAGTTGACTCAAATACCTGTCGCAAGATTGTAAAGAGCGCAGGTGTTGGCCCAGATGATGTCGCACTTGAAATCGGACCAGGTTTAGGTTCACTCACACTCGCAATGCTCGAATCTGCCAGAGAAGTTATTGCCATTGAAATTGATGAAAGACTTGCCTTAGAACTTCCAGCTACTGCAGCTCGCCATGGATTTGATAACTCTAAACTTCAAGTTATTTGCCAAGATGCAATGGCTACTTCAACTCTTCCACTTGACCCAACAGTCTTGGTTGCAAACTTGCCATATAACGTCTCAGTCCCGGTATTGCTTCGCTTCCTTGAACTCTTTCCAACACTGCGCTCAGGTGTTGTAATGGTGCAGAGCGAAGTTGCCGACCGATTGGTCGCAAAGCCTGGTAGCAAAACTTATGGAAGTCCATCGGTAAAAGCAGCATGGTGGGCAGATCTAACAGCGGCCGGAACTGTAAGTCGCTCGATTTTCTGGCCAGTGCCAAATGTTGACTCCTCACTTGTCCGATTTGTTCGACACGAAAATCCAGGTGATGAGCAGCTTCGAAGAGCTACCTTCAAAGTAATTGATTTCGCTTTTGCCCAGCGCCGAAAGATGATGCGGGCCGCACTAAGCGAGCTATGCGGCGGCAGTTCGCAGGCAAGTGCAATTCTTGAAGCTAGCGGAATTGACCCAACAATCCGCGGTGAAGGGCTAGAACTTAGCAATTTCATTAAAATTGCGATTACTCTTTCTAAATGAGGAAGCGCGGCGTAGTTGTTCGAACTCCGGCAAAGATTAATTTGCAGTTAGCCGTTGGCCCGTTAGGACAAGATGGCTTTCATGAAGTTACAACAGTTTTCCAAGCGATATCTCTCTTCGATGATGTCAGCGTTAAATTTGCTACCGAAAATTCTGGAACCCAATTAACTCTCTCAGGTGCAACAGCAGGCGGCGTTCCTACCGATGATGAGAACCTCGCTATCCGAGCTGCAAAATTAATGGCAGATAAATATGATTTAACAACAGATCTATCGATTCATCTTAAGAAAGAGATTCCGGTAGCTGGTGGAATGGCTGGTGGCAGCGCAGATGCTGCAGGTGTAATAGTTGCAATTGATTCACTCTTTGAAATTGGTTTATCTCGCGATGAGATGGAGGCGGTAGCGGCGCAACTTGGTAGCGATGTTCCTTTTGGAATTTCTGGTGGGATAGCAATCGGCCGCGGACGTGGTGACCAACTAACACCTGCGCTAAGTCGTGGTTCTTATTATTGGGTACTAGCTCTCTCTGGCCAGGGACTCTCGACTCCAGCGGTCTATCAAGAGTCCGATCGACTGCGCGAAGGTTTGGATATTGCAAGCCCGCAAGTTAGTGATGTGATGATGCAGGCGCTTCGAGCCGGAGATGCAATTGGACTTGGCGCTGCACTTTCAAATGATTTACAGTCAGCTGCTTGCTCACTTCGTCCAGCGTTAAGACTTGTTTTAGATGTCGGCCGTGATTACGGCGCACTTGGTGGGATTGTTTCGGGATCTGGTCCAACAGTTGCATTTTTAGTTGAGGATGAAGAGAAGTCGATGGATTTAACAGTGGCGCTGAGTTCGAGCGGGGTTGTTGCAGGAGTAGTGCGTGCGAGCGGTCCGGTTCATGGAGCGCGAGTCATAGAAACGCTTTAGGTAGGTGGAAA
>DFDL01000002.1:14860-19304 GCA_002367715.1 Actinobacteria bacterium UBA3028
TTTAGGTAGGTGGAAACGCTTTATTTTTCAAGGAGTTTGGTGGTATCGATAGTTATAGGGGAGAATTCAGGTTCCGCCATTGTGTAGTGGCTAGCACATGGGCCTTTGAAGCCCAGGGTCCAGGATCGATACCTGGTGGCGGAGCGACCAACTTGATTAAAGTTACCGAGCCAAAGAGAACGGGAGCCAAACTTGAGTAAGGCAACGCAAGCTCTTGATGCAGTAATCGTGCTGGCTGCCGGCGAGGGAACTCGCATGAAATCACAGACTCCAAAAGTTCTACACTTTATTGCTGGGAAAACAATCATTGATCATGTTCTAACCCAGATAGCTAAGTTAAATCCAAAAGAGCTGCGAGTAGTAGTTGGCGCTGGCCGCGAGAGCGTCGAAGCACATATGAAGCAAATTGCACCAAGTGCAACCTCAATCTTTCAAGCAGAGCGAAATGGTACGGGGCACGCAGTTCAACTTGCAATTGTCGATTTAAAAGTCAGTGGAAATGTTTTGATCTGTGCCGGCGATACGCCGCTTCTACGAAGTGAGACTCTTACAGAATTTATTGCAGCACATGCTGGCGGAAAAAATATAGTCTCAGTCCTTACTGCGCAATTTCCAGACCCAACTGGCTATGGCCGCATCTTGCGAGATGGCGAGAATGAAATAGTTGCAATTGTTGAAGAGCGCGATGCGTCAGATGAAATTAAATTAATCGATGAGATAAATACCGGCGTATATCTATTTGATATCGATGCGCTCCGAACAGGTGTGGCGAAGCTAAAGAGCAATAACTCACAGGGCGAGCTCTACCTAACAGATGTAATTGCAGAGATTAAATCAGCTGGTGGTAAAGCGGCAGCAATTCTTGCTAATGATTTTAGCGAAGTCTTAGGAATTAATGATCAAAGCCAACTCGCAGAGTGTGCCGCGTTTATGCGCGATCGCATCAACCACGAGCATATGTTAAATGGAGTAGAAATAATTGATCCGACAACAACCTGGATTGATTCTGGAATTTCAATCGCAGCCGACGCAACTATTTTCCCCGAGAGCTGGCTCGCCGGTACTACCGTTGTTGGCGCAAATGCAATTATTGGACCGCGCACTACGCTAATGAATGTGAATGTGGCTGCAGGAGCATCGGTCATTGAATCCAACTGTGTTGATTGCGAAATTGGCCAGAACGCAAAGGTTGGCCCTTATTCATATCTTCGCGCAGGTACCCAGTTAGCTGAAGAGGCAAAGATCGGTGCATATGTTGAAGTAAAGAACTCAACTATTGGCGTGGGCACAAAGGTGCCCCACCTTTCTTATGTCGGGGATGCCGAAATTGGCTCTGGAACAAATATCGGAGCTGCCACAGTCTTTGTAAATTATGATGGCGTTGAAAAACATAAGACAATAATTGGTGACGAGGTACGAATCGGCAGTGACACAATGTTGGTGGCCCCGGTCTCGATCGGCGATGGTGCATACACTGCAGCTGGGTCGGTAATTACTGACGATGTTCCGGCGGGCGCGATGGGCGTTGCAAGATCTAAGCAGCGCAATATTATTGGCTGGGTACTTCGTAAGCGGCCAGCAACAAAGTCAGCACAGGCGGCAAAAGCTGCAGGTGCATCGCAGACCTCGGAACAAGGGAGCTAAGACATGAGCGAACTTCGCCTCACTTCGGAGAAACGATTACGGATATTTACCGGTCGTGGTTATCCAGAGTTAGCTGAAGGTGTCGCCGCCGAACTTGGTATCCCAATTACTCCCACATCTGCCTATGACTTTGCAAATGGTGAAATATTTGTACGCTTTGAAGAGAGCGTGCGTGGGAGTGATGCCTTCGTAATTCAATCGCACTGCGCTCCGGTTAATAAACAGATCATGGAGCAACTAATTATGGTCGATGCACTTAAGCGTGCATCAGCAAAGCGAATTACTGTGGTTGCACCGTTTTATGGTTACGCCCGTCAAGATAAGAAACATCGCGGTCGCGAACCAATTTCAGCAAGATTAATGGCAGATTTATTTAAGACAGCTGGCGCAGATCGTTTGATGGTTGTGGATTTACACACATCACAGATTCAAGGCTTCTTTGACGGTCCCGTTGATCACCTGTTTGCACTTCCACTTTTAACAAATTATGTCGGCAGTAAAGTAGATAGAAGTAAGTTAACTATTGTTTCACCAGACTCTGGACGTGTTCGCGTGGCAGAGCGTTGGTCAGATTTACTTGGTGGTTGCCCAATTGCCTTCATTCATAAGATGCGTGACCCACGGATTCCAAATGAATCAGTTACCGGAAAAGTTGTTGGAGATGTAAAAGGCCAGACCTGCGTAGTAATCGATGACATGATCGATACCGCCGGAACAATCACCAAGGCGGTAGATGCGCTTTATGCCGCTGGTGCCAAAGATGTAATTATCGCAGCCACACATGCGGTATTTTCTGGACCTGCAGTCGAGCGCCTAAAGGCATCGAAAGTTAGCGAAGTTGTTGTCACAGATACCTTGCCAATCCCTGAGGATTCACATTTTGATAATCTCACCGTGCTCCCTATAGCCCCGCTCCTTGCTCGCGCCATTCGCGAAGTCTTTGAGGATGGATCTGTAACTAGCCTCTTCGATGGCCTCTCCTAGGATTTTTGTCTTTTTGCCAGAGGTTGGATAACCTAGCCACTCGTTCCGGCGAGGGATTTTAAAATCCGTAATCGACGGCTTGGCTCTCCTCGGACGTTGCAACATTGACGATTTAGATTGAGAGATGAAGTAAATGGCTGAGATTACAATTAATGCAACCAAGCGCACTGAGTTTGGTAAAGGTGCATCCCGCCGCGATCGCAGATCTGGAAATGTTCCAGCGGTTATCTACGGCCACGGAGAAGCACCACAACATGTTGCACTTCCACTTCGCGAACTAGGCGCTGCGCTAAAGTCTGCGAATGTGCTGCTAGATGTTGTTGTAGATGGAAAGACAGAGTTAACGCTTCCAAAATCTGTCACAAGAAATCCACTTACCGGAATGCTTACTCATATCGATCTTGTGATTGTTCGCCGTGGTGAGCGCGTTAAGGTCGAAGTTCCAGTTCACACAACTGGTAAGCATGATGTTGATGGAATTCTTGAGCACATGCACAACACTGTTGAGGTAGAAGCTGAAGCAACTTCTATTCCACAATTCCTAGAGTTAAATATGGATGGCCTTATGACTGGCCAGACACGTTATGCATCAGATGTCGTTCTGACTGCTGGCGTAACATTGATATCTGATCCACAAATGCCAGTTATCCACCTTTCAGAGCGTTCAACAATTGTCGAAGAAGTACCTGTTGTAGCTGCTGAAGATGCTGTCGAAGGTGCTGCTGCGCCTGACGCAGAAGCTGCAAAAGAATAATTTAAGTAATCTAAATGCAGAGCGATCGCTGGTTAGTTCTCGGACTTGGGAATACTGGCGATCAATACTCATTTACTCGTCACAACATTGGCCAGATGGTTATCGACTATCTGGCCACTGACGTAAAGTTTTCAAACCATAAGTCAAAGACTCAGATTACAGATATTCGAGTCGCTGGAAATCCAGTCGTGCTAGCAAAGACGCTTGGCTATATGAACGAGAGCGGTGGCCCAACAAAGGCGCTTGCAGATTTCTATAAAGTTTCACCGGAAAATTTGATTGTTATCCATGATGAATTAGATATTGATTTCAATACAATTCGCATTAAATCTGGCGGTGGCGATAATGGTCACAATGGTCTCAAATCTCTTACCACTCACTTTGCAACACCAGAATATTTCCGACTCCGTATGGGTATTGGCCGCCCACCAGCCCCAATCGATCCAGCCGACTTTGTTTTAAAACCTTTTAGTCAGCCCGAACGCTCAGAGCTTGCAGATTTCATTACAAGGGGCGCACTTGCAGTTGAACGGTTAATTGAAAAGGGCCTTGATTTTGCCCAACAAGAGTTTAATAAGTAACTTAGCCAGTATTGCGAAGGCCTGCAGCGACTCCGTTTATTGTTAGTAAGAGCGCCCGGCGAATTAGTGGATCAATATTTTCATCTGCTCTAACTCTATGCAGAAGGGTAACTTGTAATAAATGCAGTGGTGCAAGATAGGCATCGCGCACCTGCAAGGTTCTAGCTAGAATTGGTTGATCACCAAGTAGTTCACTCTTCTTTGTAAGCAGCAGAATCTCACTCTTGGTTAATTCAAACTCAGCTTCGATATCTATTAAGAAATGGCGCAGGCTTGGATCTACTAATGTGTTTACATACTTACGGGCCATTTCTAAATCTGTTTTAGCCAGCGTCATCTCGACATTGCTGATGAATGTCCGGAAGAAGTGCCAATCGCGAAGCATCTCGGTTAGTACTTCAGATTTTCCACTATCACGAGCGGCCTTCAAACCCGATCCAACTCCGAACCATCCTGGAACAATCTGTCGAGATTGGGTCCA
>DFDL01000002.1:19603-22823 GCA_002367715.1 Actinobacteria bacterium UBA3028
TCGGCGTGATGGCCTTGATCCTAAGAACATCTCACCGAGCTGTTCCACCGGAGTCGATGCATAAAAATACGCAGGAAGATCTGGATGGTCAATTAATTTTCGGTAGGAGGCAAATGCGCTCTCGCTTACCGCATCCATGCATTGGCCCCAACTAGTTAGCGCTTGGGCAGATTGACGAGGCGCTCTATTTAAAACTGTCGCCTCTAAAGCTGCTGCTAGTGCAAGTTCAACATTCTCACGGGCGAGGGAGGGAAGAGCATATTTATCACTGATTACTTCACCTTGTTCAGTCATCTTTATCTGGCCATCAATCGAACCCCAAGGGAGTGCAATAAGTGCATCATAAGTTGGGCCACCACCGCGACCAACCGATCCACCGCGACCATGAAATAGGCGCAGGGTTACGCCATGCTTCATTGCAACATCACGCAGCTTTCGCTGAGCTTTATGAATCTCCCATTGCGATGTTGCGATACCAGCATCCTTATTTGAATCAGAATAACCAAGCATTACCTCTTGCACGTTGCCACGTATAGCTACGAGCTCTCGATATTTAGTATCGCTCAACAACTTATCCAAAATAGTGTCGGCAGCTTGAAGCTCGGCGACGGTCTCAAGAAGTGGCGCAAAACCAATCATTCCAAAGAGACCGGTAAATCTTGCGAGCTCAACGGCAGCTAATACATCTTTATGAGATTTAGTCATCGAAATTATGTAGGTCTCAATTACTTCTGGGCCAAATCTTGTAATCAACTCACGAATCGCAACAAAGGTATCGATAGTCTTCCTGGCCGACTCATCCAATTTCGAAATCTCATTTAAATTCTTCACACCAGCCTCGGAAATTTGTGCAAGTGCGTGATGATGAGCATCAGAATGCTCACGGATATCCATGGTTGCATGAGTAATACCAAAGCTAGATACGGTTCGAATGATGCGCTCTAGTAAGCCGGTTGCAATAAGTTCGCCGCGATTTGCGAGTAAGGAGTCGCGCATCAAATTCAAATCAGCCAGAAGTTGCTCTGTACTTTCATAATCGCGGCCTGGAACATGTTCGGCGCCAATTGCATGACGTTTCTGGGTAAGGATCAAGCGATGGCGAATCGCAGTAGCTTTAAGTCGGTATGGTTCTTCAACATTTAACCGTCTAAATCGATCTTCAATTTCTGGGAGTAAATCAAGATCCCTTATTACAGATCCTTCAAGCTCCGATGAGGTTCCAGAAATTCGAGTCGAGACTGAGAGCGCTTGGCGAAGTTGATCTAAAGCAGCCGACATTGCTCGAATAAAGTGACCGGTCTGCAGAGTTATTGCTGCCGTAGTTATGGCGGCAGTAATGTTTGGATTGCCATCTCGATCCCCGCCAATCCAGGTTCCAAAACTTAAGGGACGTGAAGTTGGTGAAAGGACAACACCAAGGCGCTTTAGCTCGGTTGCAAAATCATCGAGTACCTCTGGGATTGTAAGTTTGAATAGATCATCTAAATAGTAAAGGGCGTTAGTTGCTTCATCTAGTGGTTCGGGTCGTCCTAGTCGAAGTTCATCTGTCTCCCAGAGCAGATCGATGGTCTCGGAAAGTCTACGATCTCGTTTTAGTGAAGCGCTCTGATCCAATAAATCAGCAATGGTATTCATCTTACTTAAGACTGAGCGCCGGGCAGCTTCAGTTGGATGGGCGGTAAATACTGGACGCACAGAGAATTTATCTACCCACCCCTGAATATCTTGGGCAGTAAATTCTTTACCTTCACTTTGTACCTTTAAAATATTATCAACTGCGCGAGTAAGCCAAGATCCGCCGCCACTTCGCTCTTCTGCTAATACTCGGGCTCTGTGAACTTGCTCTGCAACATTTGCAAGATTGAAATAGTTGCTAAATGCCCGCACGAGTTGCACGCTCTGATCTACTGATAGCTTCTCTAATATCTCCTCGCCGCCACCTTCGCGAACTGCCTTTCTAACTTCTTCAACTAACTCAAGAAGCTCGCTGCCTTCTTGGCGCACAAGTGATTCCCCAAGAAGCTCACCCAATCGGCGCACATCGCTACGAAGCTCAGCATCATCTGCCTGAATTTGTGTTCTCTTCTCGCTCACTGGCTAATCATTACAGGTATTGGCCTGTGGTCGAAATCAATTTATATGCGTGAATATAATTAGGCCACGAACACCCCCATCCCAATTGGATGTGGGGCTTTTGGTGTTGTTCGGCCAGATCTGCGAAAGGGGCTTAGATGGATCTTCTATCTAGATTTGCAGATCTTGAGATTAGAACGCCAATCTCTCGAAATTTGATAGCCAGATCGCAAGCAAATGAAGTTGTATGCATAAATTCGCTGCGCTCACTTGTTATAGCAAAGGCCACTCTTGAATCACCTGTTCTTGTTATCGCCCCCTCATCTCGAATTGCTGATGAGCTCTGCGATGAACTTCGTTCTTACACCGGCGGCGGTATTTTAAATTTTCCGGCCTGGGAGACCTTGCCGCATGAACGATTGAGCCCAAAGGGAGATACCGTCACAGCGCGGATTAAAGCGCTCCATAATTTGCAGTCAGAAAATCCACCGAAGATCTTGGTAACTTCGATTCGTGGGGCACTGCAGCCGATAATCAGCGATATTTTAAGTGAGCAGATTATCTCGATTAAAGCCGGCATAAATATTTCAATGGCCGAATTAATCACTAGAGCCTCCTACTTTGGATTTACCCGAACCGACTTAGTTGAGAAGCGAGGTGATTTTGCGGTTCGTGGCGGCATCTTAGATATCTTTCCACCTGATTTAGAACACCCAATTAGAGTTGATTTCTTCGGCGATGAGATTGAAGAAGTTCAGTATTTTCGCGTTGCAGATCAGCGAACATTTGCAGCAATTACAGATAACGTAGATATTTATCCAACCCGAGAGCTATTGATTTCAGAGAGTGTTAAAGAGCGTGCTAAGTATCTTATTTTAGAATTTCCTCAACTTGCAGAGATCGCGACTAAATTAAGCGAGGGCATATCTGTTGAAGGTATGGAGTCACTTACTGCCTTATTGAAACCTGGCTTCAAGAATCTTCTGGAATTTCTACCCAGTAATTATCAGGTGATTGTTATCGATCAACCTCGATTGAAATCTAGGGCCACAGATTTAGTTGCCACCAATCTTGAATTTCTCGAGGCATCTTGGTCGAGCGCCGCACTTGGTTCTGCGGCGCCGATAGATTTAACCGGAGTTATTTC
>DFDL01000002.1:23083-24123 GCA_002367715.1 Actinobacteria bacterium UBA3028
AATTGGTGGGCGCTAAATCCATATAGTCAGAGCCCTGATGAATTAGATCGCCAGGATAACTTTGCTAATTTTCAAGTAATTCCAATTTATGAGGGCAGAGTCGAGAGCGCAATATCAGATATCGCAAGTTGGCTAAGTGCGGGGTTTGCAATCACCTTTAGTGCTAGCGGTCCCGGAATTCTAGAGCGCTACCAAGTTCTCTTTTCACAATCCCAGATAACTGGCGTCAACTTTATTACTAGTGCAATCGAGCATGGCTTCATAAATCAGGTGGCCAAAGTTGCTTTGATTACTGAAAAGGATATTTCAGGCCAACGTACATCAAGTAAAGATCAGGCTCGGATGCCATCTCGGCGAAAGAAAGCTATTGATCCGATTGAACTAAAGCCTGGGGATTACATAGTTCATGAGCAACATGGTGTTGGAAAATATATCGAGTTGGTAAATCGCACTGTTGCAAATGTTTCAAGAGAGTATTTAGTAATTGAATATGCGCCATCTAAACGGGGCCAACCGGCAGATCGACTCTTTGTTCCTACAGATACCTTGGAGCAAATCACTAGATATGTTGGCGGTGAGGCGCCATCTGTAAACCGAATTGGTGGCTCTGATTGGCAGAACACTAAACGCCGAGCACGAAAAGCGGTCAAGCAAATTGCTGCAGAACTTATCCAACTTTATGCCGCTCGGATGAGTGCGCCAGGTTATGCCTTTTCGCAAGATACGCCCTGGCAGCGCGAACTCGAAGCTGCTTTTGCATATGTTGAAACTACTGACCAACTGGCAACAATTGAAGAGGTAAAAGCCGATATGGAGAAGTCATATCCAATGGATCGCATTGTTTGTGGCGATGTTGGTTATGGGAAAACTGAGATTGCTGTGCGCGCTGCATTTAAAGCAGTTCAAGATGGCAAGCAGGTGGCGCTACTTGTGCCAACAACACTTCTGGTACAACAGCACCTAACAACTTTTCATAATCGATATACCGGATTTCCAATAAAAGTTGCTGGGCTCTCTAGATTTAATACGCCAAAAGAGGG
>DFDL01000002.1:24184-24844 GCA_002367715.1 Actinobacteria bacterium UBA3028
CAAGATACGCCCTGGCAGCGCGAACTTGAAGCTGCCTTTGCATACGTGGAAACTACTGACCAACTTGCAACAATTGAAGAGGTAAAAGCCGATATGGAGAAGTCGCATCCAATGGATCGCATTGTTTGTGGCGATGTTGGTTATGGTAAAACTGAGATTGCGGTGCGCGCGGCATTTAAAGCGGTTCAAGATGGTAAGCAGGTTGCGCTACTTGTGCCAACAACACTTCTNNAGATTTAATACGCCAAAAGAGGGTAAGCAAATTCTTGAAGGAATCAAGAGTGGAGCAATCGATGTTGTAATAGGCACCCACCGCTTACTCTCAAAAGATGTTGATTTTAGAGACCTTGGGCTAGTTATTGTCGATGAGGAGCAACGCTTTGGCGTCGAACATAAAGAGGAGCTCAAGAAGACTCGCACAAATGTGGATGTGCTCTCGATGTCAGCAACGCCAATTCCTAGAACGCTAGAGATGGCGATTACCGGCATCCGTGAAATGTCGAATATAACGACGCCACCAGAAGAGCGACATCCGGTGCTTACTTATGTCGGCCCATATGACGAAAAGCAAATCACTGCGGCGATCCACCGCGAGCTTCTGCGAGATGGGCAGATCTTCTTCATTCATAATCGGGTTGAGAGTATCGACGCCGTTGTCGA
>DFDL01000002.1:25135-28250 GCA_002367715.1 Actinobacteria bacterium UBA3028
GAACTCGAAGATACGATTCTGGCTTTCTGGGAACGTGATTTTGATATCTTGGTCTGTACAACAATTATTGAGAGCGGAATTGATATTCCAAATGCCAATACTTTGATTGTCGATCGCGCAGATACCTTTGGCCTATCTCAGCTCCATCAACTACGTGGCCGAGTTGGTCGATCCCGAGAGCGTGCTTATGCCTACTTCCTCTATTCGGCCGATAAGCCACTTACCGAACTTGCCCATGATCGACTTACAACAATTGCAACTAATTCAGATTTGGGATCTGGAATGCAAGTTGCGTTAAAAGATTTAGAAATTCGAGGTGCCGGAAATCTATTAGGCGGTGAGCAGTCAGGACATATTGCAGAAGTTGGCTTTGATCTATATATGCGAATGGTTGGAGAGGCAGTTGAAGAGTATAAAACTGGCTTTGTTCCACAGAGTGAAGATGAGAGTAAATTTAAAGAGTGCAAGGTAGAGCTACCGGTTACGGCGCATATTCCAGTTGAGTATCTGGCTTCAGAGCGGCTTAGATTGGATATTTATCGCAGAATGGCAGATGCTCAAAATTCACAGGATTTAATTGCGATTCGCGAAGAGTTACTGGATAGATTCGGTGAGCTTCCAGAAGAGGCTGAGAATTTAATGGCTGTTGCAGAACTTCGGACCATGGCAAAGAGTTTCGGTCTCACTGAAGTAGTGCTGCAAGGAAAGTTCTTACGTCTAGCGCCGTTAAATCTTCCAGATTCGGCGCAGATGAGATTAAATCGAATTTATCCAGGATCGATAGTGAAAACTGCCACATCAACGGTGCTTGTGGCTCGCACGGTAGCGCCAAATTGGATTGCAGGCGGGGAGATAGGGGATACTTCAGCCCTACCTTGGACGATCGAAGTTCTAACCTCAGTCGTTAAACCAGTTAAAAATAACTAAAGAAATCTGAACGGGGAGTTCGTGAATAAATTTAAGAAGCTAATAGCTCTTGCTGGCGTCGGTCTAGTCCTAGTTCTCACCGCATGTTCAGGACAGAGCTCTGCAGCATCTATTGGCGATACCGAAGTCCCACTAAGTACTGTTCAAGATACGATCAATGAAATTTTGAAGGAGCGAAATAAGGTAGAGACTGAAGATCTAACACTTGCTGCTGGCGTTGAATTAAATACAAATGCAATTCGCTTCCACGTTATCTCAGTTATCTTCGATGATATTGCCGAGAAGATTGAAATGACAGTTACAGATGCTGAACTTGCAGCCCGCCGCGAAGATATTATTTCGCAAATTGGTTCTGAGGATGGATTAGCTTTTGCTCTTGTTGGAGCACAAATTGCACCACAAGATTTCGAGCGCTATATACGCACTGTACTTTTAGCCGAAAAAATTGGCGCAGCACTTGAGAGTCAGGGCGAGACCGCAGCTGATGGCAGCGGGATTCAGAACTTGATTATTGCAATGGGCAAAGAGCAGAAAGTTGATATCAATCCGCGCTACGGAAGCTGGGATTATGAGACTGGAAATATAACTCCACCTGCTGATAACGAAGCAATTCAAAAGTAATTGACAATCTAGTTATGGTTGATCCAGCCTCACAGTTGCAACACCTGCGTGAGGTCATGGATCGCCTGCGCTCACCAGGAGGTTGTCCCTGGGATGCAGAACAGACTCATGAATCACTTCTAAAGTATTTATTAGAAGAGTCCTATGAATTCATCGAAGCCGTTGAAGATGGTAATCGACAGGAGATGCGTGAAGAGCTCGGCGATGTTCTGCTCCAAGTCTTCTTTCATGCCCGAATGGCCGAAGAGCATCCAAGTGATCCCTTCAACGTTGAAGATGTCGCACAGAGCGTTTCTGAAAAATTAATCCGAAGGCATCCACATGTCTTCTCTGATGTAAAAGTTTCGGGCAGCGCAGAAGTTTTAGAGAATTGGGAGGCGCAGAAAGCCGCTGAAAAAGGGCGAACATCTGCAGTTGAAGGAGTCCCACTCTCACAGCCAGCCTTAGCACTTGCTACAAAGTTGATATATCGCGCCCAGAAATATGGCCATAAAATTGCTATCGAACACCCGATCAAACTGCCCGATAACACCAATGAAGAAGAGCTAGGGCAGGTTCTAATAGGAATTCTCGACCAAGCCCTTGCGCTAAATCTCGATCCCGAGAGCGCTCTTCGCTCAGCGATTAAGGCCTATATCGGCGAAATAAAGAAATACGAGAGCGATTAGCAAGTTAGAATTAGCTCATAAATTTATAAATATCGAGGTATTACAAAGAGGAGCATCATGGCACTTATCGAGGCAGTCCACGCCCGCGAAATATTAGATTCGCGTGGAAATCCAACTGTAGAAGTTGAGGTAGTTCTCGAAGATGGTTCAAGTGCTCGCGCCGCAGTTCCAAGTGGTGCATCTACTGGCGCATTTGAAGCTGCCGAACTTCGCGATGGAGCAAAGCGCTATCTCGGCAAAGGCGTTGAAAAGGCCGTTGAATTTGTAAATGATGAAATAGCACCTGCAGTTTCAGGCTTTGATGCGCAAGATCAGAGATTAATTGATCAGGAGATGATTGAACTTGACGGCACAAAGAATAAGAGTCGCCTCGGTGCAAATTCAATTCTAGGAGTCTCACTTGCAGTTGCTCGCGCCGCCGCTGAATCATCCGACCTATCTTTCTTCCGCTACATCGGTGGACCAACAGCTCACACACTTCCAGTCCCAATGATGAACATATTAAATGGTGGCGCACATGCTGATACCAATGTTGATATCCAAGAATTTATGGTGGCACCAATCGGTGCCGATTCATTTAAAGAATCACTTCGCTGGGGCGCTGAGATTTATCACAGCCTAAAGTCAGTACTAAAAACTCGCGGCCTTGCAACGAGTATTGGTGATGAAGGTGGATTTGCGCCAAACTTAGATTCAAATCGCGCAGCCCTAGATTTAATTCTCGAAGCTATTACATTAGCTGGATTTAAGCCAGGTAAAGAGATTGCATTGGCGATGGATGTTGCAGCAACTGAATTCCACAAAGATGGCAAGTATTCCTTCGAAGGAAATAAGCGCTCGGCAGATGAAATGATTACTTACTACGCCGATCTAGTTGCTTCATATCCCATAGTTTCAAT
>DFDL01000002.1:28590-31342 GCA_002367715.1 Actinobacteria bacterium UBA3028
TCGGCTCAAAGATTCAAATCGTTGGCGATGACTTATTCGTAACAAATCCAGAGCGCCTAGCAAAGGGAATTGGACTGGGTACTGCTAATGCTCTTCTTGTAAAGGTAAACCAAATTGGAACCCTTACTGAAACTATTGATGCTGTTTCACTCGCACACCGCAGTGGTTACCGTTCAATGATGAGCCACAGATCTGGTGAAACCGAAGACACCACAATCGCTGATCTTGCCGTTGCACTTGAGTGTGGTCAGATAAAGACTGGTGCACCTGCCAGAAGTGAGCGCGTTGCAAAGTACAACCAACTTCTTCGTATTGAAGAAGAGCTAAGTGAATCTGCGCTTTACGCTGGTCGTGCGGCATTCCCACGCTTCAAAGGTTAATTTCAAAGAAGCATGGCAAAGCAACGTAGTAACACCTCTGTCCGCTGGCTAGCGGTAGTAACTGTTGCTTTTATCTCTGCCATAACCCTTGCGCCACCACTTCAACATTATTTTGCCCAGCGCGCACAAATTAATTCACTTCGCGCACAAGTAAATGACAGCAACAACGCACTTGAGCGAGCTCGCGAAGAGTTAGCAAAGTGGAATGATCCCGAATATGTCGCCTCACAAGCCCGCGAAAGGCTGCACTTTGTATTTCCCGGAGAGCGCCAGTACATAGTCCTAGATGTTCCAAGAACCGATTCCAAAGCTGATGCACCCGCGGCACCAATCTCTACTCAGATTCCAAATGGCCTTCCCTGGTATGGCCGATTGATTGCATCAATATCTTTAACGAATGTTGATCAATGAGCAGCAAGCCAGCCCAAGAAGACCTAGATGTAATCCAAATTCAATTAGGGCGGACACCTCGTGATGTGCATGCAGTTTCTTATCGCTGCCCATGCGGTAAAGCTGCGGTAGTTGAAACACCGCCAAGACTTTCAGATGGCACACCATTTCCAACTTTTTTTTACGCAACCTGCCCAAGATTAACGGGCGCAATTTCAACCCTAGAAACAACAGGGATGATGGCACAGATGCAAGAGCGCCTAACTACCGATAAAGAGTTAGCAGAAAAATACCAAGCTGCCCACGAACAATATGAAAGTGCCAGAGATCAACTTGGAATGGACGTTCCTGAAGTTAAAGGAATCACCGCAGGTGGAATGCCAGATCGCGTGAAGTGTCTGCACTCATTAGTCGCGCACTCACTTAGCGCCGGCGCCGGTATCAATCCGCTCGGTGATGAAGCGTTGGCAGCGCTACCAAAATGGTGGTTAAGTGATCCATGTCAATCAGGTGCAGAACTTTCAGGAGAAGCTAAATGAACCGTGTAGCCGCAATCGATTGTGGAACAAATTCAATCCGACTTCTGATTGCTGATATCACAGGTGATAATTTTCAAGAGCTAATAAGAGAGATGGAAATTGTTCGACTTGGGCAGGGCGTCGATGCAACGGGAGCGTTTGACCCAGAAGCAATAGAACGGACACTTGCAGCCACAAAAAAGTATGCTGAAATAATTGCGAGCAAAGGCGTCGAGAAGATTAGATTCTGCGCAACTTCAGCTACGAGAGATGCCAGTAATCGTGAACTATTTATTGATGGCGTACGTGAAATACTAGGAATTGAACCAGAAGTTATCCCTGGCACTGAAGAAGCGGCGCTCTCCTTTATCGGAGCAACAAAAGGACTTGTACATACCGAATCGCCGTACCTTGTGGTCGATATTGGTGGCGGCTCTACCGAATTCGTCCTTGGAACAACTGAAGTCGAATATGCAAAATCAGTAAATATCGGTTGCGTTCGGATGTCAGAGCGTCATTTAAATAAGGCGCCACAAGATCCACTTGCGATTCAGAGAGCAATTAGAGATATCGATGATGCAATAGCTGAAGCGGAATACATTGTTCCAATCAAAGAGGCAAAAACTTTAATCGCAGTAGCAGGTACCGCCACAACAGTTGCTGCAGCAGCTCTTGGTCTTAGCCAATATGATCGCCATGCAATTCATTTATCTAGAATCCCAACAGCAAAAGTTCTTGAAATTGCTCAGATGTTCTCTCTGATGTCACGAGATGAAATTGCAGCACTTGGATATATGCATCCGGGCCGAGTTGATGTAATCGCAGCGGGCTCTTTAGTTCTTTCCAGAGTAATGCTGGCGACAGGTGCAAGTGAATTTGTTGCATCTGAATCCGATATTTTGGATGGAATGGCGTGGGCACTAGACTGACGCATTCCTAATTGGCCCCCGTAGTCCAATGGCAGAGACAGAGGACTTAAAATCCTTCCAGTGTCGGTTCGAGTCCGACCGGGGGCACCATATTGAGTAATTGCTACTTAACTTCGTGCGTAAATTATTTCACTGCTCTCTCCCACTGAGCTCAAACAGATCCACTGTTGGTAAGTTTCACGCTCACTGTCGTTTCTACTAAGAATTTTGGTTAAGGGACTGGCGGAAGCTTCCAAGTAAAGACCCTGGTATCTGAAAAGTAATCCCTGATTTTTCTTCCCTTTTTCAAAAATGAGGGGTACTGTGTAAAACAATACTCTAATGATAGTTAGGGTGCCGTGGAAATTCCACCTCGCCCTAGAGAAGAAATTCTTGTGTGGAGGTGTTAGGTGGACGCAATATTTAACAAAGTAGGTGTTGCCAGAAGTCAGCGAGTCAGCACAGTTTTAATAATGGCTTTTACTGCAACAACAATTAATTTAGCTTCACCAGGGTATGCGGATCAGCATCCTGCCTATACCCCACCAGCACCAAG
>DFDL01000036.1:0-1025 GCA_002367715.1 Actinobacteria bacterium UBA3028
GCATTCCCCGCGAAATAGGTGGCAATTTAATGAGAGAATTGTCAGATGTTCCTATCGAAGTGTTCGACCAATAGCATCAAAGATGCGGCGAAAAGTATTGCCGCTGGCCACTTGGTCGCATTCCCAACAGAGACCGTCTACGGCCTTGGCGCAGATGCCACAAATGAAGAAGCAGTAGCCAAAATCTACAGAGCTAAAGGGCGCCCAGCAGATCACCCATTAATTGTTCACATTGCATCTATGGATGCAATTGGCGATTGGGCGGTAGATATAACTGAATATGCAATAAACCTCGCTCGCGATTTCTGGCCGGGTCCGATGACATTAGTATTTAACCGAAGTGCGATTGCGCAAGATTTTATTACTGGTGGCCAAAATACCGTTGGCCTTCGAGTACCAAATCAGCCAATCGCCCTCGCACTCCTAAAAGAATTTGAAGAACTTGGCGGCAACGGAATCGCTGCGCCAAGTGCCAACCGTTTTGGCGCAGTCTCACCGACTACGGCCGAGGCAGTTATGGATGAACTTGAAAACTACTTGGATAAAACTCTTGATGTGATCCTAGATGGCGGCCCATGTCAGGTCGGGGTTGAGTCAACAATTATTGACTGCACAACCCAAACCCCGCAGATACTTCGCCTCGGCGCAATTACAAGAGAGATGATTCAAGAGAGTACGGGGCTGCTTGTAGTTGAAGAGATCAAATCTGATATTCGAGTATCTGGCTCGCTCGAATCGCACTACTCACCAAGCGCCCATGTGGTGCTAGATATTGAGCCACAGAACGGTGAAGGTTTTATCGCAATGGATTCAATCCTGACACCCCCAGGTGCAATCCGACTTGCTGCGCCAAGTTCAGTCGAGGCATATGCTCGCGAAATTTATTCAGCCCTTCGCTATGCCGATGCCCAAGGTTTAACAAAAGTTTGCATAATCCAACCCGAGGGCGGCGGTCTAGCCGCTGCAATTCGCGATCGCTTAAAACGCGCTGCAAATTAAAATTATTGCTATTTAAGAAATAGCGA
>DFDL01000036.1:1330-1500 GCA_002367715.1 Actinobacteria bacterium UBA3028
CCGGTAGCCAACACATCATCGATTAATAGGACACGATCCCCACGCTCTAATATTCCAGCCTGAACTTCTAAGGTATCGCTCCCATATTCCAGTCCATAGCCCTCTTCAAAGGTTGCACCAGGCAACTTTCCTTTTTTACGCAGCGGCACAAAACCAGTACCAAGTTCTAG
>DFDL01000036.1:1740-2910 GCA_002367715.1 Actinobacteria bacterium UBA3028
GAAGTTAGCAATCTCTTTTATTAATTCTGAAAATAACTTTGGATCTCTTAGAAGTGGCAGGATGTCGAAGAAGAGAATCCCGGGTTCTGGGAAATTTGGAACTTGGCGAATTGCACCTTCAAGTTCTGCTCTGCTCACTGCCAAATCCTAAGGTCAATCGCCTCCGAGCTGGCTTATATGAGGTTTAGACCTACCGCCAATAGCCGTTACACTTCGCAAGCGCCAAAATTCTCCTACTTTATTTGGCAGCCAGGGCCTCTAGCTCAGTCGGTAGAGCAACGGACTTTTAATCCGTGGGTCGTCGGTTCGATCCCGACGGGGCCCACCCAGCAACAACCCACAGCAATGAAAGCTCACACCACGCCCAAGAATCAAGTCAGAGCGCGTAATGGATATCCCTCGCGTGGGCTGGATAAGTAATTTTCCTCTTTCTTCCTAACCTCTCTAACTAATGATCTCGGCACCGCCGAGGAGATAGGGGTTTTATCTTATGAAAATTGGAATCGTCGGAGCTGGCTTTGCGGGCATCGCATCAGCGAAAGTATTAACTGAATTCGGACATAAAGTTCAAGTATTTGAAAAAGAAAATGATGTCGGCGGAGTTTGGTCAGTAACTCGTCGCTATCCAGGGCTTGGAACTCAAAATGTTCGGAGCACATATGCGATGAGCGATTTTCCATATCCTAAAGGAACACCGGAATGGCCGAGCGGAGAACAAGTTCAACAATATATCGAAGCTTATGCTAAAAAATTTAACGTCTTTAATAAGATTTCATTTAACACTGAAGTAACACTTGCTAAGCAGAGCAGCAATGGTTCTTGGAGCGTTGAGATTTCTAAAGATGGTAAGAAGTCAGCAGAAGATTTTGACTACTTGATTGTTGCAAATGGTATTTTCTCAGATCCATTTATTCCAGAATGGAAAGGCGCAGATGCATTTAAAGCTGCCGGCGGAAAGATCATGCACACCGTAGATTTCCATAACTTAGAAGATGTCCGCGGAAAGAACGTTGTCGTAATTGGATACGGAAAGTCCTCTTGCGATGCAGCAAATGCGACTGTTGGAACTGCAAAGAAGACCACTATTGTTGCCCGCCACTTGATTTGGAAAGTGCCAAAGCGCCTTAATAATGTTTTGAACTACAAGATGCTTTTACTTACCCGCATGGG
>DFDL01000036.1:3193-7601 GCA_002367715.1 Actinobacteria bacterium UBA3028
CGGGAATGTTGGGAAGTGTTCAGGGTGTTATCGAAAAGCAGTTTAAATTGGAGAAGCTTGGCCTTCACCCAAAGACCGGCTTGGACACAATTGTGCGCAGCACGGTTTCACTTGCTACAGATGGCTTCTTCAAGAACATCAAAGCCGGCAAATTGTTTGTTGAACGCGACACCGAGATCACCAGTATGGCTGCCGGGAAAGTTACGCTTTCAAATGGCAAAGTCTTGGATGCCGATTATGTAATCTGTGGAACCGGCTTCAATCAGATAGTGCCATTCCTCGATGCTTCAGTGATGAAATCAATTAATGATGAGCGTGGAAACTTCCGTTTGTATCGCCAATTAATACCTTTGGAGGTAACAAACCTGGCATTCAACGGATACAACTCCTCATTCTTCTCACAATTAAACGCTGAGGTCGGAGCAATCTGGCTCGCAGCAAATATTGAGGGTGCCATTAAATTGCCAACAAAGAGTGAGATGCTCTCCCATATCGATAATCGTCTTGCTTGGATGGAGAAGCGCACCGAGAATAAGCATGCGCGGGGAACAAACATTATTCCATTCTCTGTACATAACATCGACGAGTTGCTTCGTGATCTAAAGCTACAAATTCCAGCACCAATTCGCTTCAATCAGTGGCTCTTGCCAATTAACCCAAAGAGTTACGCGAAGATTGGTCCAAAGCTTCGCAAACGACTTAATAAGAACTAGAAAAGAAGTAACAAAGAAAAACTAGTGAAAATATTTAACTAGTTACGCTTCTAGTAATGGGATCGCGGGCACAGCTTGCTCCGGTCCCATTGCAGAATAACCACCGTCTGCTGCCCAATCTGCACCAGTAACAACAGATGCCTTATCGCTGGCTAAGAATGAAATAACATTTGCGACTTCCTCGGGATCTCCGACTCGACTAGTTAAATGAAATGGTGCGGCGACGCGATCTGTTTTTGCACGGTCTCCCTTCGAAAGAGAATCCATAATTGCCGACCATGTCCAACCGGGTGAAACTGAATTCACTCGAATTTTGTCACCGGCATAATCCATAGCCATATTACGAGTTAACTGGACTAAAGCTGCTTTGCTCACCGGGTAAATCCAACGTCCAGTTTGTGCGACCGCTGAAGAAATACTTGTGAGATTGATAATCGATCCGGTGCCCTCTCTCTTCATATATGGTCGAACTGCGGCGGCCAACATCGCAGCGCTAGAAATATTTACATTCAAAGTATTTGTCCACTGTGCACGAGTACTCTCTGCGCCGGAATCATCATAGGAACAAGCAAGATTTACCAAAATATCTATCCGACCCCAGGCCGAAATTGTGGATTCAACAAGTTTTGCAATAGCGGCATCATCAGTTACATCCCCATGAAAGAAATTTGCTCCGCACTCTTTCGCGGCCGCGCTGCCACTTTCAGCGTTAATTTCAACGATCATGACTTTGGCACCATCAGCTATCAAAGTTTTGGCTACCGCTGCTCCAAAGAGCGTTCCACCACCAGTGACAATTGCAACCTTGCCGCTTAGTGAACCCGATGAACTATTTGATTTAGATGGCCCTGAACTCATTTTTCTCCTCCAACTTAAGTAATTATGCAGACCTTATGGATTCCAGCTCCTAAATAGTGTCCCAGCCACGCACGGGTTATCCAAAGAACGCAAATAAGCGGAGTAAAAGCTGGCAAAACCATTGACAGTAGATGTCTCGAATAGAACGATTCTCAAATGACTCCAGTCCAAGAAATGCTTAAAGAGCACAATCTATTTCGTACCACCCACTTGGATGAGGCGCGAAGTGAAGTTGCTCGAGTTTTTTGCCCACATGCCCTTACGACGACCAAGAAGAACGAGCAACTAAATACAGTCCATAACCGAGTCACCCTAGGGGATGTAACTTTAAATTATTTGGATTATGGCGCCGAAGTTCATATCACCCCTGGCGAACTAACTTCTTTCTATCTGATTCAAATGCCACTCTCAGGAAGTGCGGAAATTACCTGTGGGAAGCAGACAATTCATTCCGATGTAAACATGGCCTCTATTCCCAATCCGCTGGAAAAACTGGACATGATTTGGCACGACGATAATCCACAACTGCTGGTCTATGTAAATCGCAGCACCTTAGAAGAACGGCTGGAAGATTTAATTGGCCGCGAACTTCACTTACCAGTGCGTTTCGATTTGGGAATGGATCTCACAACACCAGAGGCCAGAAGCTGGCGAACTTTAGTTGACACTCTCGTAACTGATGTTGATCGTGGCGGTTTAACGATGCATGCCGGAGTACGAAATCAATTTCAGGATTTAATTATCAGTAGCCTGCTTCTTTCACAGAGACACAACTACACCGAATCGATAGGAACTAGCGTTGAACCGGCTGCACCAAGGTCAGTTCGTTTAGCAATGCAAGCATGTGAATCCAGTCCAGAGGAACCACTTACTGTTACGGATATGGCAAGAATCGCCGGCGTAAGTATTCGCTCACTGCAAGACGGATTTAAGAAATACGTTGGCATGAGTCCAACCGACTATCTACGCAATGTGCGTCTGACTCGAGTCCGTGAAGAGCTGATTTCTGATCAGGGATTTAACTCCTCAATCGCCGATGTCGCATTTACTTGGGGCTTCACCCACTTGGGCAGGTTTGCAAAAATTTATTACGAGCGTTTCGGCGAACTACCTTCTGAGACTATTCGCAAATAATTAAGGCTTCGCCAACTTAAGCCACCAAAAACCGAGAGCCAGAACAACTAGCCCAGTTGCATAGCAAGGTGTGGCGCTATCTATCATGTTGCAAGAATGAAAATCTGTTGGAGCGGCGTATAATCAGACGATGACGGGTCCCTCCGTAAAATTAGTGGACTATATATAAGGAGCTGCAAAATGTGTTCGATGGTTACCTGCGATAGTTGCAAAAAGCCAACCTGGTCTGGTTGCGGCGAACACATCGAAGAAGCACTTGAAGGTATTGCCCAAGCCAACCGCTGTTCTTGCTAGTAAAGCTATAACTCTCTGATCAGATGCAACTAGATTCGATAGTCACAATCCTGGATTTAATCGCAACATTTGCCTTTGCAATTGTTGGTGCTCGGATTGCTGCATCCAAAGGTCTTGATTATGGCGGCATCGCACTCATCGCGGCCGTCGCATCGATAAGCGGTGGCACGCTGCGTAACTTATTTATGGGCCAACGCCCACCATGGATTCTAAACTCTTGGCTCTTTGCCTCAATCGCACTTGCCGTTCTAATTACCATTCTTGCAAAAGACCGCAGACCAGTTGGGCGCCTGATCTTAAGCTTGGATACCTTCGGCCTTGCAGTGGCTACAGTTTCAAGTGCCAACTTTGCAGCCGCAAATAACGCTAATTTTATAAGTGTCATCGCCCTTGGTTTAGTCGGCGGTGTTACCGGCGGCTTATTGCGAGATGTCCTCTGCCAAGTAGAGCCAGTACTTTTGCACCGCGAAACTATCGGCACCTCTTGCTTTATGGGCGCACTAGTTTATGCAATTTTAAATCACCTCAATATTTCTGAGCCAGCGATCGTGATTATTTCTGGAATAGTGATTGTTGCGGTGCGTGAGATCTCAATTAAAAAAGATTGGCACCTGCCAAAGATTTAGCTTGCAACTTTAAGAAAGTTCTCAGTACAAATCACTTATTTATGGCTTTAAATCCCCGATTTAACAATTGATTTAAAGGATAATAGGGCTATGCGGAAAAATTTAATCATAGGCGCCCTAATTTTTAGCCTCACTGTAATGAGCGCCCCAACCGCTCTTGCTGCCTATCCTCGAGTTAGCCTGCCAGTCACCCAGAGCGTGAAGTTTGATGATGGAAGCATCACTCTTATTCCACCGACCTCAAATTCACCTGGCACCTGGAGTGCGAGTGCGACAGATCCAACAATCGCTCGTATTAATGGACTTGTTGCAACCATCTTAAAAGCTGGCTCAACCGGCGTTACATATACCCAAGCCGCTAGCGGTAATTTCGTAAGCGTCTCTCGAGTCTCGCGCCTAATTGTTGAAAAAGGTACACCAACTATCGGAACTTGGTCTGCCCTATCTGCAACTCTATTAAGTCGAACTTTAAAATTAATACCGCCAACCTCAAATTCAACCGCGCCTTGGTCCTATCGCACCTCAAATTCCGAGATCGCCACAACCTCAGGTGACACACTTACCTTTCAAGATGCTGGTTTAGTAACAATCACAGCAGTGCAATCAGCAAGTACAAATTGGTTGGGCGCTGAAACAAGAACAACGCTAACTATTTTTGGTCTGCCAAAGACGCTTGGAACCTTTTCAGATATCTCAATCGCCAAAGATAGCGTTGCAACGCTAAATTTAATTGAGCCGGTTTCATCATCGCCCGGTCTCTGGACTTTCTCTATTGCAAACTCA
>DFDL01000077.1:0-1865 GCA_002367715.1 Actinobacteria bacterium UBA3028
TGGGGTTTGGTCCGTTCAGGAGTCGCCCCTGATCATCCAAAGATTAAGACCGTTGCGAAGGTCTTTGAAAAAATTGCAGCAGATTCGAATTTCCGCTTATTTGGAAATGTTGAACTAGGCAAGGATATTTCTCTTACTGATCTGACCAGCAAATATGACGCAGTGATAATGGCAACCGGCTCTTCTGTCGGCAAAAAACTTGGGATTCCAGGTGAAGAGATAGCAAACTCAATATCTGCTGCAATCTTTGTTCCTTGGTATAACGGACACCCTGATCTTGCAGATTTTGATGTTGATCTCTCAGGAAAAGTTGCAGTGGTTATTGGCGCTGGAAATGTGGCAATGGATTGTGGTCGAATACTGGCACTAGATCCTAAAGAGCTTGATCCAACTGACACGGCAGATCATGCTTTAGAAGTATTTCGTAAAAGTAATATTAGAAAGGTGTTTATCACTGGAAGACGTGGCGCCGAATTTGCGTCATTTACTGCGCCCGAGCTCCGAGATCTCCCAAAGCTAGAACATACGGATGTATTTATTAGTGAAGAACAAATTGCCCTCGCGCAAGCAAATGTCCAAGCAAGTGGTGAGATAGACAAACATGTTGCAAGTAATTTAGAGGCTATGAAACTGGTAGCTGAAACACCAAAACGCGGACATAATCGCAGCTTAGAATTCCTCTTCTCCCATACCCCTAAAGAGATTATTGGTACAGATAAAGTAGAAGGAGTAATTTACTCAACGCCAGATGGTGAAGTAACTATTCCTTGTGACTTGGTAATCACTGCCATTGGATATGAGCCCGCACATATAGAAGGTATCAATTTTGAAGGAGGGAAAATTTCTAATACCGATGGCCGAATTACTGGTTCAAATATGTATGTAGTTGGATGGGCAAAGCGAGGACCGTCAGGTGTTATCGGAACGAATAAGAGTGATGCAGCGGATGTAATCTCACTTCTAATTTCTGACTTGAAAGCCCCTAAAAGTGATGGCGATATAACCGACCTCTTGGATGCTGAACATAAAATTGTTGATCAGCCATTTTGGGTTCGAATAAATACTGCAGAAATATCAGCGGGGGAAGCCCTGGGAAAACCTCGCGTTAAAGCAGTTTCAGTGCCAGATTTACTCAGTTTGGGGCAAAGTTAATCAACGGGTAGTATTTCCCAGCACGCCTGCGCTTGTAGCTCAACGGATAGAGCATCTGACTACGGATCAGAAGGTTAGGGGTTCGAATCCCTTCAAGCGCACAGAGACTAGCCTCAAACTAACTAGCCAAGCCTCCAAAGGGTCATTTAAAAGAACTTTATGACCGCTTAAAAGGACCAGCTAATAACGCTGACAACACAACTGTGGCCCATTTTCTGCGCCTTTACTCCATGGAGTGCCATGGGGCTCGCTTTAAAAATGTGCTCAATCATTCATGAAACACTATTCCAAATAGTTTTTAGAGCCACTGGGGTTTTGTCAGTTCGTTTAATAATCGAGATATAGTTCAACTTGAATTCAGTCGAACAATTATTGAAAGAGGTTACAGTGATAAATGTCGGAATTATAGGTGCTGGGATTATGGGCGCTGGCCATGCCAGATTTATTTCTAGACATATACCAGAAGCAAGAGTAGTTGCATTATCTGACGTAGACCTAAAGAAAACCTCTGACTTAGCATCCGAAATAGGATCTGTACTTTTTTCAACAGTCGACCCTGAAGAATTAATGAACGATTCTCGGGTAGATGCAGTAATCATTGCATCCCCAGATTCCCTGCATGTGCCACATTTAAAATTAGCGATCTCCTCTGGAAAACAAATTTTATGCGAAAAACCTATTGCTACCTCTCTAGAAGAGGCCCGACTGATTGC
>DFDL01000077.1:2165-9711 GCA_002367715.1 Actinobacteria bacterium UBA3028
GATCCTTCCTATCAAGAAGTAAGACGACTAATTAGGAGTGGTGATTTTGGTTCGCCTACATTCTTTAGAACTGTGACCAGAAATGTTTTCTCGACAGGCATAACATCAACAGGACTATTCACAAATATTGCAATCCATGACTTTGATGTTTATAGGTGGTTATTTGAAGACGAATGGGAGTCTATTCAGAGTTTTTATCCAAGGAACTCAACTCTTTCACCTGAAGGGTTAAGTGATCCATTAATAATTATTGGAAAACTTAAAAGTGGAATTATGATGGTGGGCGATATCGTGGCCTTCAACAATTATGGCTTTGACTGTCGCATTGAAGTTGTCTGCGAAAAAGGCTCGATCCAAATTGGAACACATGGGGATGTTGTGACTCAAATCAATCGAGTGGGTGGAGTCATTAAGGCAGGCCCAATGGCGGAGAACTGGATGGAACGCTTTGAAGCCTCCTATATTGAGGAACTGAGGGCCTGGATTCATGAAGTAAGCACCGGTGAAGTTAACCCAGATTTAGCCACCGTTGAAGATGCGCTGATCGCTAACGAAGTCAGCGCAATGGGATTGGCATCGATACCTAAATAACTATCGCGCTAGGTCAGATTCAGCTACTACTCGTAGCGCCTGGGCCGCAATAGTTAGCGCGGGATTCATGGCACCTGAAGAGGGGAAAAATCCACCGTCAATTAAATATAAATTGTCCACATCGTGTGTTTTACAATACTGGTCAACAACACTCGTTTTAGGATCTTTGCCAGCGACAGTTGTGCCACATTGATGAGCGTTCATTGAGATATCGTGCTCTTGAATGAAGATCGCTTTATAACCTATCTTCAGCAATATTTTTCTCGTCTTTTGCATTAATGCTGTGTGTGTTGAAACTCCTCGAGGATTTCTAGTTGTCTTAATACGACCATTCGAATCAACCGTAACTCTATTTTCGGGGCTGGGAAGGTCTTCGGACATAACAAGAAATTCGACACTTCTACCCGCAATGTAATTAAGAATAGGCAGCGGGACCATTTTCGCAACCGACTTCATCATAATTCCTTGAACTTTGCCAATTAACTGAACAGTACCAAGCGGATAACCTTCTCCGCCATCAGAGTACCAATCGGAGAACGAAAGAGTTTTCTGGAAAATTACGTTATTTCTTCGCCTCCAATCAAAGACGAGAATATGAGAATTATTGTGCTTCATGAAGTTTCGCCCTACTTGGTCAGATGAGTTAGCAATACCATTCGGTGAAGAATCTGATTTAGAGTTTAAAAGAAGTGCAGCAGTATTAACAGCCCCTGCGGAAATTACAAACTTCTTTCCCCTAACCTTATATTCACCGGATACGCCACTAACCAAAAGGTAGTCCACAGATTTTCCATCTGAGGTAAGAACAATTTTTGTGACATGTGAATCAGTTCTCAATTCGACATTTCCAGTTTTTATAGCTGGGTTCAGGGCATTGATCTCAGCATCGCTTTTCGCATCCAACTTGCAAATGAAACCATCGCAGGTATTACACCGGATGCAGTTTCCCTTAGGGCCGATATCAATCCCCATCGAATTAGCTATCGGTGTGACTCCAGCTTTGCTCAGACGGTCGGCCAATTCTTTTACGTAAGGTTCATGCTCTATAGAGGGATAAGGGAATGGTTTCGATCGCCATGGTCCTCCTGGATCTTGTTCCTCGGACCCATGAACTTTGTACAACTCTTCGGCTTGGTAATAGTAGGGTTCAATATCGGCGTAGCTAAACGGCCATGACGGGGAGATTCCCTCTCGATGTTTTAATTCCAGAAAATCACATTCCTTAAATCTTGGAAGGGATGCTCCGTAAAGTTTGGTGTTACCACCTACAACGTAATGAACTCCAGGTTCAAATTCTTTATCATCCTTATCAAGCCAAAGCTCACTAGAGCGATAACGTTTTTTAATAAATATATCTTCTGGGGACCAATTTTGAGATTCTTTTGGAATTCTAGAACCGCGCTCAAGAACCAATACTTTCTTACCCTTTTGAGCAAGTCCAAATGCTGTTGTGGAACCCCCCATACCAGAACCAACCACAATAACTTCAAAATCATTTTCCATTAAAGTCACATGCTCCATCCAGGTTAAAACACTCGTGAGTAAGCGTAGCAACTCGCGCGCGCTAAAGGTAGTATCACTTTATTGATCTCAATCAAATCGACCAGATGTGGGAGTCACGACGTGAATTTCTTAAGCAAACTAACTGGAAGTTTTTCAATGCAATCCTCAGTAAATCCCACCGTTGCGATGGTAGAGGCAGCATACCAATTCCATAATCTGAATTTCAGATATATAAATTGTGAGGTCTTGCCAGAGCAACTTGAAAATGCTGTCAAAGGCGCAAAAGCCATGGGTTGGCTTGGATTCAATTGTTCGTTGCCACATAAGGTTGAAGTAATTAAGTACCTAGACGGTCTTGGGGAATCCGCAGCCCTAATGGGGGCGGTCAATTGCGTCGTCTTGAGGGATGGAAGATATATCGGGGAGAATACGGACGGCAAAGGTTTTCTTGAGTCATTAAAGACAGTGGTAGATCCTAAAGGGCTCAAGGTTGCAATTCTTGGTGCCGGGGGAGCTGCTCGTGCAATTACTGTTGAATTAGCCTTAGCCGGGGCATCGGAAATTCGAATTATCAACCGTGATGTTAAGCGTGGGCAGGAGCTGACTGACTTGATAAATCAGAAGACAGAAGCGCGGGGAATTTTCACCAAGTGGGATGCCTTGTATGAAGTTCCAAAGGAAATCGACATACTAGTAAACGCTACATCTCTTGGAATGGCGCCCAATGATAAAGAGCCGATTAATTTAGATATAGATTCATTGCATTCGGGTCTGGTAGTTGCTGATGTAATCGTTAATCCACCGAATACTCAGTTAATTAAGGATGCAAGAAGTAAGGGATGCAGGGTTATAGATGGTCTAGGAATGATTGTAAATCAAGGAATACTTGGAGTTGAATATTGGACCGGCACTAAAGTTAGCGCCGGTGTCATGAGGGATGCACTAGAGAAAGTTCTCTAAACAATTAGTTTATTGAGCGGACTGGCCCGAGAGCTTGATCTTTCTCATCAATTTCAAGTGCCCCAGTCATAACAGCAACCACATCGTTCATGGTGTGACTTTTTGGAGTTACAACAGCTATGCGTTTGCCCAGTCTCTGGATATGAATTCGATCAGCAACTTCAAAAACTTGGGGCATGTTGTGGCTGATTAGAATCACAGGAATCCCACTGTCTCGAAGCTTTTCGACCAAACGAAGGACTTGAGAGGACTCACGTACTCCCAGAGCTGCAGTTGGCTCATCCAAAATTATAAGTTTTTGTCCAAAAGCGGCAGCTCTTGCAACTGCCACTGCTTGACGCTGGCCTCCTGAAAGAGTTTCTGCAGTTTGACTAATATTTTGAATAGTTCCTATGCCCAGACGGGAAATTTCTTCCTTTGCGATTCTTCTCATTCCGGGACCGTCTAGCATTCGCAGAATTGAACCCAGGGGTCCTTTTCTCCGAAGTTCTCTTCCAAGAAAAAGGTTGGAAGCAATATCCAGAGCGGGCGAGATAGCGAGGGTTTGGAAAACTGTTTCTATGCCTGCTTCCCGGCTATCTTGTGGACTCCGAAATGAAATTGGTTTCCCATCGAGCTCGATTACACCCTTATCGTAGGACTCAGCACCGGATAAGCATTTAATTAAAGTTGATTTTCCCGCTCCGTTATCACCAACAACTGCGAGTACCTCACCAGGAAATAACTTCAGATCTGCACCATCCACGGCCACAACTCGTCCATAATTCTTCACAAGGTTTTTAGCTTCAAGAATTGGCGCGATTAATGTTGTCATTTTCTTGCCCTTCTAATCCATTGGTCAACTGATACTGCAACTAAAATCAAAACCCCTACCGCAAAAGTTTGGTAGTAAAGGTCAACTCCAGCTAGAGAAAGGCCATTTCGAAAAACACCGACCATGATTGCTCCGAGCAGTGAGCCAAAAATTGCACCTCGCCCACCAAATAGGCTAGTCCCGCCGATTACAACAGCCGTAATTGAATCTAGATTGAGAGTCGAGCCTGTATTAGGGCTTGCTGCAGCCACTCTGCCGATTATAATCCAAGCAGTAATCGCAAAGATAAAACCTGCGGTCATATATACACTCATTAGGACCCGATTTACTTGAATACCCGCCAATCGAGCAGCTTCAATGTCATCTCCAACTGCATATACGTGACGTCCCCAACCCGTGTACCTGAGGACGAAAGCTAAAACTAAATACATAGCGATCATCACAAGAACACCAGTTGTAACTTTGAACTCACCAATTTTTATTAGATAACCTAACTTTAAATAGAATGGGTCTAATTCTTGATCCATAATTGTGCGACCTGTAGCATAAAAAAGCGTTAGCGCCAAGAATATATTAAGTGTTGCCAATGTAACGATGAATGGCGGCAGCTTGATTCTTGTGACAAGCCAGCCGTTAAAAGCACCTGCAGCAGTACCAACCATAATTCCGAGGAGAAAAGAGGCCCAAGCAGGCCACCCATTTACAAATGAAGTTTTAGCCATGACCATGGAAGCAAAGATTGCAATTGCACCACAAGAGAGGTCAATGCCGGCTGTCATAATGATTATTGTTTGACCAGCAGCAATCGCACCAATAATCGCAACTTGCTGGAGAATAAGTGACAAATTATTCGGCGTTAAAAAATTTTCGTTAAAGAAACTAAAAGTAATTAATGAAATCGCTAAGACTACCGCCGAGCTAATCCAAGGAAATCTATTAAGAACAGCTTGAACTTTTTGGGCTTTTGAGGCACGATTTGTGAATTCTGTCGCCGGATCCACCAAACTCTCTTTATCTTTCATGGGAACCTCATTCTGCTTGTAAGAAATAATTAACTAAATCCCGACTAACTGCAAATTTACCGCTTATTACGAAATAGAAAAGGATTAGAGCGAATATTTTTATATCCGCTCTAATCACTTAATTCAGATAACTATCGATTTATTAGACCGAAAGCTATTTTTTTAGCCCCAAGCTTTCTTTAAGCCATATGCAACTGACTTAGATGGAACTCCTGGTTGTGGGTCATCAGTAATCAAGGTGACACCAGTATTGTAGAAGTCGAGACCTGGTGTTACTGCTGGCTCTACTCCTGAACGGATGAGCTTGGCAATTGCCTTAACACCCTTTTTGGCCATTAATAGTGGGTACTGCTGAGAAGTAGCACCGATAACTCCGGCCTTTACATTCTCAACACCAGCGCGTCCACCATCAACAGATACGATGACTACTCCAGTTTTTCCGGCAGCCTTTAGTGCGGCATTCGCACCAGCAGCAGCTGGCTCGTTTAGTGTGTAAACAAGGTTGATTTTTGGATTCTTGCTAAGGAGAGTTTCCATTCCAGTTCGTCCACCTTCTTCAGCACCAAGTGTTGCTACGTTTCCAACGATCTCGTAGTTTCCACCTTTTCCGCCTGTGTACTTACCTGTCTTTACTTCATCCCCAATAACTTTTGGATCGTTGACTGGGATTCCCATTCCTTTTAGGAAGCCATTGTCACGGCAATAGTCAACAGGAACCATCTTGTCATCAAAGATATCAAGCATGGCGATAACAGCATCCTTGCCATTCATCTTTGAAGCTGCCCATCGACCAATTAATTCCCCAGCCAAGCAGTTGTCAGTCGCATAAGTAATATCGACTATTGTCGCTGGATCTGTTGGGGTATCTAGTGCGATAACAAAAAGTCCAGCCTTACGGGCTTTCGTAATCGCAGAATATGAAGCTGCAGAAATTGGAGTAATTAGAATTCCGGCATCCTTCTTTGAAATTGCATTTTCAATAGCTGTAATTTGAGCAGCATCATCTGTTTCATCTTTACCTGCTGCAACGCTCAATGACACATTAATTTTCTTGGCCTGAGCTCTTGCACCCTTAGTCATTGCGACAAAGAATGGGTTTGTTAGGTTCTTCAAGATTAGCGTTACGCCAACCTTCTTTTTTGCTGCGGTTGCTTGTGATGTTGGCCCGGCTACAAGTAGCAGGGATGAAACACCGACGAGGGCAACAGCCGTAATAGTTCTACGGGTAAAGAAGTTCTGCATAGTTCCTCCATATTGCATTAGATAAAACCTCTGATTTGCTCGGGTACGAGCTGAGGTGTTGACCAATTGTGGACTACCCCAGCTCAGTTCGCAAGTGTTTTTAAGGGTGACTAGCCCCGGGATTTACGCTCTTTGGGAGATCTTGGGCGATTCCGCCCAACCTAATTATTGGGCCAAACTAGCCGGTTTAAGATGGAATTGAGTTCGCTAGCTGGGTAAAGTAATAAATAATATGAGTAGTCTAGTTATGGAAGAAACCGAATGACATTAATTCCTAGAGAGAGAAAATTAAGAATGAGTATTGGGCGAGAAGTTAGACTTAAGAATATATTTTCAAACCCAAGCGGAAATTTATTTGGTGTTGCGATAGACCATTTTGTTGGATATGGCAATGCGGTGCATGGCGGCTTGGCTAATCTTCCTAAGGCCCTAGAGCTGACAATGGAAGGTCGGCCCGATTCCGTAACAATCCAGCCAGGTACTGCGAAGAATTTGTGGGTTTCTTATGCTGGGAAAGCTTCATTAATCGTTCAAGGTGGTTGCTTTACGGTGGACGATCGGATTTCAGAGCTCATTACTCGACCAATTGATGCAATTAGGTTAGGGGCAGATGCTCTGGCTGTTGCGATACCAGTCCGCGGGCCGAGTGAAGGAAAGTATCTTAGTTGGTTAACTGATTCAGTTCGCGAAGCAGCAGAATTTAATTTGCCAGTAGTAGCGCATATATATCCAAGAGTTTTTTCAAAGAGCGGAGATGCGGAAATTGTATTTACGCCCGATGAGATTGCATGGGCGGTTCGTTGCGGTATTGAAACAGGCGTGGACGTAATTAAGGTTGGTTATCCAGGTGACAAGAAATCTTTCATTGACATAGTTAATTCGTGTCCAACTCCAATAGTTATTGCTGGAGGGCCAAAAGAACCTACCCTCGGTGCTGCATTGAATAGCACTCGTGACGCAATTGATGCGGGCGCCAAGGGCGCAGTTGTAGGACGAAATGTTTGGGGGGCACGGGATGTTAAAAAGGCATCACGCGCCTATTATTCGGTAATACATGAAGGGCTTGGGTTCGAGGCGGCACTCAGCAGTGCCGGACTTTCTGCAACCGATTGATGTCTGACAGGATTTAACTATGATAATCGGAATAGGCTGCATTGCCTTAGATCATATTTTGGTCACCGAGGCGCATTGGAAAGACGAGAAAGGCAGAATAATTCGAAGTGAAAATCGCTTCGGTGGGAATATTCGGAATTCCTTAGTTGCCTTAGGTGCTCTTGGAATGGAAGCGGCATACCTTGGAACAATGAGCGGCGAGGAGCAGTGGCGTTCAGCCTTTGATGATTTTGCGGCTCATGGCGTGAGTACTGAATTTGTTGACTTGGATTCTGCATCGCACCCCGCTGAGGCTACGGTT
>DFDL01000090.1:0-4818 GCA_002367715.1 Actinobacteria bacterium UBA3028
CGCAAGGATCTCTATCAGGATTCATTTAATGAGGCGGTATTTATGCGCCCAGGTCAGCGCTTAACTTCGGCACTCGTCACAACAGATAACAAAGTGGTAGACGGCTTAGTCTCCCTAGTTGGCTGGCTCGTTCAAACAATTGCCGGTGCAACTCGAGCAATTCAAAATGGGTACGTTCGTAGCTACGCGTTGATCATGGTTCTAGGCGTCATTGCCCTACTTGGTGCAATTTGGATGGTGACGCTATGAGTATCTTGACCACGCTTCAACTTCTTCCACTCTTTGGCGCAGCCTTGATCGCCTTTATACCGACAGCTAAAACGGTTCTGATTAAGCAAGTAGCACTGGGCTTTGCACTTCTTGTCGCTGCAGTATCAATCTTTATGGCCTTTGCATTTGACGGGTCGGATGGCGCACTTCAATTTACAGAGGTTCGCTCTTGGATTTCAGCATTTAATATTAATTATGCTGTTGGAATAGATGGAATGGCGTTAGTCCTGATTTTAATGACCACAATATTGGTACCAATTGTCTTTCTCGCTGGTTGGTATGAATCTGAGACTGGCCGTTGGAGCGTCAAAACTTTCTATATTCTCTTACTGATTCTTGAAACCATGATGATCGGGGTATTTGCTGCAACTGATGTCTTCCTCTTCTATGTGATCTTCGAGGCTATGTTGCTCCCTGTTTACTTCTTGATTGGCGGCTATGGAAAGGGAGCGCGCGCAGCTGCGGCAATGAAATTCTTGCTCTACAGCCTCTTTGGCGGACTCTTGATGCTTGCCTCAGTAATCGGACTATTTGTAATCTCGACAAATCAAGGCGGGGCTACATTTGATATTTCAAAACTCTCTGAGTTAACAATTGATAGCCAGACTCAGAACTGGCTATTTCTCGGCTTCTTTATTGCTTTCGCTATTAAAGCTCCGCTCTGGCCATTTCACACCTGGTTGCCAACGGCTGCTAAATCTGCAACACCGGGTACTTCAACTCTACTCTTGGGTGTTCTAGATAAAGTTGGAACTTACGGAATGATCCGCTTCTGCATGAGCTTCTTTCCTGATGCAACTCGAACATTCACACCGGCGATTATCACCTTGGCGGTAATCTCAATTCTTTATGGCGCATTCTTGGCAATCGGACAGAAGGATATAAATGCACTGATTGCATTTACCTCTATCTCGCACTTTGGTTTTATTACACTCGGAATATTTGCCCTGACCTCCCAAGGACTTTCTGGCGCAATCTTCTATATGGTTAATCACGGTTTCTCTACAGCAGCGCTATTCCTAACTGCTGGCTGGATGGCTAAACGACGTGGATCTACGCTGATATCTGATTTTGGTGGGCTACAGCGAACCGCCCCAATTCTCGCCTGGTCATTCTTCATAGCTGGCATGTCAGCGCTAGCGCTACCAGGGTTATCTAGCTTTGTAAGTGAATTCTTAGTCTTGGTCGGAACCTTTGGTAAATATCCAGTAGCTGCAATTCTTGGAACGACTGGAATTATCTTGGCTGCGCTCTACGTCTTAATTGCAGTACAACGAGCACTACATGGCGAGACGCCAAGCACAAGTAAGGGAATTACAGATTTGAACCTACGCGAAAAGTTAGCCATCGCCCCAGTAATTTTGGTCCTGATAATTCTTGGTTTTTACCCTAAGCCAGTATTAGAGACCGTAAATATGACCACCGATACCGTCATGGTTCATCTCGGCGTAAGTGATCCAATCGCAAAGGTGGCTAAATAATGTTATCTGCCCCTAAGTTAGATTATGCGCTACTAGCTCCAATGCTGATTATTCTTGGCGCCGCAGTTATTGGTGTTTTAGTTGAGGCATTTGTGAAGCAGGCGATTCGTGCCAGGTTGCAATTAGCAATTGCGGTTACTGCGATAATTATCGCTTTAGAGCAGATTTATCGAATTCGAAATCAAGGCTCATCCATTGCAGCTATTACTTCGGTTTCAATTGACAGCGTAGGAATTTTTATGCAAGGTGCAATTCTGATATTTGCCTTGCTTGGAATCTTATTAATTGCTGATCAGGATAATTTTGTAGCCCAAGCATCAACTCTTCCTGGTTCACTCGAAGAGGCTTCAGCGCTCGAGACAGGCAAGCAGCAGACTGAGGTGTATCCACTAACCCTCTTTGCTGTAGCTGGAATGATGCTCTTCCCGGTAGCTACTGATTTTATTACGCTATTTGTGGCACTTGAAGTTCTCTCACTTCCACTTTATCTAATGGTTGGATTATCTCGCCGGCGCCGATTGCTCTCGCAGGAAGCTGCACTGAAATACTTCCTGTTAGGTGCTTATTCATCAGCCTTCTTCTTGTTTGGAGCCGCACTTCTTTATGGATATTCAGGCTCGCTATCACTAAATGGTTTAACTGATGCAATTCGTGGCGCCGGTGGTAACGATGTATTTCTACTTCTCGGCATTGTATTTCTCTCAGTAGGTTTACTTTTCAAGGTGGGCGCTGTTCCGTTCCATTCTTGGACGCCCGATGTCTATCAAGGTGCACCAACTCCAATTACTGGCTTTATGGCAGCTGCGACCAAAGCAGCCGCATTTGGCGCAACACTTCGAATTTTCTATGTCGGTTTAGATGCAGCTCAACTTAGCTGGAAGCCAACTATTGCCGTTATCGCCGCGATTACAATGATTTTCGGTGCTGTTGCAGCGATTGCACAACGAGATATAAAGCGAATTCTAGCTTTCTCATCAATTGCACACGCAGGATTTTTACTTACCGCAGTTGTCTCATTAAATAAGAACGCACTCGCTGCCTCACTCTTCTATCTTCTGGTTTATGGTGTTGCCACAATCGGAGCATTTGGAATCGTGACCTTGATCCGTGATTCAGCTGGCGAAGTTAGTGATGTTAATCGCTGGGTTGGGCTTGGTAGGAAATCTCCACTAGTAGCCGCTGTCTTCTCACTTTTCTTACTTAGCTTTGCTGGAATCCCTTTGACAAGTGGATTCGTAGGAAAGTTCGCCATCTTTGCCGCAGCCTATGAGTCAGGAAATATTGCTCTAGTTGTTGTCGGTGTTCTATCTAGCGCCATCGCAGTCTTCTTCTACATTAGATTAATTCTGATGCTCTTCTTTGCAGATGCAACAAATGATTCAGTTTCAGTTGTTATTCCATCTATCCTCACTAGGATCTCTATCTCAATTGGAGCTATTTTGACTATTGTGCTTGGAATAGCACCATCACTACTCCTAAATATTGCGCAGAACTTTGCTCAATTCCTGCGCTAATGTCTCAAATCGGGATTCCAAATATTGACTCAAAATTAGAGTCCGAGATCCTGCGTTCGATGAAAGAGGTAGAGAGGGCACTACGTGAAGCGATAGAGGGAAAATATCCACTCGTAATTGAAACCTCTAGGCACCTAATTGATGCCGGCGGTAAGCGCCTTCGCCCCTTAATGGTCTTGCTCGCTGCTCAATTTGGCAATCCAGGAGCTAAGGGAATTATTGAAGCGGCAGTCGTCTGCGAACTAACTCATTTAGGAACTTTGTATCACGATGATGTTATGGATGAGGCGCCACTTCGACGTGGGGTAGAGAGCGCCAATAATCGCTGGAACAACACGGTTGCAATCCTTACAGGTGATTATTTATTCGCAAAGACTTCCCAGCTGCTCGCAGATTTAGGACCGGAAGCAGTTCGGCTACAAGCCCTAACCTTTGAGAGATTAGTTATCGGACAGATAACTGAGACCCAAGGCTCAAGTGCAGGTAAGACGCAGCTAGAACATTACCTAGGAGTTGTAGCAGACAAGACTGGTTCGTTGATCTCTGCAAGTGCAAGATATGGCGCGATGATCTCAGGCGCCGATGCAAAGGTAATGGAAGCGCTCACAAAATTTGGTGAAGAGATAGGAATTGTTTTTCAATTAGCTGATGACATTATTGATATCACAAGTGATTCTAAAGAGTCAGGCAAGACTCCCGGAACAGATCTTCGCGAAGGAGTTCCGACGCTGGTAACATTATTCATTCTTGAATCCGATGACCCTGCTGATTTCGAACTAAAGCAGATATTATCGGCGCCAATTACTGATGAAGCAGTTGTAAAGGAAACTATTACCAAACTGCGGACCCATAGCGCGCTTACTAAATCTCGCGATCTAGTAGCCAAGTATGGTACGTCAGCACAGCTTCATCTTGATGAACTTCCTGAAGGGCCAGCAAAAGATGCACTAATCGGGCTGAGCCAAGCGGTTATCTCTAGAACTTCCTGACTTAATTAAGTCATAACCCAGAGTTATCAGAGCGAGCCATATAAATACAAATCCAAGCCAACGCCCACTTGGCATTGGTTCATGGCGCAAGAAGACTGCAAGAAGAAACTGAATTGTTGGCGTCAAGTATTGAAGTAGCCCAATCATTGTAAATGGAATTCGTGATGTTGCACCGTTAAATAGCAAGAGTGGAATGGCGGTTACTAGACCTGCGCCAACTAAAAGAAGTGTTAGCCCAGGAGCTTTACCAAATTGACCCGTGCCATTTGAGCCTATCCAGATTAAATAAGTGCCATAAAATACTGATGAAATAAGGGTTTCGATAGCCAAGCCTTGTAAAGCACCTAAATTTAATTTCTTCTTTACAAAGCTATAAGAGCTCCAAGAGAAGGCAAGTGCAAAAGAGACCCAAGGTGGTCGCCCATAATCGATAGTAAGAATTATGACGCCAAAGGCTGCAACGATAAAAGAGGCCCACTGTATCTTTCGCATCTTCTCTTTGAATGCCAATATTCCCATCATGACCAGGAGGATTGGTTGCATGTAATAACCCAGCGATGCTTC
>DFDL01000090.1:5065-5904 GCA_002367715.1 Actinobacteria bacterium UBA3028
GTAGATTTAAGTTGATGGCCAATCGCAAGCAAAATTACACAGAAAACTAGTGACCAGACTGCCCGATGGGAGACCATTTCTAACGGTGTTGCTGGTTGTAGAAGTGGCCAATAAAGTGGGAAGAGCCCCCAGAGCGTGTATGAAGATAATCCGTAAATTAAACCGAGGCGGTATTTACTCATTAATTAGCGATAATTCGTAAATTGAACCGCAAAGTCTAAAGTCTGTTCTTTTACCATTGCCATCGTCGCCTGTAGATCATCACGGGATTTGCTCGTTACGCGCAGAGTTTCACCTTGGATCTGGGTCTTTACAGATTTAGGACCTTCATCTCGAATAATCTTCGCCAACTTCTTGGCATTCTCGGTGGAGATACCTTCCTTTAGTGAACAATTAATCTTATAAATTTTACCGCTAAGTTCTGGATCAGAAGATTCAAGATGCTTCAATGAAACTTGACGCTTGACCAATTTATCTTTGAAAACTTCTAGGACAGCCTTGGCCTTTTCTTCAGATTGGCCCTCTATTAAAAACTTCTCGCCAGATTTTTCAATCTTGCTGTCAGTATTTTTGAAGTCAAAACGCGTAGCAATCTCTCGGTCTGCCTGGTTGAAAGCGTTATCTACTTCCATATGATCTACTTCAGAGACGATATCAAAACTTGAATCAGCCACTTTTGGGACCCCTTAATCAATTCATTATTTCCTGCATATTCTAATGAGCGCAATTGTAGGGTAAATTGGCGCCATGATTCGGAGCTCTCGTAAATTCCCGAGCCTTCCATACTTCTGGTCTCTAATTGATTGGCACCTGCCCTCTCTAAATCCATATAAAGGCAG
>DFDL01000090.1:6189-6527 GCA_002367715.1 Actinobacteria bacterium UBA3028
GATGAGATTGCCTATTCTCGAACCCGAGATGCACTTTCAAGAATTGAATTCAATTCCAAGGTTCTGCGTGATGTCTCTAAGATTGATACCAGTGAGAAGGTCTTAGGCAAGAGCGTGGATATTCCAATCTGCTTTGCTCCTACTGGCTACACCAGACTTATGCATTATGTAGGAGAACCAGCAGTCGCTAATGTTGCTGCAAATAAAAATCTTATCTACGCACTTTCAACCATGGGAACAACTTCACCAGCAGAACTCGCTGCAGCAGTTCCAAATTCAAGGCGCTGGTTCCAGCTTTATATTATGAAAAATCGTAATGACAGCTTGGCCGTTATTAA
>DFDL01000091.1:0-4679 GCA_002367715.1 Actinobacteria bacterium UBA3028
GGAAAAAGTCCATGGAGAGTCAGTAAACAGTAAGCCTAAACTCTTTATACTTTACTTAGTTATAAAGATTTCTTGAATTTTTAAAGGCTTACTTGGAAGAATGCTATCAATATCAGTTCGACTAAACTTCCCAAGTCTTGCGTAAAAAGTTTCAACACTCATTTTGAAAACTTTTTCAAACGCTAATTTCCAGTCTCTTTGTGTTGACTTTTCAACCCAAAAGTCCCGAAAAACCATCTCGAGTGCTTTTTGTTCTGGGACATTATCTTTTTGTAGTTCCTTAACTAAGGTCAACACCATATATGCAGAGCCAGCATAATTCATGTCCATCCATCCACGTTGCATATCGCCAGATGATGAAGTCTCGTATTTTTCGAACAAAGAAGGATTTGCGAAAACATCATCACTCCACAGTTTTTGGAACTTAAGGTCGCCTTCTAAATTGCTCTTTCCATAATATTGCTCTACAAAAATCTCTTCCAAAACCTTTGCGCCACCTTCTACTAGCCATTTAGGGCTCATGGAATCTTTACTTAGCGCAATTTGATACACATGGAAATACTCATGAACAATTGCCGAATAGCGGTGCGAGTTATCGTTCTTAAATTCATCTCTATTAATTTCTAAAACCATCCATCTATTGGTGGGACTATCACCAGAAATGGAAGCGCCACTCATATTAGGTTTTTCAGTAAATGGGTTCGCAACTGCACTACTCCATGAATAAATTTCCATGACTGAATTCCTCACATAATTATTTATGTTTGGATTAATAGGCAAAATATCTTGCAGAGTATTCATTATTTTTTTAAATTCAATAGTCCAATCCTCAGGTAGACTCTTATCAAGGTTGAATTTGAATGAAAAACTAGTCTGTACTGGCGTTGGTGTTGGTGTTACTTGAGGAACTATCTTTTTCGTCGTTTTTGCCTTGCTCCAGACCAACTTCTTGCCTTTGGCTATGCAAGTAAATTCCTTGCTTTTCTTCGCCTTTATCTGACCAACTACTTTGCACTTAGCCCCTACTTTGACTGCAGCACTTACTGGCATAGCGGTCGCACTTATGGACAAGGCGAGAATAGTCAGAACGCCTATTAGTCGTGACTTCATACTTTGATTCTAGTTTTTTTAGGATAAATATCTACCCCCCTGCCTTTCCTAGCTATCTCTCCCCGATAACTCCAGACTTGCGCCTAAACGAGCCTGCGTGTTGCGAGAAGATCATCATAGAGAATATACCTTCAAAATCTTGCTGAGTTCTTTTCGTTCTAGATCCGGCACGATGCAATCTTTAGCTGGATAGCCAACTGGGAAAAGAATGTAAGGGCGTTCGGTTGCGGGTCTCTCGAATATCTCGCTCAAGAAACCCATCGGGTTGGGTGTATGCGTGAGAGTAGAAAGACCCATTGTGTGAAGGCTTGAGATAAACATTCCGCAGGCCAAGCCAACAGATTCATTAACGTAATAATTCTTTTGTGATGATCCGTCAGGAAGAATTTGAGACTTCTGTGCAAAACAAACGACAATCCACGGAACTATGTCGAGATATTCCTTATTGGAGTTAGTGCCTAGATGAGCAATAGCTTTTCGCCATGACGATGGCATGCGGCCGCCTTCATAATTCTCACGCTCTTCAATCTCCGCAGCTTCACGTATGCGGTGTTTTAGAATCGGATCAGATGTTGCACAGAAGAACCAAGGCTGCTGGTTAGCACCGCTTGGTGCAGTATTGGCAGTCCTAACTGCAATCTCGATCAACTCTCGTGGGACAGGCTCTGGTGAGAACATACGCACACTCCGGCGAGAGTTCATGTGTTCGAAGAAATCATTACCGCGGGCGAGAGATTTATCAATTGGCAAAGACAGAGGTTGATATTGCATTGTTCAATTTTAGCGGTGTGCACACTCGAAAGAGAAGAGGTAGGGGTCGTAGGTTCGAACCCTTAACAATCCACTTTTTACTTCGAATCTTTCTATTTTCGTGCTTTGCTAAACACTTTTGAGACCATCCTTGCCACAATTGGTGCGGCCTATGAAAATACGATTCCTTGGCCGTCACGTTCTTCAGGTAAAGCGTTACCACCGTCCAAAACTATGCACTGTCCCGTAATGTAAGAAGCACCAGGACTGGCCAGCCAAACGATTGCGCTCGCTACTTCATCGGAAGTACCGCGACGCCTCATCGGGACAGCTGCACCTTGGCGAATCTCATGCTCGGAGTCAGTCGAACTTGCTATCCAGCCAGGGGCAACGGCATTAACAGTCAATGGTAAGTGTGCATAATCTAAGGCGACGGCTCTCGTGAAACCTATCAGCGCTGTCTTTGCGGTCGCATATGCAACCATATCTCGCATAACCAAAACTGGACCGGTTGCGCTTGCAACATTTATCACTCTACCGGCTGCACTCTTCTTGAGAAATGGCATAGCCCCCTTACTGACTAACATTGTCGTGTCCAAATTTCGGGAAATGGCTAATTGCCAACTGGGTAAGGTGTAATTCTCAAGCGGACCTTCACCGTCTTCTGCCGGATTGCTAATGCTTGTCATTCCTGCATTGTTAACCAAGACGTCTAGGGAGTTAAAACGTTCAATAACCGCATTGACCAGCGCATCTGCCTCTTCTTCGAGTGTTAAATCAGCAATGTAACCAAATGCTTCGACGCCCGAAATTTCCAACTCCTTCACGCGATCCCAGATCCGATCACTAGTCGAAGTAATCCCAATTCGATATCCAAGTAACCCCAACGCTTTCGCTGTTGCGAAACCGATCCCCTTCGAGTTCCCTGCCCCTGTAATAAGCGCTGTCCTAGGTAAATTCGATTCATTGCTCATGACCAAATTTTATATCAGAAAATAGTTTTCCGTATCCGCTGAAAATTGAGTACATAGTCAGGATTCGGACGCAATATCTGCGATTGTTGGAGAAGGCAACGTTTAGGTCCTTGGTGATTACCGTCGAGCACGATATTTTCCGTGCGTGAATGACTCTTTTCAAGCTTTCTTTCCATTCTCGGCTTCAGGGTTAACTTCCCAACAATCCCCTAACACCCTAGGGAATAAGTAGATACGAATATGTACTATCTACACTTAATTAGGGTTAGTGAGAAACAACTAGATTCGCGTAGAACTGTATTCTTGGGAATTAATATTGTGGGCGTCACTGCTTCAATCCCAGTATCTTCGTCTAGCCCTTCTTGTGCCGACGAATAAAGAACCAGGTCAATATGAGTAATAGCGGTAATACAACTACTAAGACAATTGCAAAATTTAGATTTAGAAATGTTTGGCTATCCGTAGCGCTCTCACCACTTGAAGGCGAGCTCTCATCCATCTGTCTTTCAATAATTTCTTCATCCAGATTTTCGCTCTGATAGGTGAAGTTATACGAGGTTTCAACTACATGGCCATCGCCGGCAACAATTCGATATGAGACGGTATAGCTTCCAAAATCAAGGGCACCATCGTTTACGGTGGCCGAAATCTTTGCGCCCATTATTTTCGGTGGTAAGAGCCGTACGGACTTGCCCGTAGAGCTAACGACCTCGAAAGAGTTGATCTCTCTCTCATCTATGGTCAGTAGATCTTCATCGAAAGTAAGGGAGATCTCATTTGGAAAGGTAGAGATGATTTGATCACGTTTTGGAACCGTGTCAAGCAGTATGGTGTGAGCTACTGAAGGAGCTATAGCGATTGTTGAAAGACAGAAAAGGGTAAAGAGTCTTGCTGCAAATCTCACGCCTTTAACCTATCGCAGTAAGATACGGCGATGATTTCAGATTCTGGTGAGCGTAATGCGGCCTGGGTTTCGCAATTTTTAGCATCCCGTAGATCGACTCGCGATTTTCTTCCGACTCCAGTTCCTCAAGAGATTCTTGATCAAATATTGACTGATGCCCTTACCGCACCAAGTTGGTCCAATACCCGGCCATTTAAGATTGCGGTAGCAACTAGTGAAGTTAAGGAGCGAATTAGCAATGAGTTTTTATCTAGGTGGGGCGTACTCTCAAAGATAATGCGAAAGGGCATCAGGAACAAATTGCGTCTTATCTTCACGCGATACGGACTGCCAACTAGTAATCGAAGCATTATTAAGCCTTATGCAGCCGAGCTAAAGCCCAGGGCGCAGAGAGTAGGAAAAGAGCTCTACGAATTATTCGGTGTTAAGCGCGGTGATCGTGAGGCAAGAGATAAGCAATGGGGCAAGAACTATTCATTCTTCGGTGCACCTGTTGAAATGTTTATCTATATCCACAAGAGTCTCCATTTATATGCCGCCTCTGATGCCGGACTCATGATGGAAAATTTGATGCTCTCGGCACATGGTTATGGTCTTGGAACTTGCGCGCAAGGGGCGGTAAATATTTGGGACGATGTCGTAAGGCGAGAGTTTGAGATCCCAAAGGATTACCGACTACTTTGTGGTTTAGCTATTGGTTATCCAAGTGGCTCACCTGTTAACTCATTTAAGGCTAATCGGATTGGGATAGATGAACTTTTGTTTAAGCCGAAAGAGAGCTAGAAAAATCCGAACTAATTTGATTAAAGCTAGTGCAAAAGAACTTAAAGCACATAGAATCCGACCCATAACCATTAACACTTGGAGTCACTGATGAGTAAAAAAGTACTTGTAACTGGTGGGACAAGTGGCATAGGTAGAGCATTTGTAGATGTGTTTGC
>DFDL01000091.1:4857-16768 GCA_002367715.1 Actinobacteria bacterium UBA3028
GAAAGTTATCGATTTTAAACTGGATCTGGCAGATCACGATTCTGTAAAATCCCTTGTTGAAACTCTGCCAGGAGTCCCTGATGTAATTATTCACAATGCTGGCTTGGGCTCAAAGACCGTCGAAAGGGTTGCAAATACTCCTCACGAACAAGCTGAGGCGCTAATAAAAGTTAATGCGATTGGGACTTTGTGGCTAAATAATCTTTTATTACCAAAGATGCTTGAGCGAGGTTCTGGCAAAATTATTTTGATCTCCTCTGTGGGCGGCGGTATTACACAATTTACTGGATTTAGTTACGCCGATGGGATGAGTAAGGCAGCTGTTGCTTTCCTCGGGCGCTCACTTGGTGCCGATCTGGCACAGAGCGGTGTCGAAGTTTTCACAATTTGTCCTGGAGCTACTGATACACCGATGTTCCGTGCGAGCACACTAGATGCTTTAAATGATGCAGAGCGAAAGTTAGTGATTGCCTCTCTTCCGAAGTTTCGTTTAATTGATCCAAGTGAAATTGCCGAACTCGGACTCTTTTTGACTACAGAGGCAGCTAAAATTCTGCATGGAGCAGTTTTGGATGCTTCTATGGGTCTGGGCAGCAATCCAGGCTTATTGCTTAAGTAGGCTCTCTGTTGGTTATTAATTTAATATCGTGTTAGCACTTATTTCGGGGTTACTAACTGGATTATCTCTGATCATCGCCATCGGCGCTCAGAATGCTTTTGTAATTTCACAAGGTTTGGCTAGAAGCCATGTGCTACTTGTTGTCATCTTCTGCTCGCTTTCAGATGCCCTGCTCATTGTTTTAGGAGCCGGTGGCCTAGGCGCACTCATAAAGTCGGTGCCATCCTTAATTGAGTACATAAGATGGTTTGGAGTTGCATATCTTCTCTGGTTTGGCTCCAAAACTCTCTTCTCTGCTTTTGAGAATAGATCTCTCGCGTTAGGTTCAAATAAAGTTGTTTCAAAGCGAAAAGTAATTGCCACACTTTTTGCCTTCACATATCTAAATCCTCACGTATATCTAGATACCGTGATCTTTCTTGGCAGTATTGCAAATCAGTTTGGTTCAGATAAGTGGCTCTTTGCAATAGGCGCAGTCATATCAAGCACCTGTTGGTTCTTTGCCCTTGGTTATGGCGCCCGAGCCGCATCTACCTATATGACTCAGCCAATCTTCTGGCGAGTTCTTGACTTCGTTATCGCAGCAATCATGTTCACGGCAGCATTGCTATTAGCCCTCTACAAATTGGATTGATTTGCGAATGATTCAACCCAAAAGCGGTCTTTTTTTCCCAAAACTCTGATTAGAACTGGCGTGTGAGCGTTGCTATCAAACTTTTAGGAGGTTATTTTTCTTCCATGAGTTCTAAGTTCATGCCGATTTTCTCAGGTGGAACCGGCAGAAGCGGCACGACAATTGTTGGTAAGTTGCTTGGAAAACATTCCCAGGTTAAGTGTGGAAAACCCTATGAGATTAAATTTCTAACAGATGTATTCTCGCTAACAGATGTTGCATATGGCATGCGAGATTTTGCCAGTGGTGAGATTTCTAAGAAGACCGAGCTCTATCTAAAGCTCTTTCCTCATAAATCCTATGAAGCCCGGATGAAGAAGTTCTCTGCTCGGATGTTGGATAACTGGTTTGAGCGCACAAATCGACTTGGCCAGAACAGTGGATTACATCTTGGCATCACGAGGAAAAACCTTAAATCTCTCTTGGCTAAATTGCAGGAGGAAGCGAGGCACGATTTAGAGAGCGCTGCACGCAATTTCTTCTATGGTTTTGTAAATGCGCAGCGACAATACAAGAGTGAGCCAAATTGGATGGACACTAGTCCCCCAAACATTATGCACTCTGCATCCATTGCCCGCCTTTTGCCAGATGCAAAATTTATTGAGATGAAGCGAAATCCGCTAGACACAATCGCCTCTGTCGTTCGAGAGCCCTGGGGACCAAATAATTTAGACGATGCAATGCAGTGGTGGCTGCGCCGGACTGACATGGCCGAAGAATCTTTAGCAAAAATTCCTAGTAATCAACGGTTAGCTTTAAAATTGGAGGATTTAATTATTCATGATCGTGAGAATTCCTACCAGAAATTGCTTACTTTCTTAGGCCTAGAAGATGAAGGCCCCATTCGCGAATATTTTAATAATGAGATGCTCGCCGAAAAATTGCACGAGAACCGTTGGAAACGTGATTTTGAAAACCCTAAAGAGATCGAGGACCGTTTTGCTCATATGTCAGAGCGCTGGTCGAATTAATTAATTTTTAAAAAGTATTAAAATCAATCTCTCTGTCGAATTTGAAATGCGCGATATTGAAGGGCCGCTATCGCCAGGAGCGATGCAACTAGGCTGGCTGCTAGAACTCCCATTTTGGCATTAGCCATAAGACCCGGTGAATCTTCGTAGCTCAATTCAACTATCAAAAGTGAGACGGTAAAGCCAATTCCTGACAACAGTCCAATTGCTATTACATCTCCCCATCTCATCGCTGGGCTCAAAGTGGCCTTTGTTAGACGGGTTACCAAGTACGTTGCGCCCAAAATCCCGATTGCCTTTCCAAAGACTAAGGCAATAATTATTCCGAAGCTTATCGAACTAAAGAGCGTCTCACTAAATCCGAAGTCTCGAATATCTACACCGGCTGACGCAAATGCAAAGAGTGGAATTACAAGAACAATACTTATGGGTCTGAAGAATTTCTCTGTAATGTCAGCTGGCGTCGTGGATTCATAGCTCTTTGCTCTATTTGGTGTTAGCAGAGCAATAGCAACACCTGCGACAGTTGCATGAACACCTGACTGGTAGGTCGCCCACCAGATTGAAAGTCCAAGCGGGATTGCGACATACCACTTAGCAATATTCATTTTGTGAGCAAGCCAATAGCAAGCTAGAAGCACCACTGTTAAAGCAAGCATCACAAGGTCGGTCTTATTTGAATAGAAGATTGCAATCACCGATATTGCGCCAAGGTCATCTACCACTGCAACTGTTAGAAGAAATGCTCTTAGCTCGTTTGGAAGTGATCTGCCAGCAATTGCTAGTACTGCAAGAGCAAATGCAATATCTGTAGCCATTGGAATCGCCCATCCTTCTAAGGCGGCGCTATCACCGCGTAGAAGAAGTAAATAAAGCGCGATCGGCAGGATCATTCCTGCAATGGCTCCGGTAACTGGTACCAGCGCACGGCTCGGTGTTGCTAATGAGCCGTGAACGAGCTCGTGTTTAAGTTCAAGGCCTGCGACCAAGAAAAAGATTGCCAGTAACCCATCTGAGATCCAATGCAATACAGTCAAATTTAGATCTAGGCCAGGTATTGCCACCTTGGTATTTAGAAAATCTGAGTAATGATCTGAGAGCTGAGAATTAGCCACAAAAATTGCCAGGACTGCTGCTAATAGAAGTAGCACACCTCCAAAGGTTTCATCTTTTAAAACCTTGGCCAGCCAACGTTCTTCGGCTGCGTCGACTTGTTCGAATAATATTTTTGAACTATTTGTCATTCTTTGAGTCTATTACATATCCTCTTCGTAATCAGATGCGAATTGGATTCGGTATTGAACTTTTCCGGACTCAGAGATATATGAATCATAGAGTTTCCTGGCAGTTGAATTAGTAGCATCTGTATTCCAGTAAAGCCTAGAAGAACCTGATGAAAGTGCAACATCTCGAACACCATCAATAAGTGCGCGCCCTATGCCAACACAGCGAACTTGCGGATCAACAAATAGATCTTCAAGATAACAGAAGTTCTTCGGTGCCCAACTCGAGATTTGGAACGAGTAATGAGTTAGCCCCTGCAATTTTCCATCCCTTTGCGCGACCAAGCCATAAAGATTAAAGTCTGGGTCGATTAATCGCTGCCAAGTTAAATCACTCTGTGCCTGGGGCAGCTGGGTCTTATAAAATTCCAAATATCCATCCCAAAGAGGAGCCCAGCTAGATTTATCAGCCTCTGATACTGGGCGAATATTTAACATTTTAGATTAACTATTTTGTGGAAACCCAAGATTGATGCCGCCATGGCTCGGATCTAGCCAGCGACTTGTTACAACTTTTCCGCGCGTGAAGAATTGAACGCCATCGGTTCCATGTGCGTGCGAATCACCAAATAATGAGTTCTTCCAGCCACCAAAGGAGAAGTAGGCCATGGGAACTGGAATAGGTACGTTGATGCCGACCATTCCAACTTCGACTTCATTCTGATAACGCCTTGCAGCGCCACCATCATTCGTGAATATCGCAGTTCCATTTCCGTAAGGATGCTCATTTACTAAGGCCAGCGCCTCATCGTAAGTTTTTACGCGCAATACGCTAAGTACCGGCCCGAAAATTTCTTCCTTATATATGCTCATCTCTGGTGTGACATTGTCAAAGAGAGTCGGTCCAAGGAAGAAGCCTTCGCCATCAACCTTAACTTTTCGGCCATCCTCTACAAGAGTCGCACCAGCCTTCTCTCCTGCTTCGATATAAGAGGCAACTTTGTCGCGGTGAACTTTGGTAACAAGTGGTCCCATATCAGCGCCTTGGGTTCCATCACCAGTTTTAATCTTCACCATTCGGGATTTAATAAGGCTAATTAATTGATCTGCAATTGGCTCAACCGCAACGATTGCAGAAATTGCCATGCACCGCTCACCTGCTGAGCCAAAACCTGCATTGATTGCCGCATCAGCCGCTAGTTCTAAATCGCAATCTGGAAGTACGACCATATGGTTTTTGGCGCCACCAAGTGCTTGCACGCGCTTGCCAGCTTTTGTTCCGGTCTCATAAACATACTTTGCTATTGGAGTAGATCCAACAAAAGATATTGATTTAATGCCTGGGTGATTTAGCAGCGCATCAACAGATTCTTTATCGCCATGTACTACGTTAAATACGCCATCAGGTAGCCCGGCTCGCTTCCAAAGTTCGGCGATTAACATAGCCGCACTTGGATCTTTCTCAGATGGCTTTAACACAACCGAATTTCCGCAAGCGATTGCGATTGGGAAGAACCACATCGGCACCATCGCAGGAAAGTTAAATGGCGAGATGATTGCAACTGGTCCTAGCGGCTGGCGAATCGAGTAAACATCGACACCCGTAGAGACTTCCTCGGAGAAACCACCTTTTAGAAGGTGTGGGATTCCGCATGCAAATTCAACAACTTCAAGGCCGCGAGTGACTTCACCAGCAGCATCGCTCAATACTTTTCCGTGTTCGGCAGTAATCAACGCGGCGATATTCTCTTTATTCTGTAGAACAAGCTCGCGGAAGGCGAAGAGAACTTGAGTTCGCTTTGTAAGCGAGCTGTGGCGCCATTCGCTGAATGCGCTTGTGGCTGCAGCTACTGCGCGATCAACGGTCGCAACACTCGCAAGGGCAACGCTGCCAGTGACTTTTCCGGTCGCGGGATTAAATACCTCGCTGGTGCGTTCTGGCTTCTGGCTATCTAGTTCGCCATTGATCCAATGCGTAATTTGGGAAATTTCCCCAGTATTTGTTATCTGACTCATGGCGACAATCTACGCCAGGGCAATAAGATGACGCCAATTAGGGATGCGGATAATTGTCCAAATTCGTCCAATGGCTAGGGGTTGAAGATGGATCAAAGCAAGCGCGAGGTGAAGAGCAACGCTGAAGTTAGCGCAGATGATCACAAGTATGTCTTTCACTCTTGGTCGGCCCAAGGTGCTATCTCTCCGATACCTGTTGCTAAGAGTTCGGGTTCAAGATTCTGGGACTTTGATGGCAAGGAATATCTAGATTTCTCATCACAATTAGTCTTCACAAATATCGGCCACCAACACCCTGTTGTTGTCGCAGCGATCCAAGAGCAAGCAGGAATTCTTACTGCGCTGGCCCCTCAGCATGCGAGTGATACTAGAAATGAAGCTGCTAAGCGAATTGTTGAAGTTGCCGGCGCAGATTTTGTAAAGGTCTTCTTCACAAATGGTGGCGCAGATGCAATTGAGAATGCGATTCGAATGTGTCGAATCCATACTCGCAAACATAAAATTCTATCGACTTATCGTTCTTATCACGGAAATACTGGCGCTGCGATAAATGCAACAGGCGATCCGCGCAGATTCCCAAATGAATTCGCCGCTGGCCATGTTCACTTCTGGGGTCCTTATTTATATCGATCTGCGTTTTGGGCAACTACCGAAGCCGAAGAATGTGCTCGTGCACTAGAACATCTCGAGCAGACAATAATCTTTGAAGGTCCAAACACGATTGCTGCCATATTGATTGAATCTGTTCCTGGTACTGCAGGCGTGCTCACCCCTCCGAACGGTTACCTAGAAGGAGTTCGCGCACTCTGCGATAAGTATCAGATCAAGTGGATTGCTGATGAAGTGATGGCTGGATTTGGACGTACTGGAAAATGGTTTGCCTTCCAAAGCTCTGACGTACATCCAGATCTAATTACCTTCGCTAAGGGTGTTACCTCTGGCTATGTACCACTCGGCGGAGTAGTAATTAGCGAAGAGATTTCAAAGACCTTTGACCAACAAGTATTTCCAGGTGGTCTTACCTATATGGGCCATCCCCTAGCTAGCGCAGCTGCCGTCGCGACTATTGATGTCATGAAATCAGAGAAGATGCTTGCGAACGCAACTAATATCGGTGCAAAAATATTTGCACCAGGTCTCGATAAATTAGCGCAAAAACATAAGGTAATTGGCGATATCCGTGGGGCCGGAGTTTTCTGGGGTGTTGATTTAGTAACTAACCGCGATACTCGCGAGCCGCTAGCTCCTTATGGCGGAACCAGCCCGGCAATGAACGAACTAGTTGCTGCCTGCAAGGCCAATGGCATGATGCCATTTACAAACTTCAATCGCATTCACTTATGTCCGCCATGCAACATCTCTGAGGCCGATGCTAATTTAGGTCTTGAAATTCTAGATAAATCTCTGGCTATTATTGGTAAGTACTACACGGGCCAATAAATTACAGATAAATCGCTAGCGCTAGGTTGAAGTTCACCAATTTCGCTCTGGAATATGCCAAACTGCCGCTATGGCCCAACTAATTTATTACTGTGGAACTATGGATAGCGGTAAATCCACCCTCGCCCTGCAAACTGCGCACAACTACGAGAGCCGCGGTCGCCACGGTTTAGTTTTTACAAATAAGGATCGTGCCGGTGCTGGGATTATCTCTTCACGACTTGGACTACAGAGCGCAGCGATCGAAGTTGATATCGACATGGATATCTTCGACTTCGTTGATAAGGCCCAGAGAGCAAATGGAAAACTCGACTATCTCATCTTTGATGAAGCGCAGTTTTACGAGAGTGGGCAGATAGATCAGCTCGCAAGAATTGTTGATATTTTAGGGGTCGATGTCTTTGCCTTCGGAATTTTAAGTGACTTTAGAACTTCACTTTTCCCAGGATCAATGCGTTTAGTTGAGTTAGCTGATCGGGTCAATCCCCTACAGGTCGAAGCTCTCTGCTGGTGTGGTCTGCGAGCAACACATAATGCACGTATCGTCGATGGAAAGATGACCCGTGAAGGCGAGCAACTTGTTCCTGGTGATACGGCGCCTGATGCGCAAGTTCTATATGAAGTGCTCTGCCGCAAACACCATATGGCCAATATGAGCTCTAAAGATCAGATAAAGAACGGGTAGGTTAGGGCTATGAGTGATTTATATAGCGACCCAATTGGTTATGCCGAGTTAGCTGCAAAGAAGATTGCCGAGCTAACTGGAAAAGCAGAACATAGCGTTGCACTTGTAATGGGATCGGGCTGGATGCCGGCAACCATTGCACTTGGTGAGCCAACACATGAGTTTGCAGTTACCAAGCTGCCAGGCTTTCCAGCGCCGACGGTTGCCGGCCATGGTGGCCTAGTTCGCTCTTATGAAATTGCTGGCGCTAACGGAGCTATTTCAGCCTTGGTATTTCTCGGCCGAACACATTTATATGAAGGTCTGGGCTTGGAACCAGTAGTCCACGGGGTTCGCACTGCAGTCAAGGCTGGATGCAAAGTTGTAGTCCTGACAAATGCGTGTGGAGGGATTAATAGAGATTACAAAGTTGGACAACCGGTTCTTATCCGCGATCATATTTCTATGACCGCAACTAGCCCATTGATTGGCGCAGATTTTGTCGATCTAACCGATTTGTATAGCAAGCGAATTCGTGATCTTGTTAAGCATGAGGATCCAACTCTTGCCGAAGGTGTATATGTTCACTGGCGCGGACCTGCATATGAGACACCCGCAGAGATAAATATGTTGCGTACGGTTGGCGCAGATTTGGTTGGTATGTCGACGGTACCTGAGGCGATTGCGGCGCATGCTTTAGGGGCTGAAATTCTTGGAATCTCCTTGGTAACAAATGCTGCTGCCGGCGTAACTGGTGAGAAGTTAAGTCATACTGAAGTTATGGAGGCCGGGAAAGCGGCCGCCGGAAATATGGGTCAGCTTCTAGCAAAGGTTCTAAAGCAGCTGTGATCGAAGAGGGTTTGCGTTTAGAAATTCTAGATTGGATTGCGAAAGATCCTGATACTAAAACGGCAAGTGCGCTACGTACCTGGCTAGATGAGTCAAACGAAATAGAACTTAGAAAATCATTTAGTGGATTTCTACAATTTGGTACTGCAGGTCTTCGAGGCGAGGTAAGGCCCGGTCCCTCAGGAATGAATTGCGCAGTTGTCGCTCGAACAGCCGCGGGTATAGCACAATTCCTGAAATCTAGAAATTTAAGCCGCGTAGTAATTGGCCGCGATGCAAGAAATGGTTCAAAAGAATTTATGGCCGAGAGCGCCGAAATATTTTCAGGTGCGGGGTTAGATGTTTACCTGCTGCCACGCGAGTTGCCAACCCCAGTGCTGGCATTTGCAGTAAATGAACTCAGCATGGATTGTGGAATTATGATTACCGCTAGCCATAATCCCGCTCTGGATAATGGCTACAAAGTTTATTTGGGTGGCGAAGTTGATGGCACCGGCTATCGCGGTAGCCAAATTATTTCACCTGCAGATTTGCAGATCGCAGCCAATATCGCAGAGGTTAAATGGCCGCTACCTCGTGGCGATAAGTGGCAGATTGTTGGCGAAGAAATTATTGAGTCCTATATTTCACGGGTAGCTGCAGATAGAGGCGAGAGCGCTAAGGCGCGAATTGTTTACACCGCAATGCATGGCGTAGGTACCCAGACTCTTCTTTCAGTATTTGAGAGAGCAAAGTTTCAGAGACCAATTCTTGTAACCGAGCAGGCAGAGCCTGATCCCACATTTCCTACAGTTAAATTCCCAAATCCAGAAGAGAGCGGCGCCATAGATCTTGCTATCTCTCTCGCTAAGAGCGAGGGGGCGGATTTGGTGATAGCAAATGATCCCGATGCTGATCGATGCGCGGTCGCTGCTAAAGGCCTAGATGGAAATTTCTCAATGCTTACTGGTGATCAACTTGGAACAATTTTTGGCTATTACATTGCGAGCAAAAATAGTAGTAAAGACGGTGTATTAGCTACGACGATTGTCTCTTCAAGCGCACTTTCGAAGATCGCTGCAAAATTTAACCTTAAATATCAGGAGACCTTAACTGGCTTTAAATATCTCTCAAAGGTTGAAGGCCTAATCTTCGGTTATGAAGAGGCGATTGGCTATTGCGTAGATCCGACGAGCGTTAATGATAAAGATGGAATTTCAGCGGCCTTACTTGCCGCACAAATTTACTCGGAGCTATTGGCAGATAAGCTCTCGCTCTCTGATTACTTAGAGAAAATTTGGGATGAGATCGGCCTGCATTTAACTTCACAGATTTCAATTAGGGTAGATGAGCTAGAGATACGAAATAGGATTTTGAGCGATCTACGACGGAATCCACCAGGTGAGATTGCTGGAATAAAAGTTATTAGCTTTGAAGATCTGGCTCTATCCCCCACTCCTACTGAAGGGCTTCGAATCTGGCTCGCCGGAGATATCCGAGCCATTATTAGACCAAGCGGAACTGAACCAAAATTGAAGTGTTACATCGAGATAACTGGCGAGGCAGTTAATACAAAAACTTTAATGGCGCAGGTTAAAGGTGCGCTAGATGAACTATTCGCTCGCTATAGCTAGGTAGCCTGGTTTGACAATCTCCTCGATTATCGCAAGGCGCTCTTCAAAGGGAATAAATGAACTCTTAAGAGCATTAATTGTTACTCGCTGCAGATCCTGAAAGTTCCAGTTGAAAGCTTTCACAACTTCGATCATTTCATTGCTCATCGAGGTTCTACTCATAAGTCGGTTATCGGTATTAATTGTTATTCGAAATCTAAGTTTTGCTAAAGCACCGATTGGATGTGAAGCAATATCTTTTGCTGCCCCGGTCTGCAGATTTGAGGTCGGACATAGCTCTAGCGGAATTCTCCGGTCGCGAATATATGCCGAGAGCCTTCCGAGCTTTGGCTCTGATCGACTGAAATCAATATCTTCAATAATCCGTACACCGTGGCCCAGGCGTTCGGCGCCGCACATCTGAATGGCCTGCCAGATAGATGGAAGGCCATATGCCTCGCCAGCATGAATTGTGAAATGCGCATCTTCTTGGCGTAGATAATTAAAGGTATCTAATTGATTAGTTGGAGGAAATCCATCTTCGGGGCCGGCAATATCAAAACCCACGACTCCAGAATCGCGATACTTAACAACCTTCTCAGCAACTTCTTGGGCATGTGGATTTTGGCGAAGGGCGCACAGAATAGATTCAACCCGAATAGTTAAGCCTTCACTCTTCGCCTCTCTCTCACCTAGCCGATAGCCAGCAATAGTCGCTTCGATCACCTCATCTAAACTTAAACCCTCGCGAGTGAAGAGTTCTGGGGCGCCGCGAACTTCAGCATAGACAACGCCATCTCGTGCCAGATCTAATGCGCACTCCTTTGCAACCCGAGTGATCGCCTCTTTAGTCTGCATCACAGCAATCGTGTGCTCAAAAGTTTCGATGTAACGCACTAGAGATCCAGAGTTGCATGCCTCAAAGAACCAATCTGCAAGTTTTATTGGGTCATTTTCTGGAAGTGGGTAATTTATAGCCTCCGCTAGCTCGATAATCGTCTCTGGGCGAAGTCCACCATCCAAATGATCATGAATTACTGCTTTTGGAAGTCGCTTGATCTGCTCTGCGTTGGGGATTGCGGTAAGTGTCATCTCACCCCTCAATCTTCTCAATAATTAGCGGAAGCCGCTCTGCGACCGAACCATCTTGGCTAATTGTAACTGCGCCTTCTAGCGCGCTCTGCGCGCGATCAAATCTCGCCGAATCATCTGCATGTAAGGTGAAGATGACATCTCCCTTTGAAATCTTCGCCCCCGGTTTAGCGTGAATTTCAATTCCTGCGCCATATGAGACCTGTTCCCCCTGCTTTGAGCGCCCAGCGCCAAGTCGCCACGCAGAAATTCCAACTGCCATTGCATCCATCGATGAGATAGTTCCATCACTTGTTGCCAGATAAGTTTTCGACTCTTTTGCAACTGGCAACTTGGCATCTGGATCCCCACCTTGCGCCCGAATCATCGCCTTCCAACTATCCATCGCTGCGCCATTTTTAAGCGCATCTGCTGGATCCATAAGTGGTTTGATCTGCGCAGCATCCAACATCTCGCGCGCTAAAACAATCGTTAATTCAACTACATCACTTGGTCCACCGCCTGCGAGAACCTCAACAGATTCACGAACTTCAAGGGCGTTTCCTGCAGTTAATCCAAGTGGTACATCCATTGCAGTTACCAGAGCGCGAGTCTTTACACCTGCGCGAATCCCAAGTTGGACCATTGTTCTTGCCAACTCACTTGCCATCTTTGGATCTGACATAAAAGCGCCAGAGCCAGTCTTCACATCTAAAATTAGCGCGCTAGTGCCTTCAGCTATTTTCTTGCTCATGATGCTAGAGGCGATAAGTGGAATCGATTGAACAGTGCC
>DFDL01000015.1:0-12792 GCA_002367715.1 Actinobacteria bacterium UBA3028
GAAACAGGGGCTTTTGATCAAACTTGGAGGTTCTTAAATTACTTTGATGCATTCGTTGAGAATCAAGACCAGTTCTATCGCTCATTTCTTTATGCCTTAATCGCAACAGTTCTGGCTTTAGCAATTGCCTACCCATTGGCTTATGCGATTGCTTTTCGAAGCGGCGCAATGAAAAATATTCTTTTAGTGCTGGTAATTGCGCCATTTTTCACCTCATTTTTACTACGTACTTTGGCCTGGAAACAGATACTTGGTTCTGAAGGACCCGTAGTCTCATTACTTCAAAACCTGCATATTATGAACTCTGGGCAGACGATTACTGCTACTAGCTTCTCAGTAATAATGGGTCTTACCTATAATTTCCTCCCTTTCATGACACTTCCAATTTATGCAAGCTTAGATCGAATAGATCCTAAGCTGATCGAAGCTTCTGGCGATCTCTTTGCCAATGCTTTAAATACTTTTCGTAAAGTAACACTTCCATTGTCAATGCCTGGCGTAGTAGCAGGGACTTTGCTTACATTTATTCCCGCATCTGGTGATTATATAAATGCCTCGATATTAGGAAATCCCAATACTAAGATGATTGGAAATGTTATTGACTCACGTTTCTTTAGAGTCGTTGACTATCCAACTGCCGCAGCTCTTTCCTTTATTTTGATGGCAGTGATTCTCGTTATTGTTTCGGTTTATATTAGAAGAACTGGGACGGATGAACTCGTATGAGAAAATGGCTCTCTAAAAATATTATCCGAATTTATGCAGGGCTTGCACTTTTCTACATATTTATACCTGTTGCATACACGATTGTTTTCTCTTTTAATACCTCAAAGAAGCGCAATATCAACTGGCAAGGTTTCACCTTTGATAATTGGCTAAATCCATGTGATGCAGACGGAATTTGCGAGGCACTCGGAAATTCATTGCGAATAGGTTTTATATCCACACTAATTTCTACAGTCCTTGGAACAATGATTGCATTTGCAATTGGTCGGTATGCGTTTAAAGGGAGAAGCTCAGTCAACCTTCTTATCTTCCTACCAATGGCAACACCAGAGATTGTTTTAGGTGCTTCGCTTTTGGCGATGTTCTTAAACCTTGGAATTAATCCAGGTTTCTGGCCAACAATAATTGCACACGTGATGTTCTGTATCTCTTTCGTTGTTGTAACAGTCAAGGCTCGCATCGCAGGACTTGATCCGAAGTTAGAGGAAGCGGCAAGAGATCTTTACGCCAATGAATGGGAGACTTTCCGCAGAATTACTTTCCCATTAGTTCTTCCAGGCGTAGCAGCAGCAGCACTGCTAGCTTTTGCGCTCTCTTTCGATGATTTCATCATCACAAACTTCAATTCTGGAACGGTAAGCACATTCCCGAAGTTTGTCTGGGTATCGGCAACTAGAGGTGTTCCACCTCAGGCAAATGTGGTGGGATCAGTTATGTTTTTAGGGGCTTTGGCAATAGTCATACTCGGTCAGGTAGTAAACCGCCGGAAGGTGCGCTAAACTTTTAACGTTTCCATGGTGAACAACAGGACTGCAAGTAGTTCTGCGTCATGGGGTAGGACTCCGGAGGACCCGGGCCAACTTTAGTTGTGATTGAAGGGGTGATTCCGGTTTAGGCCGGATTACGCGATGTCAGACATCGACTCTTCGTATTTGAATCAACTCTCGCATATGCAGCCGGATCTTTATTGGCTTGATGCTGACCCACTTGAACCTAAAGCCCATCCAACTTTAATCGGGGATACGACCACTGATCTATGCATTGTCGGAGCTGGCTACACCGGACTCTGGACCGCCCTCCTCGCTAAAGAGGCGAACCCAGAGCGAAATGTAATTATTATCGAACAGCGCGAAACTGGCGCTGGTGCATCTGGGCGCAATGGTGGATTTTGTAGCTACTCGCTTACACATGGATTTATGAATGGGTATACCCGTTTCAAAGATGAGATGGCTACCATCGAGCGACTTGGTCGCGAGAATTTAGAGGCGATAGCCGAAACAATCAAGAGGTATGGAATTAACTGTGGCTTTGAATTAACCGGTGAAATTAGCGTTGCAAATGAAGAGTGGCAGATGGCTGGTCTAATTGAAGAGGCTGATCTGCGGAATTCTTTTGGTGACAATGTAGAAATTTTAAGTAAGGAAGAGATGCAATCTCGAGTTAATTCGCCGATCTCAGTCGGCGGACTCTGGGATCCAGATGGAACTGCGCTAATTGATCCAGCACGTTTAGTCTGGGGGCTCGAAAAAGCCTGCCTTAAAAATGGCGTTCAAATCTTTGAAAATACCAGTGCCACAAAATTAGAGCGCACAAGCAAGGGAATAATTGTTCATACGCCATATGGAAATGTTCATGCCCAGAGAGTGGCGCTAGCTACAAATGTTTATCGCTCACTAGTTAGACGTGCCAAGAAGTATGTAGTTCCAGTCTATGACTTTCAGCTAGTAACAGAGCCGCTAACCCCAGAACAGATGGACTCAATTGGTTGGAAGAATCGTGAGGGTTTATCTGAAGCCGGTAATCAATTTCATTACTATCGCTTAACTAAAGAAAATGAAATTTTATGGGGCGGTTATGATGCAATTTATAACTTCCGCGGAAAAGTTCGAAGTGAGTATGAGACTAGCGCCGAGACTTATGCGCACTTAGCTGAAGCATTCTTGGAGACCTTCCCACAATTAAAGGGTATTAAGTTCACCCATGGCTGGGGCGGTGCAATCGATACCTGCACAAGATTCACACAGTTCTGGGGCAGGGCGCATCGCGGTCGAGTGGCATACGTAATGGGATATACCGGCCTTGGAGTCGGCTCTTCAAGATTTGGCGCGCAAGTAATGCTCGATCTATTGGATGGCGTTGATAATGAGCGAACTCAACTAAGTATGGTCCGAAAGAAGCCGATTCCATTTCCACCAGAGCCTTTCAAATTTATAATCATTCGATTAACGCAATGGTCGATAAACAAATCTGATGAGAATGATGGCAAGCGAAATCTATGGCTTAAGTTTCTAGATCGACTTGGTCTTGGCTTCGACTCTTAATTTAAAGTGAGGCTAGCGCCTGATCTAATATCGTTAGCGCCTCAACCAATAAGTGTTCTGGCATTACAAGCGGTGGAAGCAATCTAATTACATTTGAATAAGTTCCCGCGCTCAGTAGTAGAACTCCTTGTTGTTGGCAGAATTTGATAACTGCGCCCAACGCCTCTGGATTTGGTTCGATAGTTCCGGGCTTAATTAATTCGATAGCCTGCATGGCACCAGCCCCACGCACCTCACCGATCACTGGATACTTTGCAGCCATAGCGTTTAGAGCATCGCTCATTATCTTGCCGATTACATTGGCGCGATCAACTAATTTCTCTTCTTCGATTGTTGCAATTGCGCCAAGCGCCGCTGCACATGCAACTGGATTTCCACCAAAGGTGCCACCGAGTCCACTTGCATGAACCGAATCGAGCATCTCGGCGCGCCCAGTTACTCCGGCGAGTGGGAAGCCACCAGCTATGCCCTTTGCCGTTGTAATTAGATCTGCATCAACGCTCTCGTGTTCGACTGCGAACATCTTCCCAGTTCTGCCAAAGCCGGTCTGCACTTCATCTGCGATAAAGACGATGCCATTTTCTTTAGCAAATTTGGCTAGTCCAGGTAAAAATCCCTTAGGCGGAACAATAAATCCACCCTCGCCTTGAATTGGTTCAATCACAATTGCCGCAACATTCTTAGCGCCAATCTCCTTCTCAATCTTATGAGTCACGACATCTAGAGTCTCACTCGCACATTTGGCAGCATCGCCATCAAATCTAAATGGGTATGCCATTGGCATTCGATAGATCTCACTAGCAAATGGACCGAAGCCCTCTTTGTAAGGCATATTCTTTGCAGTCATTGCCATAGTTAGATTTGTACGGCCGTGATATCCGTGCTCAAAAACTACAACTGCTTGGCGCTTGGTATAGGCGCGAGCAATCTTGATTGCATTTTCTACCGCTTCAGCTCCTGAATTTAGTAGAACTGACTTCTTCTTATGCGTGCCTGGAGTCAATCTATTAAGGGCTTCGCAAACTTCAATGTAGCCAAGATATGGCGCAACCATAAAACAGGTATGAGTGAATGCTTTAACCTGATTAATAACATTCTCAACAACTCGATCTGCGCTGTTGCCAACATTTACTACTGCAATTCCGGCGCCCATATCGATAATTGAATTTCCATCGACATCAACAATTACACCACCACCGGCTCGCTCAACGACGACTGGAATAGCCATTCCCAGTGAAGCCGATACCGCCTCATTTCGGCGCTTGATAATCTCCTGTGATTTTGGACCTGGGATAGCGGAGACTAGGCGCCGCTCTTGCGGGATATTTGGACCGATACTCATGGTCAAAGTCTATCTGAGAGTATCTAAAGCCAACCTAGGCAAAAGTTTCGGTGGCTCCAAGTTAGATTCCTGCAATTAGAATAGGAGAATGAAAAATGAGTCCAGGCATGAAAGTAGCGCCAGAGACTTCTCTCTTAGCTCTCTCAATTCGCAGATAATCGAGTTGGTAATACTTGGGTCGACAGGCTCAATCGGGGTTCAGGCTTTAGAAATAGTCGAGTCAAATCCCGATAAATTTCGAGTAGTTGGACTCGCATCTGGCTCTAAAAATATTCAACTTCTCGCCCAGCAGGCCAAGAAATTCTCAGTTCCAATCATCGCCACCACTGGTGATCGCATCGCGCTAAGCGCTGCACTTAAAGATTTAGGTGCTTTTGCTAATGGCGGTAGCGCTGAAATAATTGACGGTCCAACTAGTGCATCCCAAGTCGCAGCGATCTCATGTGACGTTGTATTAAATGGAATTACCGGATCAATTGGACTTGGCCCAACACTTTCGGCGCTCGCAGTCGGGAATAAGGTCGCTCTTGCAAATAAGGAGTCACTTGTTGCAGGTGGCGATTTAGTTATGGCCTATGGTCGAGAGAAGATAATTCCAGTTGATTCTGAACATTCTGCGCTTTATCAGTGCTTCTTAAGTGGCCGATCATCTGAAGTAAAGCAAGTTGTACTAACCGCTAGCGGGGGGCCATTTCGAGATCGCACCGATTTTTCAGATATCACAGTTGCTGATGCACTGAGCCATCCAACTTGGTCGATGGGGCCAGTAGTAACAATCAATTCTGCAACTCTTATGAACAAAGGGCTAGAGATTATCGAAACACACTACCTCTTTGATTTACCATATTCAAAGATAAGTGCAGTCATTCATCCGCAATCAGTCGTCCATTCAATGGTGGAATTTGTAGATGGTTCAACCATTGCACAAGCTAGTCCACCAAATATGAAGGGTCCGATTGCCTACGCAATTTCGGGTGGAGCGCGGATTGCCAAGGCAACCTTGCCGATCGACTGGAGTGAGTCTCATACCTGGGATTTTGCGCCAATAGATTTAACTAAATTTCCAGCTGTCGATCTAGCCCGTAGATGTGGCGAACTTGGTGGGGGGTTGCCGGCAATTTTTAATGCCGCAAATGAAGTTGCAGTTGAAGCCTTTTTAAATCAAGAGATAGCCTTCTCACAAATTGTAGGTATCGTAGAAGGTAGCGTAGAAAAAATGGGTGGTAATTCGCCAATTTCAATACGCGATCTCTCGGATGTCAGCGCCATCGAGAATGATGCAAAAGTGATTGCCGGTCAACTAGTTCAGGAGCGTAAGTGAATTTTTCAGGTTTAGGATTTATCGGAGTAATAGCATTTATCGTTGCGCTCTTATTCTCGGTTATGGTACATGAGGCCGGGCACTATTTAACAGCCAAACATTTCCACATGAAGGTCACCGAATTCTTCTTAGGATTTGGAAAGCGAATCTGGTCTTTCCAGCGCGGTGAAACTGAATTTGGTATTAAGGCAATTCCAGCTGGTGGTTATTGCCGTATTTCTGGCATGTCAGTAAATGAGGAGATGGCAGAAGATGAGAAGCACCGCGCCTTCTATATTGCCTCTATTCCAAAGCGGCTAATTGTTCTGGGCGCTGGCTCTTTCCTACATTTTGTTCTTGGCTTTCTTATTTTAGTTGTTCTACTTGCGGGCGTTGGCCTAACTTCGGTAACCAACCAGATTGGAGAAGTTGTACCTTGCTTGGTTACATCTACGGTCCCTGATGCAGAGTGTCAACCAACCGATAAACCATCTGCAGCAAAATTAGCTGGCCTTCAGGCGGGAGATAAAATAATTGCAATTGATGGAAAAGAGTATGCAAATTGGTTCGACAGTGTCACCAAGATAAGAGCCTCGGCAAATAAAGAGATCACGCTACGGATTCTGCGCAATGGCCAGAATTTAGAGATCTCAATAACTCCGGGTGCCCGAATCTTTGATGGTAAAGAGATAGGCGTTCTTGGCATTATTAACACTGTTGCGAATCAGAAACAGGGCCTAATTACGGCTATTAGTAATAGTACAAAACTGACTAAAGATCTCTTGGTTAACAGTGTGAGCTCACTATTTGCGCTACCGACAAAAATTCCTGCCCTGGTTCGCCAAACATTTGGCCAAGAGGAGCGAGATCCCCAAGGACTTGTTGGTGTTGTTGGCGTGGCAAGGGTGAGTGCACAGACTGCGAGCAGTGAATCTCTCGCGAACCTTGAGAAGATTGCAACATTCTTATTGATTATTGCCAGCTTAAATATCTTTGTTGGAGTCTTCAACTTACTTCCATTACTGCCATTGGATGGTGGCCATATGGCAGTTGCCATAGTCGATGGAGTGCGCAGAATGAAGGCTAAGCGGCAGAATCAATCGGCTCCAGCGCCAGTAGATGTCGAGCGTTTGCTTCCAATTACCTTGGCAGTTTTTGCAGTTTTGGCGGTTTTATCACTACTTTTATTGACCGCTGATATTTTCAATCCAATAAATATCAATCAATAATCTAGGATATAACTATGGTAAATCTTGGAATGCCGAGCGCTCCGATTGCGGTTCTAGCGCCGCGTCGAAAGAGTAGAACCCTAAAAGTAGGATCTGTATTAGTCGGCGGTGATGCTCCGGTAAGTGTGCAGTCAATGTGTACAACCTTGACTTCAGATGTTGATTCAACGCTGCAACAGATTGCAGAGCTAACAGCATCTGGATGTCAGATAGTCCGAGTTGCAGTACCTAGCCAAGATGATGCAGATGCACTTGCTCAAATTGCGAAGAAATCTCAGATACCAGTTATTGCAGATATACATTTCCAGCCTAAATATATTTTTGCAGCAATCGATGCCGGTTGCGCTGCGGTACGAGTAAATCCAGGAAATATTAAGCAATTTGATGACAAGGTTAAAGAAGTTGCGAAGGCCGCCGGTAGCGCTGGAATTCCAATCCGCATCGGAGTCAATGCCGGTTCACTAGATCCACGATTGATTGCAAAATATGGAAAGGCAACACCTGAGGCGCTTGTCGAATCAGCGCTCTGGGAGGCCTCACTCTTTGAAGAGCATGGCTTTAGTGATATTAAAATTTCAGTGAAACATCACGATCCAGTCACAATGGTTCAGGCTTATCGCCTGCTAGCCAGTAAGTGCGATTATCCGTTACACCTTGGCGTTACCGAGGCTGGTCCAATTTTTCAAGGAACAATTAAATCTGCAACTGCATTTGGAATACTTCTCGCTGAAGGAATTGGAGACACAATTAGAGTCTCACTTTCAGCCCCTCCCGTTGAAGAGGTTAAAGTTGGAATTTCAATTCTAGAATCTTTAAATCTACGGCAACGTAAATTAGAGATTGTCTCTTGTCCTTCATGTGGACGAGCACAGGTAGATGTTTATTCTCTTGCAGAGAAGGTTCAAGCTGGATTGCAGGGAATGACAGTTCCACTTCGAGTTGCTGTCATGGGATGTGTAGTAAATGGTCCAGGAGAAGCTCGCGAGGCTGACCTCGGAGTTGCATCCGGCAATGGCAAGGGACAGATCTTTGTTAAGGGCGAAGTTATTAAGACGGTGCCAGAGAGCCAGATAGTAGAGGTTCTCATCGAGGAAGCAATGCGTTTGGCCGAAGAGATGGAAGCAGCGGGCGTTGAAAGTGGAGCGCCAACAGTAACTGCTAAATAAATTCGGTAGGGTAAGCCTATGTTAAAGATGTCTACCTTGCTGCTGCGCACACTTCGCGATGATCCAGCTGATGCGGAGGTAGCCAGTCACAGGCTTTTGGTCCGCGCCGGATATGTTCGTCGAATTGCCGCAGGAGTCTATTCGTGGCTACCACTTGGATATTTAACTTACAGAAATATCGAAAGAGTAATCCGTGAAGAGATGGATAGTGCAGGATTTCAAGAAGTGCACTTTCCTGCTCTGCTCCCACGCGAACCATATGAGAAGACCAATCGCTGGCATGAGTACGGCTCAGATTTATTTAGGTTAAAAGATAGACGTGGGAATGATTATTTATTAGGCCCAACTCACGAAGAGATGTTTACCTTAATGGTTAAGGGTGAGTACTCATCTTATAAAGATTTGCCACTTTCTATCTACCAGATTCAGACAAAATTCCGCGATGAGACCAGACCTAGAAGTGGAATTATTCGCGGCCGTGAATTTGTAATGAAAGACTCATACTCATTTGATGTAGATGATGATGGTTTAATTGAGTCTTATAACAAACATCGAGCTGCCTACGTAAAGACCTTTGATCGCCTCGGGCTTAAATACAACATTGTGTCAGCGGTTTCAGGTGCTATGGGGGGATCTGGCTCTGAAGAATTTTTGGCGCCATGCGAAACTGGCGAAGATACCTATGTACTCTGCGAAAGTTGCGGGTATGCCGCAAACGTTGAAGCGATGGTTACAAAGGTCGAGCCATATTCTGGATCTGTTCCTGCCGCAATGGAGCCATTTGATTCTCCAGATACTCCAACGATTGATTCACTTGTTGCGCTCTTAAATCAGAAGTTCGGCCCTGGGCATGGCGCTAGTGATACCTTAAAAAATGTATTACTAATGGCAGATGAGAAAGCAATCTCTGTCTTGGTTCCGGGTAATCGCGAAGTTGATTTAAAGAGATTGCAAGCAAACTTGCCAGGAGTTCAAGAGCTGCGCTTATTTGAAGATGCAGATTTCGCAAAGAACCCTGGGCTAGTAAAGGGGTATGTCGGGCCTCAAGATGCTGCAAAGCTTGGCCTAACCCTCTATGCCGATCCTCGAATTGTTCCTGGTTCACATTGGATTACAGGTGCTAACAAACGAGATACTCATCTCCGCTTCGTAACCAATGGTCGCGATTTCAAAGTAGATAAGTATCTAGAAGCGGCCGAAGTTAGAGCTGGAGATCTCTGCCCTAAATGCCAGACCCCGGTAGTAATTGATCGAGCAATTGAGATTGGCCATATCTTTCAACTAGGGCGCAAATATGCAGAGGTGCTAGATCTAACCGTATTAGATCAAAATGGTAAGTCACAGGTTGTGACTATGGGCTCATATGGCATCGGAGTATCAAGAGCTGTTGCAGCGATTGCTGAACAGACTCATGATGAGATTGGCCTTTGTTGGCCACGCGAGATTGCACCGGCCGATATCCATATTGTTGCGACCGGAAAAGAAGATTCAGTTTTTCGGGCTGCGCAAACTCTAGCTGAAGATTTAGAGCAGAAGGGTTTGCGGGTGATGTTTGATGATCGACGTGAAGCCAGTGCCGGAGTTAAATTTAAGGATGCAGAATTAATCGGCATTCCATTTATTGTTATTGTCGGGAAGGCACTTGCCGAAGGCAAGGTTGAATTTAGAGTCCGCAAGAGTGGTGAGAAGAGTGAGATCGAATTATTAAGCGCAGTAAGTGAGATCACCTCAAAAGTTCTAAACTCCTAAAATTAATGGGAATCGAGACAATAGTATTTCTCGTAATAGCTGCAGGTTTTGCTGGCTTTATTGATGCAATTGCTGGAGGCGGGGGCTTAATTCAACTACCAGCGTTATTACTTGGTATAAGTGAAAAATCAATTCCTACGATTCTTGGAACAAATAAAGTTATTTCAATCTTTGGCACAACTTCAGCAGCAGCAAATTACTTTAAGAGGGTAAGGCCAAATCTTCGATTAACACTCTACATGTCGATCCCAGCGTTTTTCGGCTCGGTAATTGGAGCTAGATTAGCTAGCTCAGTTCCGACTGAAATCTTTGAGCCGTTGATAATTTCACTCCTAGTAGTCGTCGCAATTTATACTTGGCGCAGACCAGAGCTTGGATTAAGTGAGAAGCTGCGATTTACCCAACGCAAGCGCCACCAGATTGTTGTTGTTCTCGGATTAGTTATTGGCTTCTACGATGGAATCTTTGGTCCTGGCACTGGCAGCTTTTTAGTCTTCCTGCTTGTTGGACTAGTCGGATATGCCTTTCTCAAGGCTTCAGCAACTGCCAAGATAGTCAATGTGGCTACGAATTTGGGAGCGATAATTACTTTTCAGCTGACCGGCAATATCTGGTGGCAACTTGGCTTGGCCCTAGCTCTTGCAAATGTATGCGGTGCAATAATCGGCTCCAGAGTCGCAATTAGCGGAGGCTCGCCCTTGGTCCGCAAAGTATTTCTATTTGTAGTAACAATTCTCATTGCCAAAGTGGGTTATGATTGGCTGGCTAACTAAAACTTAATATTGGAAAGAGCAGGTAAAGATGCCATTAAATGAGGAGATAAGCGCTGCAATCAGGCCAGCTATCGAAGCAACCGGAAATTATTTAGAAGAGTTAACAATCACTAGCGCAGGAAAAGTTAAGATTTTAACCGTAATTGTTGATAGTGAATCACATTTAAATTTAGATCAAGTAACTGCGGTAACAAAGGCAATCTCGGAAATTATCGAAGCGCTACCAGCGCTGGGAGATACGCCATTTACCCTAGAAGTTACCTCACCGGGGCTAGATCGCCCGCTAACTAAACCTAGACATTGGCGCAGGAATCTAAATCGCCTAGTAAAAATTACGATGTCAAGTGGCACGCTAATTGAGGGACGAATAGTCGAAGTTACTGAAGGTACTGCAACAGTTGGATCAGAGGTTCTCTCCTTTGAAGATATCAAGCGGGCAACGCTAGAGATTGAATTTAAATGAGCGTCGATGTCGATGCGTTAATTACGCTAACTATTGAGAAAGAGATTCCGCTAGAGAAGATGATTAGCGCGATTGAAAATGCGGTTACAGAAGCATATATTGCACTTGAAGATGCAAAGCCTCAGGGTCGCGCGGTATTGAACCGAGTAAGTGGTGAGATTCTTATTCATGTTCCGCAATTTAATAACGAAGGAATCTATACGGAGACAATTACCCACATGCCCGAAGGATTTGAGCAGATAATCAAGTCTCTGACGCGCAAAGAGATAAAACAACGGATGCGGGCAGCAAAGGATGCAGATGTAGTAGAAGAGTTCCAAGCAAGTGTTGGCGATGTGATATCTGGTGTTATTCAACAAGGGCGCGATGCGACTCTGGTCTATGTAGATCTAGGACGCGTAGAAGGAAAGATTCCACCAAATGAGCAAGTTCCAACTGAAAGTTATATCCATGGCCAGCGCATAAAATGTTTTGTCGTTGATGTGAAGCAGGGACTCAAGGGTCCCGAAGTAACGCTATCTAGAACACACCCACTCCTTGTTAAGGCGTTATTTACTCTTGAAGTTCCAGAGTTAAAGGATCGCGTTGTTGAAATTGTTGGAGTATCTCGTGAGGCTGGTTTTCGGAGCAAGGTCTCAGTCCGATCACATCGCGTAGGAGTAAGTCCAAAAGGTGCATTGATTGGCCCAATGGGTGCGCGCGCAAAAGCAGTGATGGATGAATTAAATGGCGAGAAGATAGATATCGTTGATTATTCAGAGAATCCAGCAGTTTATGTCGCCAATGCACTAGCCCCAGCAAAAGTTTCAAGCTGTGAAGTTGTTGACCTCGAGAGTAAATCCGCAAAGGTAGTTGTTCCGGATTATCAGCTCTCATTAGCTATTGGTAAAGATGGTCAGAATGCTCGACTAGCTGCTCGTCTGACAGGATGGCGAATCGATATTCATCCAGATAATCCAGTTGAGCGAATTGAAAAGCCTAAGGCCATCGAGCCCGATGCTGAGGTTGAAGATATTCAAGAGGCGGCTAACCGGGGTGAGTTTCCCGCATAAATTGGGTAATTGTGAACAAAGCTGATTCGCAGGTAAGGTTGCCCCCTGATAGTTTAAAAATGCGAGGGATAAGAGATGCCGATTCCGATTCGGAGCTGCATAGCTTGTCGCAAGCGAGAGAACTTCAGTGAACTTCTTCGGATAGTTCGCATCGGAAATCAGGTCCTTCCTGATGAAGATAGAGAAAAGTTTGGTCGAGGTGCTTGGTTACATCGAACTTGTTTCGATGTTGCAAAGGATCGTAGATCGTTCCAGCGGGCCTTTAGGACAGATGAAAATCTCTCTATAGATTTGTTGGAGAAATATTTAGAAAATTAATTGTAAAAACATAAGGAGCGAAAGCTATGTCGAGCAAGACAGACCCAAATTGGGAAAACAAGTAACCATGAGCACCGCGCGCTCATGATTAAGGCATTAATTTAGGCTCCAATTAAGACGTGGGGCCAAGACAGGAAGGCAACTGTGGCAAAGGTCCGCGTTTACGAATTAGCAAAAGAGTTAGGTTTAGAGAGCAAAGAGCTCCTCGCAAAGTTACAAGAAGTCGGCGAGTTCGTCCGCTCTGCATCATCAACTGTTGAAGCACCAGTCGTGCGCAAGTTGATGGATAAATTTCCAGAACTAAAAGCCGCTGAGGCAGCTCCGAAGCCAGCAAAGAAGGCAGCCGCAAAGAA
>DFDL01000015.1:13037-17942 GCA_002367715.1 Actinobacteria bacterium UBA3028
AAGAAGGCAGCTGTTCCGACAGCCGAGGAGATTGAAGCTGCGCTTGCAGCGCTCCCAGACGACACTCGCGAACAACTTTCAAAAGCTCAGAGTGAGATTTCAGCTACGTCAGAGAAATCAGTGCCACCTGTTACTCCTGTTACTCCAGCTAATCCAACTAGTTCAACACCACAAGCTACATCTGAAACTCCAGGTGCTGCGCGTCCACCAAGAGCAGGAAATAATCCATTTGGTTCTGGTACGCCAGCTATGCCGCGTCCACCAAGAGCAGGAAATAATCCATTTGGTTCCGGCACAAATGCAATGCCAAGACCACCAGCACAGAGACCATTGCGTCCCGGTGAACGTCCACCAATGTCCGGTGCACGCCCAGGTTCGGTACGCCCAGGTTTTGCTGCGAGGCCGCAACAGGGAAGACCGCCGACTGGTGCGCCAAACAGTGCACGTCCCGGGCAAGCTGGTTCACCAGCTGGTGCGCCAACTAATAATTCGCCGTATCGCACGCCAAATACAAATGCTGGCGGAGCTCCATCATTTGGTGGTCCAGGTGGCAAGGGTGGTGGACGCCATCAACGTGGCGGAACTGCTGGCGCCTTTGGAAAACAAGGTGGAAAATCTCGTAAGGCACATAAGAGTAAGAAAGCGCTACGCGAAGAGTTTGACAATATGGCAGCGCCTTCACTTGGTGGCGCAGTTATTCCACATGGTGATGGAAAATCAGCGATCCGACTTCGCCGAGGCGCAACGCTTATGGATTTCGCTGAGAAAATCGGCGGCGATCCAGCTGCTCTGGTTTCAGCGCTCTTTCACCTAGGTGAGATGGTAACTGCAACACAATCAGTTAATGAAGATACTTTCATGCTACTTGGCGCCGAACTTGGTTATGTTATTCAAGTTGTTAGCCCAGAAGATGAAGATCGTGAGCTACTTGAGCAATTTGATATCAATCTCGAACAAGAGCTAGCAGATATTGATGAAGCTGACTTAGTTGTGCGCTCGCCAATTGTTACAGTTATGGGCCACGTTGATCATGGTAAAACTAGTTTGCTAGATGCCGTCCGTAAAACCGAAGTTGGTCGCGGTGAAGCTGGTGGAATCACCCAGCATATTGGTGCATATCAGATCCATCATGATCATGAAGGTCAGAATCGAGCAATTACCTTTATCGATACACCAGGCCACGAAGCATTTACCGCAATGCGTGCTCGCGGTGCAAAGGTCACGGATATTGCAGTACTAGTTGTGGCGGCAGATGATGGAGTTATGCCTCAGACTATTGAAGCTCTAAACCACGCCCAAGCTGCAGATGTACCAATTGTTGTCGCTGTTAACAAGGTTGATAAAGAGGGTGCGAACCCAGATAAAATTCGCCAGCAATTAACTGAGTACAACTTAATTGCGGAGGAGTACGGCGGAACAGCGATGTTTATCAATGTTTCTGCTAAATCAGGTGAAGGAATCGATGACCTCATTGATGCAATTCTTCTCACCGCAGATGCCACCATTGATCTGCGCGCAGTTGCAGATGATGTGGCTCGTGGTGTTGCGATCGAAGCTAATCTCGATAAGGGCCGTGGTCCAGTTGCAACAGTTCTAGTACAACGCGGAACGCTAAATATAGGAGATTCAATCGTCGCGGGTGGCGCATTTGGCCGCGTTCGTGCGATGCTAGATGAGAATGGCGATGCAGTAACTCAAGCTGGTCCATCAAGGCCAGTACAGGTACTCGGCTTTACCTCAGTCCCAGGTGCTGGTGATTCATTTATCGTTGCTGAAGATGACCGAACTGCCCGTCAGATTGCAGAGAAGCGTCAACTTGCAATGCGAAATGCCCTACTTGCCAAGACTCGCAAGAAGGTCTCACTCGAAGACTTTATGGAGCAATCAAAGATCAGTACCCTCAACCTTATTCTTAAGGGTGATGTATCTGGTTCAGTTGAAGCGCTCGAAGATGCATTGTTACAACTAGATGTTGGAAGTGATGTTGACTTACGCGTAATTCACCGCGGAGTTGGAGCTATCACAAAGGGAGATGTAACTCTTGCCTCTGCATCTACAGCAGTAATTATCGGATTTAATGTTAAGCCAGAACCACAGACCGCGATATTTGCTGAAGTAGAAGGCGTAGAGATCCGTTTCTACACTGTTATCTACAATGCAATCGAAGAGATTGAAGCATCTCTAAAGGGCTTGCTCAAGCCAGAGTTTGAAGAGGTTATTCTTGGAAACGCTGAAGTCCGCGATATCTTCAAATCAAGTAAGTTTGGAAATATCTCCGGTTGCTTGGTTCAGGATGGAACCATTAAGCGAAATGCAAAGGCCAGAACGCTTAGAAATAGCGTCCTAGTTGGCGAAGGCCTAACAGTGGATTCGTTGCGTCGCTTTAAAGATGATGCAACTGAAGTAAAAGATGGTTATGAGTGCGGTATTGGACTTGGAGCATTTAAAGATATTCAAGTTGGCGACATCATTCAGACCTACGAGATACGTGAGAAGAAGCGGGCATAAGAGATGCCATCAAATCGTGCGTTAAAGGTCGCCGACCGAATTAAAGAGATAGTTGCACAAGCACTTGAGTCTCGGGTAAAAGATCCCAGACTCGGCTTCATAACTCTGACCGATGTTCGAGTAACTGGCGACCTACAACAAGCCTCGATTTTTTATACCGTACTTGGGGATGAGGCGGAGCGCAGTGCGACTGCGATAGCGCTAAATTCGGCTCGTGGAATGTTGCGTACTGAAGTTGGCCGAACTCTTGGACTTCGCATAACGCCATCTCTTGAATTCTTTCAAGATGGATTGCAGGAGAGCGCCACTGCGATGAATGATTTGCTCTTTGAAGTTGCACGAAAAGATGCCGAGCTTGCCAAAGTCAGAGAAGGCGCTAAACCTGCAGGCGATGCTGACCCTTATAAGCGCGCTGAAGAATAGTTAAGGCAGATCCCAAAATATGCACGGCTTCGCCTTAATTGATAAGCCTGCCGGAATGACTAGCCACGATGTGGTCGCAAAGGCTCGAAAAAAATTTAATACCAAACGAGTTGGTCATGCTGGAACCTTAGATCCTATGGCAACTGGAGTATTAGTTTTAGGAGTTGGCAGCGCAACTAGACTTTTACAATTTGTAACAGATGGCCAGAAGCAATACGAAGCGGTAATTCGACTTGGTCAGAGCACGCACACAGATGATCGCGAAGGCGAAGTAATCGAAACAAAGAGCGCCCTGACGATTAGCGATGAGCAGATTAGAGAATGTCTCGCAAAATTTGTCGGAAAAATTCAACAGAAACCAAGCTCAGTATCAGCAATTAAAATTGACGGAAAGCGGGCGCATGAGCGAGTGCGTGCTGGTGAAGAAGTAGATATTCCAGCTAGAGAGGTGCTGATTTCGGATATCAAAATTATTGGCATCACTACAGAATCTGAATTTAAAGATATCCAAGTAGTTATTACTTGTAGCGCCGGGACTTATATCCGGGCAATAGCCCGAGATCTTGGCCAGCTTCTAGAAGTTGGTGGGCATCTAACAGAGCTACGCCGTACCTTAGTTTCACCCTTTGATATTTCACAATGTACTTCACTTGAAGAAGCTGAATTAATCACAGTGGCTGAGGGAATCTCTAAAATATTACCAGTACGCACGATTGATTTTGCCGACCAGAACGAGGTCTCATTTGGTAGGGCTATATCGCCAAGTGAAATCTCAGGGCCAGTAGCGGCGCTTGATGCAAGCGGAGAGTTCGTTGCGCTGCTATTAGATAAAGAACTAGCTGGGCGAAACGTTGCCACACCAACTCTTGTAAGCGTGAAAGAATAATCAAGTGAATACCTCAGGAAATTGCGTTCTAATCGGAATCTTCGACGGCGTACATGCCGGGCATCAGGAACTTTTGAAGAGCGCTGCCAAATACGGAAAGGTGATTGCTCTTACCTTCTATCCACACCCCACATCAATCCTTGCCCCAGAGCGAACCCCCATGCAATTGCTGCCACTGAAAGATCGGATAGAGCAGCTAAAGGCTCATGGCGCAAATGAAGTTGTCGTTATTGATTTCAATCGAGAATTTGCAGGGCTATCTCCAGATCAATTTATAGCTGAGATATTAGTAAAACAACTTGGCGCATCTCACGTAGTGGTGGGAGAGAACTTTACCTTTGGCCATAAAGCAGAAGGAACAGCCAAGTATTTGAAGGAGAGCGTTAATAATTTCGAAACCACAATTGTTAAACTCTCAGAAAATCGCGGAAATCCAATCTCTTCCTCCCGGATTCGCGGATTGATCTTTGATGGTGATGTTGAGCGAGCAAGTGAACTGTTAACTCGAAATCATTACCTTGTTGGACCAGTTGTGCATGGTGAGAAGCGTGGGCGTAAAATTGGTTATCCAACTGCAAATATCGGACTAGATCCACTAGCTTGTGTTCCTGCAGATGGAGTTTATGCAGGTTGGTTAACTGTAGAGGGAATGAGATGGGCTGCAGCAATTTCAATTGGAACCAACCCAACATTTCCAGGTGATCGCAATCGTCAAGTTGAGGCATATGCACTAGATGAGAAAGATTTAGAACTTTATGACAAGAGTGCAATTATAGAATTTGGCTGGCGACTTCGAGATACGCTGAAATTCGATTCACTCGAAGCCTTGTTGATTCAGATGAAGGCAGATTGCGATCAGAGCGCTAAATTGACTGGATTTATCCGCCCAAATTAGCTTGATTGTCAGCGGAAATCTGCTCGATTTCTTTAGATGTATTGGCGCTGGTAGCCTTGCCCCACAACAAGCGAGCAATCGAGCCTTCGTGATTCACACCGAGGCCCTCGTGAAAGTAAAGGGAGTACCAAATGGCGTTACAACCATCAGTTAAAAAAGAAATCATTACCAAATACGGCGCTTCCGCTACTGA
>DFDL01000011.1:0-275 GCA_002367715.1 Actinobacteria bacterium UBA3028
GCTGCCATTGTGTTTGCGGTATACATTCCGCCACAGGCACCTTCGCCAGGGCAGATTGCTCGTTCAATTTTATCTACTTGCTCTTTTGAGATTAGCCCTTTCGCACAAGCACCAACAGCTTCAAAGGCATCGATGATTGTTACATCTTTTCCATCGACCGAACCCGCCAGAGTTGTTCCGGCATAAACAAATACTGATGCCACATCGATTCGAGCTGCTGCCATCATCATTCCTGGAAGAGATTTATCGCAACCAGCAAAAGTAACCATGCCATC
>DFDL01000011.1:585-9393 GCA_002367715.1 Actinobacteria bacterium UBA3028
AGTGAGAAGTGCATTCCCTCATGGCCCATCGAAATTCCATCTGATACCGAGATAGTTCCAAATTGCATTGGAAAACCACCAGCGTCTATGACACCTTTTTTCGATGCCTTTGCCAGGCGATCTAGCGAGAGATTACAGGGGGTAATCTCATTCCACGATGAGGCAATTCCAATCTGTGGTTTTGCGAAATCTTCATCTTGCATTCCAACCGCGCGCAACATTCCGCGTGCTGGTGCTCGCTCTATTCCATCTGTTACTAATCCAGAACGGGGCTTCATCGAGTTACTCATTTAACTTCCTATCCTTGGCCGAGGTGTTTTAATAATAGCTCGCGAACCTTTGCGGCATCAGCTGCGCCGCCCGTAGCTTTCATGACTGCGCCAATTAGTGCGCCAGCTGCTGGAATATTGCCGCCTCTAACTCTCTCAGCGGTATCTGGTTGTGCGCTAATTGCAGCTTCGATTGCAGCCATTAGAGCCGAGCCATCGGAGACTACTTTTAAGCCACGCTTTTCGATTACATCTTTCGGTGAACCCTCACCATTTATAACGCCCTCGACAACCTGTCTCGCTAATTTGTCAGTTAGCTCACCGCTTGTAATTAAGGAGATAATCTCTGCTACAGAACGAGTAGAGATAAGAGATGTTGGTGCAACTTCTCGCTCATTAGCAACTCTTGAAATTTCTCCTAGCCACCAAGTTCGGGCGCGAGTTGGCTCTGCGCCAAGTTTGATTGTCTCTTCGACAACATCTACTAACTCAGCATTTACCAGAGAGCCCATCTCTGAATCTGGTACGCCCCACTCAGCCTGCAAGCGCTTGCGGCGATCTGCAGGATTTTCTGGCAACTTTGCTCGCAACTCTTCAATCCACTTTGCATCTGGCGTAACTGGAACTAAATCTGGTTCTGGGAAATAACGGTAATCCTCGGCCTGCTCTTTTGAGCGACCTGGGCGCGTAAGTCCACTCTCTTCTAGGAAGTGGCGCGTCTCTTGAATTATTCGCTCCCCTGCTTCAAGGCGATTAGCTTGACGTTCTATCTCACCAGTTAGCGCTCTTTCAACCGAGCGCAATGAATTTACATTCTTAGTCTCACTTCGAGTTCCTAGTTTGCCGCTGCCAATTGGTGCAAGAGAAACGTTGGCATCGCAACGAAGTGAGCCTTGCTCCATCTTCACATCACTTACGCCAAGTGAGCGAAGGATGTCACGAAGTTGGGTTACATACGCACGCGCGACTTGTGGCGCATATTTTCCGGTACCTGGAATTATCTTGGTAACTATTTCAACCAGCGGAATACCAGCGCGGTTATAGTCAAGCAGTGAGTATTCGGCGCCATGAATTCGACCAGTGGAGCCACCAACATGAAGTGATTTTCCGGTGTCCTCTTCCATATGAACGCGTTCGATTTCAACGCGGAAAACTTTTGTACCCTCTTCGGTGGTAATTTCTACATCTAAATATCCATCAACACAGATTGGCTCGTCATATTGCGAGGTCTGAAAATTCTTTGGCATATCTGGATAGAAGTAATTCTTACGTGCAAATCGACTATATGGCGCAATCGAACAATTAAGTGCTAACCCAATCAAAATGGTGCTCTCAATTGCTTTACCATTTACTACAGGTAGCGCTCCGGGTAGCCCCAAACAGACTGGACAAGTCTGGGTATTTGGCTCTGCGCCAAACTCTGTTGCACATGAACAGAACATCTTGGAATTTGTATTTAATTCAACGTGTACTTCAAGTCCGAGAGTTGGTTCATATTTTTCGGTTGCCGCCTGGTAATCAAGTGTCATTTCTGCGCCGCCAAATCTGGAGCGTTAGAGAGAATTGGCTTACCCCATTTTGCGAGTAGCGCCGCTTCAAGGGTTGCGCCAACGCGATAGAAACGATCATCTTGCATAAGTGGGGCCATAATCTGTAACCCAACTGGCAGGCCATCTTCTTCGGCCAGGCCAACTGGCAGACTCATTCCACCAATACCAGCCATATTTACTGGAATTGTTGCGATATCACTTAAGTACATTGCAACTGGATCGCTGCTCTTCTCGCCGATCTTAAAAGCAGTTGTCGGGGTTACTGGTGAGACTAGAACATCGACTTTGGCAAATGCCTTCTCAAAATCCTGCTTGACCAGGGTTCGAACTTTCTGCGCCGAACCATAGTAAGCATCGTAATAACCTGAGGAGAGGGCATATGTTCCAAGAATAATTCGTCGCTTAACTTCTTTTCCAAAGCCAGCTTCTCGAGTAGCACTCATAACTTCTTCGGCGCCCCGAGATCCATCATCGCCGATTCGAATACCATAACGCATTGAATCAAATCGAGCTAAGTTTGAAGAGGCTTCAGATGGCGCAATCAAATAATAAGCTGCAAGTGCATATTCAAAATTAGGGCAGGAGACTTCAACAATTTCTGCCCCAGCTGCAACTAGCAGCTCTAAGGACTCTGCTATTCGCGCACTAACTCCAGCTTGAAATCCAGATCCGCTTAGCTCTTTGATGACTCCGATTTTCATTCCTTTAACATCAAGGCGTTTTGCTGCAGCAACAACTTGTGGGACCGGAGCATTGATACTTGTTGAATCGCGTTCATCATGTCCAGCAATCGCTTCGTGAAGTAGCGCAGTATCTAGAACAGTTCTGCCAAATGGTCCAACCTGATCAAGGCTCGATGAGTAAGCGATTACGCCATAGCGAGAGACGCCGCCGTAAGTAGGTTTAACGCCAACAATTCCAGTAAGCGCTGCAGGTTGGCGGATCGATCCACCAGTGTCAGTGCCGATGGCAAGTGGTGCTTCAAATGCTGCAACTGCGGCTGCAGATCCACCGCTTGAACCACCAGGGGTTCTACTTAAATCCCATGGGTTCTGTGTTGTTCCATAAGCAGAATTTTCGGTTGATGAGCCCATTGCGAATTCATCCATATTTGTCTTGCCAAGAATTACAACACCTGCAGCTTTTAGTTTTGAGATAACTGTTGCATCATAAGGCGGACGCCAGCCCTCAAGAATCTTTGATCCTGCAGTAGTAGGAATACCTTTCTGCGCCAAGATATCTTTTACGGCGATTGGTATGCCGGCTAATGGCGAGAGTTCTCCGCCCTTCGCGCGTTTTTTATCAATTGCCTCTGCTTGTGTGAGAGCGCCTTCGCTGTCTACATATAAAAATGCATTGATTTTTCCATCAACTAAGGCGATTCGATCTAAGTGCTCTTTAGTCAACTCAACAGATGAGACTTCACCTTTTGATAGTGCGCTCGCCATTTCGGCGGCGGTTAAATGAATACTGCTCATTCTTCACCGAGAATTTGTGGAACTTTGAAGCGATCATCTACTTTGGCAGGAGCTCCAGATAGCGCCTCTTCATTTGTAAGACTTGGCTTCACAACATCATCTCGAAAGACATTAGACATCGACAATGGGTGTGATGTTGGGGCAATATTTGAAGTTGCAACTTCTTGCACTCTTGCAACTGCGCCCAAGATTTGACCTAGCTCGGTCGCTAAGTGATCTAGCTCTTCTGGGAGCATCTCAATTCTTGCGAGCTTTGCTAGATGCGCGACATCATCGCGAGAAATTGCGGCCATACTCCAACCTTATCGCGAGCCGGTACCTGCCTATAAATCGAAATAAAATCCCAGAAAATTGAAATTATGCGCGAATCTGCCCCGAACCAGTAACTATCCAAGTTGTGGTCGTCATCTGCTCAAGGCCCATTGGGCCACGGGCATGGAGCTTCTGATTTGAGATCCCAATCTCTGCCCCAAATCCCATCTGCTCACCATCAGTAAATCTAGTAGAAGTATTGACCATAACGGCGGCGCAGTCGCTTAGAGCTATGAATTTTGCCGCGTTCTCCTGCGATTGCGTAACTATTGCCTCGGTATGTTTCGTTCCATATTTAGCAATGTGATCTGAGGCTGCAAGAAGGTTTGGAACTATCGCAACATTTATTTCAAGTGAGTTATATTCAGTTGACCAATTAGCCTCGCTGGCCAGATTTACTGTGATTTGATTGGCACCAGCAATTTTTGCAACTTCTTCATCTACATTTAATTTAACTTTGGCATCTCTAAGTGCAGCCAAGGCTATTGGTAGAAACTTTGCCGCAACAGCCTCGTGAACAAGTAAGGTCTCGGCGGCATTACAGACACTTGGACGATGCGTCTTAGAATTCAAAAGAATTGGTAGCGCCTTCTCTAGATCAGCTTCAACATCTATATAAACATGACAGACACCTGCGCCAGTTTCGATTGTTGGCACAGTCGAGCCATCAACAACAGTCCGAATTAGCGCTGCACTACCTCTTGGAATCACTAGATCTACCTTGCCGCGAGCATGTAATAGCGCTGTAACGCTAGAACGATCATCGGATGGCACAAGTTGAATTACATCTGGTGAAATATCTGTCTTTGCTAACGCCCGACGCATTACTTTTACTAATACTTCATTGCTCTTGGCAGCGCTAGATGATCCACGAAGTAGCGCGGCATTTCCTGACATCAAGAGAATAATTGCTGCATCTACTGTCACATTTGGTCTAGCTTCATAGACCATTCCTACAACGCCAAATGGAACTGAAATCTGTTTTAGGTGAAGCCCATTAGGAAGTGTGTTCTCTCGAAGTGTTTTCCCGAGCGGACTCTCAAGCTTAGATACTTGAATTGCGCCGGCTGCCATATCTGAAATTCGGGAAGAAGTTAGTAGAAGTCGATCCTGCATCGATTCAGCCATTGCCTCTTCTTTAGCTCTAGCCATATCCTCGCTATTTGCCGCCAATATTTCAATCTCACTTGATTGCAATTCTTCGGCAATTCGATTGAGCACTTCGGTGCGATCCTTGTTAGTTGCAGCAATCAATGTGCGTGCAGCAAGTCGTGCCTTATCAGCAAGTTCGGCGACAACCGCAGTGGCATCCATGCCCATAGCCTAGAGCCTCATATCCTTATCTCATGAGACGTTTATTTAGAGGGCTTCGAAATACATTAATAATTGTCGTTGTCCTCGGGGTGGCTCTGGCCGGATTCACAAAATTTATCCACTACCCAAACCCAATAGCTGCAATCAAACTCGGATTAGCGCCCGCTTCAAAAACTCCAACCCTCATGCCTTGGCACACAATAGATCCAGCTATTAATCCAATTGATTGGCCTACAAGTGGTGGTGCGAGGCCAGAGACTGTCGCCTGGAAGGGCAAGCAGATTAAGTGGCAAGACTTTCTAGATCGCACCAATACAAATGCGCTCTTGGTTGTACGAAATGGCGTAATCACATACGAGTACTACAACGAAGGATTTAGCGAGTCCTCTCAGCTACCTTCATACTCGGTTGCAAAAACCATGACTTCAATAATTGCTGGTCAATTGATTGCTCAAGGTAAATTAAAAGAGAGCGATAAATTTATTAAATACTTCCCTGGATTAAAGACTGGAACCTCATTTGACCGCGTAACCGTTCAATCACTTCTCGATATGCAGAGCGGTGTAGGAGTATCTGATAATTATCCAACTGGCCCTGCAGGTTGGGGCGTTGCGATTGCCCAGATGTATGCAACGACAGATGTCGACTGGTTCTTAAAACATAATCGGAAGATGGCCTTTGAGCCTGGCTCTAAATCAGAGTACCGGAGCGTTGATACCCAGATGATTGGCATGATTATCAAAGCCATTACTGGAAGAACTGTTGCAGAGTACTTTAGTGAAAATGTCTGGAAACCAATCGGGGCAAAATATCCAGCGACTTGGAATGTAGATCGAGTTGGTGGAACTGAGAAGACTTTCTGCTGCTTCAACGCAACAGCTCGGGATTATGCCCGAGTAGGACTTGCGATGTTAAATGGTGGTCAAGCTGGTGCCAAGCAAGTTATTGATGCAAATTGGTTGGCGAGAATGACAACACCAGTTACCACGCTAGATCATGGCTGGGGTTATAGTGCATTTGTCTGGCATCCATTCCCTGGCATCTACCAGGCCGAAGGGTTGCATGGACAATTCATCTTTATGAATCCCACAACGCGAACGGTAATTGTAAAACTTTCAGATAACCCAACTGGTCAAGATGAAACGGTTCCAACTTCAAAAGTTCTCCGAGAAATATCAGAGAAACTTAGTTAGCGGTAAATAGCGTTCCTACATCACTTCCAGATAGGGCCGCTTGTAGATTATCAAGATTAGTTAGCAACATACTTGCGCCGTTTTCGACAGCAATCTCTGCGGCCTGAATCTTTGTAACCATTCCCCCACTGCCGACTCCGGACTTACCAACTCCACTAATATCGATATCTTTTAGCACTTCAAAGTTACTTACCTTAGCGATTCGATTAGCTCCCGGCGCTGATGGTGGGGCATCATAAAGAGCGTCGATATCAGAGACTAGGACAAGTAAATCAGCCTCCATAAGCTGAAGGACAAGTGCGGCTAGTCGATCATTATCGCCAAGTCGAATTTCCTCGGTTCCTACCGAATCGTTCTCATTAATAATTGGAACTACTCCAAGTTCTAGTAGTCGAAGCAAGGTTCGCTTTGCGTTCTCTTTATGCATCTCACGAGATAGATCATCTCCGGTTACAAGCACTTGTGAAGAGACAATATTATGACGAGTGAACTCTTGGCTGTACTTAGCAATTAGAAGTCCCTGGCCTACTGAAGCTGATGCCTGTTGTGTTGCAAGATCTGTTGGACGAGAAGTTAAACCAAGGGGCGCCATTCCAGCGGAGATTGCTGCTGAAGTTACAACGATAACTTCATCGCCCTGCTTTTTTAGCCCAGCGACAACATCTACTAGCTTTGCAACAGCGCTTTCATTTAGCGATGTTCCGGCATCACCGGTAAGAGTTGATGAGCCAATCTTTACGACAATTCGCTTCGCGCTCATTAGCTCTCCTCGGTAGCACTTTCAACAACTACGCGTGGATCATTTGGGTTTACAGTGTTGTACTCCCACTGCATTGCAATCTCGTCATCACTCAATTGATCATCCACTGCATCTTCAACATATCTGCCTGCCCAAGGTGACTCTAAGCGAAGATCACCACCGCGTGGTCCAGCCAAAAGTTCTGCGCCAGCTTCAATCGAAGGTTCCCAATCAAAGATTACTGCGCTATCGCCCTCGCCAATTCGAACTTCATCCTTTGCCTTTGCGCCCTTCTTGAATAACTCTTTCTCAACACCTAGTGTTGCAAGACGATCCGCAAGGTATCCAATTGCCTCTGTATTTCCAAAATCTGTCTGCTTAACCCAGCGAACTGGCTTATCGCCAAGCACGGTAAATGATCCATCCTTATTTGCCGTTACCGTAAAGCCGGTGTTGCCAACTGCAACTGGTCTAAGGACAATTCGTGCTTTTTCAACTAGAGCTTCAGCTCTGCGCGCCTCTTGAATAATGCGCGCCATTGCGTAATTTAATTCCGTCAGCCCAATGTGTGAAGCTGCAGAAATTTGGTAGACCTGATATCCGCGCTCCTCCAAAATTGGTTGGACCATATCTGCCATAGCTTTTCCATCTGGAAGATCAACTTTATTTAAAGCAATCAGACGTGGTCGCTCAGAGAGACCACCATAATGCGAAAGTTCTTCTTCGATAATGTCGAAGTCTTTGACAGGATCACGATCGGTCTCCAGCGTTCCACAATCAAGTACATGTACAAGTGCGGCGCAGCGTTCGACGTGGCGCAAAAATTCTAAGCCCAGACCTTTACCTTCTGATGCACCTGGAATCAACCCTGGAACATCTGCAACTGTAAAGCGGGTATCGCCTGCTTGAACTACACCTAAGTTTGGCGCTAGCGTCGTAAATGGATAATCGGCAATCTTTGGTTTAGCCGAAGAGATTGATGCAATTAGTGAAGATTTTCCAGCTGAAGGAAATCCGATTAATCCGATATCTGCAACGCTCTTAAGTTCAAGTATTAACGTGCGCTCCTCACCTGGTTCACCTTTAAGTGCAAAACCTGGTGCCCGACGCTTTGACGATGAGAGTCCAGCATTTCCAAGTCCGCCTTTACCGCCTTGCCCTGCAATAAATCGAGTTCCAAGTCCAATTAAATCTGCAATAACGCTTCCAGCTGCATCTTTCACAACGGTTCCATTTGGAACTGAGAGAATTAAATCTTTGCCCTCTCTGCCGTTGCAGTAATCGCCATAACCGAGTGAGCCATTTGTTCCGCGACGATGTGGTGAGTGGTGAAAATCTAGAAGAGTTGTTGTGTCTTGATCAACAACCAGGATTACATCGCCCCCTCGTCCACCATTGCCGCCATCTGGGCCACCTAGTGGTTTGAACTTCTCGCGGTGAATAGAGACACAACCATCGCCTCCACTTCCGGCTGAAGCATGGAGAGTTACGCGATCAACGAAAGTTGCCATTTAACTTCTCCTTTCAATAGAAATAAAAATGCGGGCCCGCTAGTCGCGGGCCCGCAAAAAATTAACCGCGGGTTAGGCGACTACAGCTACGGGAACGATGTTTACAACCTTACGTCCGCGAGCGCGGCCAAATGCAACTTCGCCGGCAGATAGTGCAAAGAGTGTGTCATCTTTACCGATTCCAACATTCTGGCCTGGGTGAAAAACTGTTCCGCGTTGGCGAACCAAGATTTCCCCGCTCTTAACAATCTGTCCTGCATAACGCTTGATTCCGAGGTACTGCGCATTCGAATCGCGACCGTTACGTGTTGAGGAGACTCCCTTTTTACTTGCCATTTCTTATTCGCCTGCCTTATTTCGTAATCGCGGTGATCTTCACGCGCGTAAGTTGGGAACGGAAACCTTGACGACGGCGGTAGCCGGTCTTGTTCTTGTAACGAAG
>DFDL01000023.1 GCA_002367715.1 Actinobacteria bacterium UBA3028
CCTTTGACTGATTTGTACTTCATGTTTACCACCCCTAGACCCTCTTAGTAGAGATTCACAACCTATTTAGCTTTTAGATTAACTAACTAACTAACTTCACCTGAGCGGCGACGGCGAACGTTATCTCCCCATACTGCAATAACGATGACGATTCCCGTAATTACATATTGCCATTCTTGTTGAAGTTCGAGAATTCGAAGTCCATTAACCAGAACAGCCATAATCAAGGCACCAATTACGGTACCGCTGATTGTTCCCTTTCCACCAAGTAGTGAAGTTCCACCGATGATTACTGCTGCAATAGCTTCAAGCTCATATCCAAGACCTAGGTCAGGACGCGCAGATCCAAGTCGTGAGGTTAGAACAACTGCTGCCATTCCAACATAGACTCCACCGATTCCATAAATCGCAATAAGCCACTTATTGACCTTTACTCCAGAGAGCTTGGTAGCGGCTTCATTAGAACCAATTGCAAAGGTATATCGTCCGATTACTGTCTTATTCAAAATAATTGCCGCAATTATGGCGCCGATAAAGAGAATTAATACGCCATTTGGAATCTTAGGAATTATATTTCCCGTGGCTATCGAATCCCAGCCTTTTACATCTGTAGTGAAGAGAACTGGCTTCATGTCGGAGATAATCAGAGCTAGACCCTGAGCAGCCTTCATCATGGCTAGCGTGGCGATAAATGGCGGCAGTCTAAGCATCGTAATCAATAAGCCGTTAATCATTCCAAATAAGCCACCGACAATAAGGCCTACCAGAATTCCAGCCCAAACATTTAGGCCCAAGCCTTGAACCGTTTTACCAACAATAATTGCTACAAGCGCTGTTGCAGTACCAATAGAGAGATCGATTCCTCCAGTAATGATTACAAAGGTGGTACCGATGGCAAGGAGTCCGATAACAGTGGTGGACATGAGAATTCCACCAGATACGTTCTGCCATGAAGCGAAGACAGGGCGCATAATAGTAAAGAATATAAAGATTACAACGAGGCTACCTAGTGCCAGGACTCGACCAATTTCGCGCTTTACGAAGGAGGAGATCCAGCTTCCGCCCTCTAACTCATTATCTGTAGCATTTGCAGCATTTCCTTTTGACATTTCTATCCCTTTTCCTTGTCTCGTTGAAACATTAAATTAGTCGCGGAATTTCGTGGCATATTGCATTATTTTATTCTGATCTGCATCTTTATTATCAATTATTCCTGTCAATTTTCCTTCACACATAACTGCAATGCGATCAGACATCCGCAAGATTTCAGGTAGCTCTGAAGAAATCATAATGATTGACTTTCCTTCGGATGCAAGCTTCGTTAGTAACTTATAAATTTCATCTTTAGCGCCGACGTCAATACCTCGAGTAGGTTCATCAAATATCAATATATCGCAATCTCTCGTTAGCCACTTTGCAATGACTACTTTCTGCTGGTTTCCACCAGAGAGATTCTTTACATACTGATTCTCAGAGGGAGTACGGATAGAAAGTTGTTTAATTGCCTCTCTAACCAAGGCACCAGCAGGTTTGGTCTTCAAGAAGCCAAATTTATTTGAAAAGGCCGGGATAGAAGAAAGAATTGTGTTGAAGGTGACGTTCTGAATTAGAAGCAGACCATACTTCTTGCGATCTTCAGAAAGATAACCAATGCCAGCCTTAACTGCATCCGAGGGGTTATTTATCTTGACTTCTTTACCGCGCAGAGTTACTTTGCCGGCAGTTTTTTGATTAGCACCGATAAGGGCCCTTGCTAACTCAGTACGACCAGCTCCCATGAGTCCGGCAAATCCCAAAATTTCGCCCTTACGGAGGTCGAAAGAGACATCGCGCAGTAAATGTTGATCTGAAATTCCCTCTACGCTTAAAACTATCTCGTTGTTATGTGGGCGCAGATCAGGACGTTGATCTTGATCTACTTTGCGGCCAACCATAAGTGAGATTACCTCTGAGATAGAAGTTTCGGCAGTATTTAAAGTTTTTACATACTCGCCATCGCGCAACACAGTAATTCGATCTGTGATCTTATTCAACTCCTCTAGGCGGTGTGAGATGTATACAACTCCCTTGCCTGCAGCCTTGAGAGTACGGATAATTTTAAAAAGTGACTCAGTTTCGGCAGGCGTAAGAGATGAGGTTGGCTCATCCATGATAATTACTTCACCACGATAGGAGACAGCTTTTGCAATCTCAACCATCTGTTGTTTTGCAATTGTAAGGCCGCCAACTATCGCTTTTGGATCTAGGGCCAATTCAAGTTCAACAAGCAATTCCCTGGCAGCGTTATTTAACTTAGCGTTATTTAGAAAAACTCGCCCTTTGCGACGATCCTCACGCCCGATAAAAATATTCTGTGCCACGGTTAAGTCAGGCATTAAATTCAACTCTTGGTGAATGATGCTGATGCCAAGTTTCTGGGCTTCAAAAGGGCTAGAGACGTTTACCTGCTTGCCCTGGTAATTAATATTTCCGGCATCTTTTTTATAGATTCCAGAGAGAATCTTCATTAGGGTCGATTTACCTGCGCCATTTTCACCAACTATGGCATGCACTTCACCCCTATTTAAATCAAAATGGACGTTATCTAAGGCTTTAACGCCAGGGAACTCCTTGCTTACTCCAGTTAGAGATAGGAGCTGAGTTGTTGCCATTTCTTCCCCCGATACTAAAGTCGAACTGCTTAAATCTCTTACGAATAATAAAGCATTATGGCCAGGATTTCTCCCGGCCATAATGCCTAACTTTATTACAAAATAATCGATTTAATCGAATTATTCGTAAAGGTTACCGGCGACCTTTGGATCGGCGATGTTCCTCTTATTGTAGTAGTAGAAACCAGTATCAATAAGTGGCTTTGGAGTTTTACCATCGCGCACGTAGTTAACCAGTGCTTCTACAGTCTTAGCTCCGATACCCATTGGGCTCTGAGTGATTGCACCTGATTGTAGGCCTGACTTGATGTTAGCCATCTGTTGCTTGCCTGAGTCAAATCCAATCAACTTAACTTTACCCTTCTTCAACTTAGCTGCCTTGAATGCTTGTCCAGCACCAATTGATACACCTTCGTTGGTTCCATAGATACCCTTTAGATCTGGGTTAGCAACAAGAGCTGCGCTAACGATTTCTTGTGCCTTTAGAGCATCTCCACCTTCTGAGTACTGAACAGTTAGAAGAGTGATGTTCTTGTACTTCTTGATTTGGTTAACGAAACCATCGCGGCGATCGATACCAGTCTGGTTTGTCTGTGAGTGACCAACAACCAAAACCTTACCCTTGCCACCGACTAGAGCAGCCATCTTTCTAGCAGCCATCTTTCCTGCAGCCTTGCTGTCTGTGTATGCAACGCCTAGTGCGCAGTCAGAAGACTTTCCAAGTGCACCTGGGCAGCTAGCAGCTGTATCGAACATGTAAACAGGAATTCCTGCAGTATTTGCAGCCTTTAGGTGTGAAACAGATTCTGTTGTACCTAGCGCTGCGTAACCGATTGCATCTGGCTTAAGTGCAATTGCTGCATCAAGCATTTCTAGTTGCTTATCGATCATTGTTTCGTTAGCAGGTCCTTGGAAGTGAATTTCAGCATTCATTAACTTAGCTTGATCTTCAGCACCCTTTTTAACCGCTTGCCAGAATTGGTGAGTCTCACCCTTTGAAATTAATTCAATCTTTAGTGTCTTCTCAGCAGCGTTAACAGCTGAGCCTGTTCCGGCAACTAGAGCCATTGCTGATGCGACAGCAACGATAGTTAGAACTTTCTTCATTTGTTTCCCTTCGAAAGCAGCGGAATCGCTGTGCCAGAACTCTATAAAATAAGGAGGTGCCCCGTCCATACCCAGAATCCTGATAGGCGCTACTAGAGGGCATTGTTATCAAATTGTTACCAAAGAGGGTGACATCTCAGAGGTTATAGGCATGAGTAGCGGTCCTACTCCAAAATGAATCCTTCTCACTTGGACTCAGCCCAAAGGTTAAGTCCTCAGCAAGTTTCACTATCTCTAAGTAACTGCCACCTAGAGTTGCAACTGGCCAGTCAGATCCAAACATCAATCGATCTGGTGTGAAAATTTCAAGTAAGTGATTTATGTACGGGAGAAAATCTTCTCTCTTCCAGCCATACCAATTTGCTTCAGTAACAAGTCCAGAAACTTTACAGACAACATTTGGCAGCTTTGCAAGATCACTGATCAAGGTTCTCCAAGGTTCCATCTCACCCTTAGCGATATAGGGCTTTGAAATGTGATCCATAATAAATTGCACATCTGGACAAGCTTTAACTAGTGCAGTTGCTCCAGCTAATTCTGGCGTCTTAGTTAGTAAGTCATAAGCAATTCCAAAGTCACCAAGCTTGCGCACATTTGAAATAGTTTCAGACTTTCCCAAGTAATTAGAATCCGGATGATCTTGTGCGATGTCTCTAATACTTTTTAAATATTCTGCGCCCGGTAGATCTAAATACTCTCGCAAGTGCTCAATTGCATCCGGAGCATCTATTTGCAGCCATCCAACTACGCCAGCTATGAGCTCATCTTTAGTGGCAAGTTCAAGGAGTTCGGGCGTCTCGGCATAATCTGTAACAGTTTGCACCAAGATAGTTTTTTCAATGTTAGCACCGGCCATAGCCTCGCGTAGGTCTGTCATATTAAAATTTCTGCGAATCGGTTGCATAGCTTCACCTGAGATCCAGCTCTGATTGCGAACAGAGAGATCCCAGATGTGATGGTGCGAATCAATTCTCATTTAACTTTACCTATCCCTTTGCGACAATATTATTTAGGGTTTTCCCATCTGCCAAAAGTGCTAATTGTGATTCAACTAATCTGCGGGCGCGTGGTTCAAATGCTGTTGAATTTCCACCAACATGAGGGACTAGCAAGAGATTTTTTGCGCTCCAAAGTCGATGCCCAGCTGGAAGTGGTTCCGGATCAGTTACATCCAAAGCGGCAAAGAGTCGACCAGAATTTAACTCGGCAATTAACGCATCAGTTTCGATAATCGGGCCACGCGCAACGTTGATTATCAGTGCGCCATCCTTCATCTTCGCTAAGCGTTCTTTATTAAACATATGGCGAGATTCAT
>DFDL01000056.1:0-2945 GCA_002367715.1 Actinobacteria bacterium UBA3028
ACAATGGCAGCCGTTGGTGAAGCGATTGGATTATCACTACCAGGATCTGCATCGCCGGCAGCAGTTGATCGTCGCCGTGATGATTACGCAGTTAAATCAGGCCAAGCGGTTGTTGAACTTATTCGCAAGGGCATCACAACAAGGCAAATCTTGACAAAGAAAGCCTTTGAAAATGCAATTACCGTAGTCATGGCACTTGGGGGATCAACTAATGCTGTTCTTCATTTATTGGCTATCGCTAATGAAGCCGAAGTTGATTTAACACTTGAGGATTTTCACCGCATTGGATCTAAAGTTCCGCTACTTGGCGATCTAAAGCCATTTGGAAAATATGTAATGACAGATATCGATCGTGTTGGTGGAATTCCAGTTGTACTTCGAGCGCTACTTGATGCCGGATTACTGCATGGTGATTGTCTGACTGTTACCGGAAAGACAATGGCTGAGAATTTGGCTGACATCACTCCGTTAGATCCAGATGGAGATGTTCTGCATGCAATTAAATCACCAGTCTCTACTGCGGTTGGAATCACGATACTTGGCGGCTCACTTGCACCAGAAGGCGCAGTCTGCAAGACCGCAGGAGTCGGTGTTGAAAAATTTGAGGGTCCGGCTCGAGTCTTCGAGCGCGAGCAAGCTGCAATGGAAGCTCTCGAAAATGGAACCATTAAAGACGGAGATGTTGTTGTAATTAGATATGAAGGTCCAAAAGGTGGACCCGGAATGCGCGAGATGTTGATGATCACAGGCGCAATCAAGGGAGCCGGGCTCGGCAAGACAACCTTGCTACTGACCGATGGTCGCTTCAGCGGGGGCAGCACTGGGCTTTGTGTAGGACATGTTGCACCTGAGGCAGTTGATGGTGGCCCGATCGCATTTATCAAAGATGGCGATCTAATTCGTATCGATACAATCGCTCGAACCCTAGATCTTCTGGTTGATGAGGCCGAGTTGGCAGAACGCCGCAAAAATTTCAATCCGCTCCCACATAAATTCAAACGGGGCGTTTTAGCGAAGTATTCAAAGGTTGTGGGTTCGGCATCGAAAGGCGCGGTCTGCGGTTAAGCCCTTCGACCTCGTTTTGAAAGCTCGCTTTAATGGGGTTTTAAATAGTGAGATACCTAACTTATGGGTTGACCAATCCCATATGGCAGGGGAGAATTAAGGCATGACTTCAGTCGTGGTAATTGGTGAGCGCACGCTCTAGTGAATAACTAGTCCGTGTGCTACCCCTCAGTGGAAACTGAGGGGTTTCGCATTTATCGCCCCTGCAGTGAGCGGTTAATTAAATATTAGAGCGAGTTTAGAAGGGAGATGAACATGAGTGAATCAACGAAGATGACGGGGGCAAGTGCTCTTGTAAAGGCGTTAGAAGCCTCTGGCGTTGATGTCATGTTTGGTATCCCAGGCGGTGCAATTCTGCCGGCATATGATCCAATTTTTGATAGCAAGATCCGCCACATATTGGTTCGACATGAACAGGGCGCTGGACATGCTGCAACTGGATATGCGCAAGCAACTGGTCGCACCGGAGTCTGCATCGCAACATCTGGCCCAGGTGCCACAAACTTAGTTACGCCAATCGCAGATGCCCAGATGGATTCAGTTCCAATTGTCGCAATCACCGGACAAGTTGCATCAGGTGCGATAGGTACAGATGCATTTCAAGAGGCAGATATTCGCGGAATAACCATGCCGATAACTAAGCACTCATTCTTAGTAACAAAACCAGAAGATATTGCGCGAAGCATCGCAGAGGCATTTCATATTGCAAGTACTGGAAGACCTGGCGCAGTACTAGTTGATATCGCAAAAGATGCGCTACAGATGCAGACTGAATTTAACTATCCAAAAAATATTGAACTTGGTGGATATAGTCCAAAGTTAGATGCATCGCCAGAAGCTATTCGTGATGCCGCAGCTCTAATCGCCCAATCTAAGGCGCCAGTTCTATATATTGGCGGGGGCGCAATAAAAGCTGGTGCACACAAAGAGTTGTTGAAACTTGCTGAGCTCACAGGAGCACCAGTTGTTACAACACTTATGGCGCGTGGTGCATTTCCAGATTCACACCCACAGCATCTAGGCATGCCTGGTATGCACGGAACAGTTGCAGCTGTAACTGCGCTGCAGAAAGCAGATTTGTTAATAACGCTAGGAGCTCGCTTTGATGACCGCGTAACTGGCAAGCTCTCAACATTTGCACCTAATGCCAAGATAATCCACGCAGATATCGATCCAGCTGAGATTGGTAAGAATCGTCGCGCCGATGTTGCGCTAATTGGAGATTTAAAGTTAACAATCGAGGCGCTAATCCCAGCGCTAAAGAGTGAGTTTAAGAAGAACCAGCCCGATATCTCTGCCTGGTTAACTCAAGCCTACGGTTGGCGTACAAGATTTCCGTTGGGGTATGACCATCCAAAAGATGGCAGCGTCTCACCGCAGTATGTAATTGAGCGCATCGGAAAACTTTCTGGACCAGATGCTATTTATGTTGCCGGCGTTGGCCAGCACCAGATGTGGGCATCACAATTTATTTCATACGAGAAGCCACGAACTTGGTTGAACTCAGGTGGCCTTGGGACAATGGGCTACGCAGTTCCAGCAGCAATGGGTGCAAAAGTTGGCGCTCCAGATACAACAGTCTGGGCGATCGATGGCGATGGTTGTTTCCAGATGACAAATCAAGAGCTTGTAACTTGTGCGTTAAATAATATTCCAATCAAGGTTGCTGTTATTAATAATGAGAGCCTTGGCATGGTCCGTCAGTGGCAGACCCTGTTCTACAACGAGCGGTATTCAAATACCGAACTTCATTCAAAGCGGATCCCAGATTTTGCAAAGTTAGCTGATGCTATGGGCTGTGTTGGTCTAACTTGTGATTCAACTGATGATGTCGATAAGACAATTGCGCAGGCAATGGAGATCAATGATCGACCAGTAGT
>DFDL01000056.1:3282-3423 GCA_002367715.1 Actinobacteria bacterium UBA3028
ACATCAAATGATGAGATTGTTAACGCCCGTTCCCTTGCACCTATCTGGGATTCACAGGAGCTCTAGAATGACACAATCACATCCAGATGCACCGTCATCTTCAACTTCATTTTCAAAGACTCGCACGCTCTCGGTTTTAGT
>DFDL01000056.1:3752-4372 GCA_002367715.1 Actinobacteria bacterium UBA3028
CGCGGTTACAACATTGATTCACTTGCTGTTGGACCAACTGAGAACCCAAACTTCTCAAGAATGACAATCGTGATTAATGTCGAAGACCACGCACTCGAGCAAGTAGTTGCGCAGCTAGATAAATTAATTAACGTAATTAGCATTACCGAGCTAGACCCAGTGATTTCGGTACAACGTGAACTTTTGCTAGTTAAGGTTTCAACGGATGAGAAGACTAGATCTCAAGTCCTAGAGACGGTCCAGCTATTTCGCGCCAAGGTTGTAGATGTTGCCCAAGATGCTGTGACTATCGAGGCCACCGGAAATACCGAGAAGATCTCAGCCCTGCTCCGGGTTCTAGAGCCTTTTGGCATCCTAGAACTGATCCAATCAGGCCTAGTTGCGATGTCTCGGGGGTTAAAACCTGGCTCGATTTCAGAAGATGAGCGATAAAAAATAGGCTTAGCCGATAACGAACAACTGCAGTAACCGAAGTAAATCAACCAGAAGGAAACTAACAAGAAGAGGAAGGTCATAAAAGTGGCAACCCAATATCACGACGAAGATGCCGATCTATCAATTATTCAATCTAAGAAGGTTGCAGTAATTGGATACGGTTCACAAGGACATGCCCACGCGCT
>DFDL01000082.1 GCA_002367715.1 Actinobacteria bacterium UBA3028
AGGCTATAAAGGGATTATCAGATCGATTCATGGAAGTGAGCCTAGAGCCTGCTGTATCTTCTATTAATAACCTAGTTCTGTTAAAAATCTTTTCAAATTTTAGCCAAGATTTACCTGCTTATCAAGAGAATCAGCTGTATAGTTTTAACACTCGCCTCAACAGGCGAGGCCTCAACAAAGAGAGGGATATGTCCACTCACTCTGTGCCACCAGGTTGGTATTCAGATCCAGATGGAAAACCTGCGGAGAAATATTGGGATGGAAATGCCTGGACTAAAGAAACAAGACCTCTTTCAATAATTCCAAACAAATCAGCCCCAATACCGAAAAAAGTTGGAATTGATGGAAATGAAAGAGTTTTATTTGCAATATTGGCAGTTGCGCTTATCCTTGGGATGTTTCTCGTACCGCTCTAGTTTGAGTTTTAAACGTTAACTAGGAGGAAAAATGGAAATATTTATATTGCTAGCTTGGGTTGCTTGTGCTGCAATTTGCAACAGCCAGGCAAAGAAAAAGAACTTAAATGTTGGCCTTTGGACATTCATCGGACTTCTCTTCGGTGTATTTGGCGTAATTGGAGTCCTAGTCGCATCCCCTAAGGCAAGCGCTTAAATTACAAACAAGAAAGTATTTTTAGGATGATGTCTCAAGTACCGCCAGGTTGGTATCCCGATCCTGATGGTAAGCCATGTAATCGTTATTGGGATGGAGCAAACTGGACACTTGAGACACATCCGCTCGATTATCAACATTCTTTTAATGAGATGAGCCAAAAAATAAGCACAGGTTGGAAATTAGGAATTGGGCTTGCTTTCGTATTAGGGATTCTGGTTTTGGCATTTATTTCTTCTGACCCAAGTCTCTGGGAGTACTAAAAGAAGATTTCAAATTCTGTTCCAAGAACCTAAAATTGTTTAGTGAATGTGTTACGGTTTATCAATGAAAATAAGAGTTTCGGTGGCATTACTAACGTTAATTCTAAGCCCTGTGTTTATTAGTTGTGGTTCAAACAGTGAAGATTCAGAGGACTCAGGTGGCGGTTACATTTCATGTGTCTTTGAATTGATGGAAGCTAAGAAGGCAGGGATAATTTCGGCAACACAGAGTGAGATCCAGGAAGAGTGCAGCAAGTAATAACAACGCACATAAGGCCTTGCTTTTATATACATTCCTAGCCTGGAAACTTCGTGCAGATAAAAATCCAAAAAAATTAGTGGCAGTGCCTGGATCGAGCACAGATAACACCATAAAAATTACTGGTGCATTTGGACTTTTCAAAGAGATAGGAAGCGACTAGCTCGACTCCTGCACCTTCGATTTTCATGCTATTTAAGGTCAGCTCTGCCATTTACGGTCAAAAAAGTTGCTTGGAGGTATTGTGCTGATGATGATGCGCACTATAAAGTTCTTTAATTCCAACGAGAGGCGTACCTTTGCTTAAGGCTAAGAAACAACATCTTTTTTTAGTTCTCGTCCTCTCACTTTTATTGACAGGGATTCCAAGGGTTGAAGCTAGGAATCACAGTCTCTTTCCTAGCTCAGAGAAAGTTATTTACCTTCTCGATATCTCTGGCTCCTCAGACAGCATCAACCTCTGGCGCCTCCTGAGAAATTCATTGTTAGAGAGATTAGACAGCGCAATGGGGGCTCCCAATAGAAAAGGTTTAACTCCCAAGAAACCGACAGATCTCAGTATCTCGGTCATAAATTCTAATTCCTCTTCCTCAACACCAATAGAGATAATATCTATCAAAGATACAGAACGACTTTGGTCATTTATGATTAATAAAGTTGGTGGTGGCAATCCCACAGAGGCGCGAATGAGAGACATCTATAAAGATTTTTTTGGTGGTTCCGGCGTCTATCGAGAATTGGTAGAGAAGTATATTCAGGATGAGACCATTATTTCTCCCACTGGCATAGAGTGTGAAAAAAGTGCTGAAGAGAATCTAAAGCAAGGCCTTTTTATGGATAACGTGACACCGAGTATAAGAACTCAAGCTACGAAGGAAGTTTGCACAATTATTAATAAGCTAAGTAATGGCATTAAGAAAGCAGATGCCATCTTCTTAACAAGCCCTAAGTGTAAAAAAGGAGGGTGCTCTGATGTTGTCGGTGCCGTGAGGGTCGCCGCAGCTGTTGCCAGGGACCTAAGTAAAGGAAAGAAAGCTAAATTATGTATTGCTATTGCAAGTGACATGCTTAATAACTCTCCAAAAATTACAAAAACTGGACCTTGGAACACTTTCTATGCGATAAAGAATAGTGCAACCCTTTTGGATGCTCAAAAAAATGGAGAAATCGTAGCGTCACAGAGTGGAATTCTCTTCTCTTCTAAGGTGAAAATAAGAGTAGAAGTAATTGGTCAAGGAGGAGGAACGAAGTTTAATCCTGAACTCACATCCAAATTAGATGCTTACTGGAATGGCTTTTGGAAAGCTGTAGGACTCCAAAATCGTCAGCAAACTTCTTTAGATCAAGCCTGTAATAGTGGAAACAATTAAAGGAGATATCAAATGAGGAATATATTCTCAAGCCATAGCAGTGCTTTACGTAGGGCTCGCAAGAAAGGAAAACTACATGGCAAAGCCAATCACCCTCACGAGCTATGGGGAGACAGACCAGTCCCATTTCTAGAGAAAATGCACGCCCAGTTCTCGAAAAAGGTGAAAGAACTAGAGAATCAGCTACACGTTTACCGTGGTCAGTCTGTGACATTAACAGAGGAAGACGTTGTAGGGGTTGCAGAGGCAAAGGACGAGATAGCCCAGCTCATTTCAGAGAGCTCCACCATAAAAGCAGAGATAGAGAAGTTGGATTTAGAGAAAAGAGGTTTACCGAATGAAAATCCAGTTAGTAAAGCAGCTCGCATTCGAGTTGTATCACTGCCATTGTATTGGGCTGCTCTCGCGATGCTTTCAATCGGTGAGTTTTTAGTCACTCTACCAGCTGTCGAGAAGATACTTAACGATGAGGGCATCAAAGGTATCTTGATTACAGGCAGTTTTTCATTCCTTAGCATTATCTCTGCTCACCTAATTGGTTTGACTCTAAAAATGCAAGCTGATCGAGGTAACCCACAGCCTAGATGGCAGATCTGGGGAATGGTCATACTGGCAATATTTATATCAATAGTAATCTTACTGCTTTCTGCAATTCGAAGTGATTCTGTTCAGAGTGCTCCATTTACATTTGGTCTTTCAATGACAGCCTTTGGAACCCTTTTATTCTTCGTAGTTCAAATGTCATTTGTTTTGAGTGCAATGGCTCTGTCTTATTTCAATCATGCTGAAATCGAGGTCCAAATGGACCGAGCAAAGCGACGAGAGAAGAGAATTAAGAGGAAACTAAAGGGGCTTAACAAAAAAATTATGACCCCTGGGCGGAGCAAAATGACGCCTGAGAAACTACGGATTCAAGAAGAGGCTCTCAAATCTGCAATGTGGCAATTAGAGGCTGAATACAGAGAAATATGTTCTGAATATAGAGGTGCGAACTTACTGGCCCAATCTGAGGCTATGGCTTCTGAGGGTCACGGTTTGATAGAGCAGATTCTTGACCTTAATTCTAATAGTGAAGTGAGGGGATGACCCGTGAGATCAAAAAACGCATTTTCAGGATCCAGACTTTTTGATCGATTACCTACCTCTGCGAGTATTGGGCTCGCTTTAACCGCAATATCAGCTTTTGCGACCTTGTTTCAAGGCATAACCACTTTTCTCTCTGTCCCTGGTTTTTACTTCAATTTTATATACGGATCAGTAAATTCAGAGAATTTAAATCTGAGCCAAAAATTAGGTCTAATAATAGTTATTTGGGCCAGTCTTGAGTTAGCGGCAATATACTTTGCAACAGGTCCCAGGCCAGTTGCAAGATTCATTGTTCTTGCGATGGCAGGCGTTAAATTGTTAGCTTTTATTGGCTACACTCGCGTCACTGTATCGAATTGGGAATATGTTTTTTACGTGATGTTTTCTGCAGCACCGATAATTCTTTTATTATCGCGGCGATCTAACGAGTACTACTCTTCAAAATAGGTTTTAGTCCCAGAAAAAGGACAAATTTTGTCATGGCTAAAACAAAAGAAATCACTAGTAAGAATTTTGTAATGGCCTACGGCGAGATAATCGAGTTAGAAGAGCATCGAATCAAATGGTTAGCTCGATTAGTTTATAGCTCTCAATTCGAGTTAATAGTTGCATTTGTAATCTTAGTCAATGCAGTTTGCCTTGCACTTTTGACTATGCCAGATATTGATTCAAGTGTCAGAGAGACCTTAAATCAATTAGATACCTATGCTCTGTTTATATATCTGGGTGAATTAATGATTCGCCTGGTCTCTTATGGGAAGAAACCTTGGAATTTTTTTCGCCAAGGATGGAATATATTCGACTTTAGCATAGTGGTTCTATCCTTTGGGCTATTTTCTGGTAACACTATTATTCTTCGATTGCTTAGAATATTCCGGCTGGTTCGTATCTTTAGATTTTTACCCGAAGTTCGTGTGTTAACTAGCTCTATTGTAAGGAGCCTACCTCCACTTTTGAGCGTTGCAGTACTAATTTTCCTAGCTCTATTCATATACGGAATGGCAGGTGTCTACATATTTGGGGAGCAACTCCCAGAGAGTTGGGGAAATATCACCTTGGCCCTGACTTCCCTATTTATACTTCTAACGCTTGAAAACTTTCCAACTTATTTGGAGGAGGCACTTGAGACTAGTCCTTGGGCTCTACCTTTTTTCCTTTCCTATATTTTTGTCGTTGTTTTCACTGTGCTAAATGTTCTTATTGGAATTGTCTTGAATTCTATGGATGAGGCTCGAGAGGAAAATCGCGAAAAAAAGCGGCAAATAAAAGAACTAGATGAAATTGTTCATGAGGTGGACGATATTACCTCTGATGGCAAAGTAACTGAGGATGAGATAGCTAGATTAAGGAAACAGCTTCGGCTTATGGAGGCGATACTCCACGAAGGAAAGAAAAGGAAAATGAAGTAGAAGCACGGTTCAAAATCAAAGCATTCAATAGTTTTCATTTGCTCTTTTAGCAAAACCATGTTGCTAGAGAAAAAGTTCTCATTCTACTAAGTTGGATCCTTTTTTGGTGCAAAGCCTATTGTTTGCTTTCTTACCTCAACAGATGGGATATCCCGGCTATCAAATTTGAGGATTTCATGAAGATCAATATTTCCATCTTCAGCAGCTCGGTGTGACATATTAAGGTACATCTTCTCAAAGAGGTTTCTAATATATCTTGCATTTCCTCGGTCACCCTGAGGTTTGGCAGCTTCGATATGTTTTAGTAAGTCTACTTTTGCCAATTGATCTATCTCCATTTTATGTGAGTGACATAGCTCTTCAAAAATACTAAGCAGTTCTTGACTAGAATAGTCATTAAAGTGAATATAGTTCTGAAATCTTGACTTCAAACCTTGATTTGATTCAATGAACTGCTTCATTGGTTCTTTATATCCGGCAACAATTATTGCCAAGTTCTCACGATGATCCTCCATTGCTTTCACCAAGGTTGAAATTGCTTCATCTCCGAAACCTGCTCCAGAGTCTGCAGAGAGTGAATATGCCTCATCGATGAAAAGAACTCCGCCTTTTGCTCTCTCTACCGCATCTTGAACTTTTAAAGCGGTTTGTCCAACATATCCTGCTACCAGAGCTGAACGGTCAACTTCATAGACTTTATTCGATGGAAGTAAGCCTATTGAGTTGTACATTGTTGCTAGATATCTGGCAACCGTCGTTTTTCCAGTTCCCGGACTTCCAGTAAATACACAGTGAAGACCGACTGGGACCTTGGGAAGCCCCTCGGCAGATCTAATGCCATTGGCTTGGTGCACGTTGATTAGCTTGGAAACTTGAGTCTTAACCTCATTTAGGCCAATTAATTTGTTTAGCTGTTCTAGTGATTCACTCAAAGATAACTTTTCCTGAGTAGTTTCCGAGCTGGCTTGGATTGGCCCTGAAGACAAATCTCCTAAATCAATTTCCAAGAGTTGGATGGCTAGTGTTGTTGCTAGCTCTACTGCTTGTTGGGGATACTGAATCTTTGCGAGAAGATCTTCAACTTCCTCTGAAACTGCCATAACATTTGAAGGTACTCGCGGAAGAGCTGAGATTCTCTTCTCTATCTCATCCAAACTCAATTTATTTAACTGCTCGGGAAACTTTCGACGAATACCATAGAGAATATGAAGTTTAGTTAATTCACTATGGTCATACTTTTTAGCTACGCTTGATGCACTCTCGCGGATCTCATAACTTAGGCTCATCTAACAAATAACTTTGTTATGACTGCCTAAGGTCTTCAACGGTCTTGCCACCAAAGCGTGCCTTAAGATTGTCATCTTCGCCATCGGCAACAAAACCAACTGCTGCCAAAGCTCCTTTTAGTTCACCGGCATCTAAGGTGTCTCCGGCCAAGTTATGCTCAAAGATCACGATAAATTTACCTGGAGAATCCTGAATTTCAGCAACCTTGAATCTGCCATAGTCATATGTTTGTCCTTCAGTAGCAATCCATTTGAACAATTCCGGGGTTCCCTTTACTTCACGTAG
>DFDL01000045.1:0-12418 GCA_002367715.1 Actinobacteria bacterium UBA3028
GACTGGTGGGAGATAACATCAAATGTACTTGGCATCGACCCAAATAATTCAGAGGAGCGAGTCATATATGGCTCATTAACTACTCTAGTTGCTGGTTCAAAAGCTAAAGCTATTAAGACGATACTGCTGATTAGCGATGAGCCAATAGCGGAAGGCCTCGGAATCGGCGCCTACACTGCAAATTGCAGAACTGGATCAACTGCCGAAAAGATTCCAAGCAATACCTATACCCAAAGTCTAGATCGAATTAGCGATTAGCCCCGGGTACCCAAAGAACATCGCCCTCTGACTTATTTTCGTAACGGGCTAGAACAAAGAGTAGATCTGAGAGTCGGTTCAAATACTTTGCAGTTAACGAGTTAACTCCGCCCCCAAATTGATGGATTGCATGCCAAGTATTGCGCTCTGCTCTTCTTGCCACAGTTCTTGCCACGTGAAGTAGCGCTGAAGCAGGAGATCCTGATGGAAGCACAAAACTTCGGAGCGGCTCTAAGCTCTCATTGAAGTTATCAATCTGCTCTTCAAGATAGCTAATTTGGGATTCAATAACGCGCAGCGGTTCGATCTTTGGATCATCTACAACAGGCGTGCAGAGATCGGCCCCCACATCGAAGAGGTCATTTTGAATTCGAATCAACAGCTTTAGAATTTGTGGGTCACTAATTTGACCAAGTGCGAGTACGACGCCAATCGCTGAATTGGCCTCATCTACAGTTGCATAAGCCTCCAAACGCGGGTCATTCTTAGATGTCCGACTCATATCCCCTAGCGAGGTTGTGCCATCATCGCCAGTTTTTGTATATATTCGCGTTAGATTTACCATGGGGTGAGCCTAATTCAATCACTACGATTAGACCACTCGAGTAGAGGCCAGATAGTCCAGATTTATCAAGAGTCCAGATAAGAGGTGATCACCATCGAAAATACCAACGAATATTTCCAAATAGTTGGTGGCACAAGACTCACTGGTGAGGTACAAATTCATGGCGCTAAGAATTCGGCTCTGAAATTAATGGCCGCCTCGCTACTTGCAGTTGGCGAAACTACGATCCAGAACGTTCCAGATATCGCCGATGTCCACATCATGGAGGAGCTACTCACAAGACTTGGCTGTAAATGTTCTTATAACTCTGAAACCTTAATAATGAAGATTGACGTCCCAAAAACTCCTGGCCATCGCGCAGATTACGACTTAGTTCGAAAGATGCGAGCCTCGATAAATGTTCTAGGCCCTCTGGTTACCCGCGTAGGCGAAGTTGAGGTTGCACTTCCCGGCGGGGATGCAATTGGATCTCGTGGAATTGATTTCCATATTAAAGGGCTAATTGATTTAGGGGCTAAGGCACGCTCTGAACACGGATATGTAATTGCCACTGCGCCAAATGGATTGCAGGGAGCCAATATCGCCCTTGATTTTCCAAGTGTTGGCGCTACTGAAAATATTATGACCGCAGCTGTTCTCGCCAATGGAATTACTAAAATTGATAATGCTGCGCGCGAACCAGATGTAGTAGATCTTGGTGAGTTCTTAATTTCAATGGGCGCAAAGATTGAGGGCCTGGGAACTCCAATAATTACAATTACCGGAGTCAAGGAATTAAAACCGACAACTCACTCGACACTTTCGGATCGCATTGTTGCTGGTACCTGGGCCTTTGCCGCAGTTATGACACAAGGCGACATAACAATTAAAGGTGGAAGAGCAGAACACCTTGAAGTGCCACTTGATAAATTGGTTGCGGCAGGCGCAATTATCACAACGACATCTGATGGCTTTAGAGTCCGGATGAATAAACAGCCGATTGCCACCGATGTCGCGACTCTGCCATACCCCGGTTTTCCAACTGATTTGCAACCATTCATAATTACCATGAATTCGATTGCGAAAGGAGATTCAATAGTTACTGAGAATGTCTTTGAAGGAAGATTCATGTTTATCAGCGAATTACAACGACTTGGCGCGCAGATTCAAATCGATGGCCATCACGCTTCAGTTACCGGAAAAGAACAACTATCTGGTGCCCCGGTCGTGGCAACAGATATTCGTGCTGGCGCAAGCCTGGTTTTAGCTGGTTTGGTGAGCGAGGGAACAACAACTGTTGAGGCTGCTTATCATGTTGATCGAGGTTATCCCGGATTTGTTGAGGCGCTTGTAAATTTGGGAGCTAATGTAACTCGTCATAGCTAATTTATTTAGTGATACCAAGCGCAGTGGATAGGGCGTAATTAATCGGTTGATTCGCCGAGAATTGAGACTCGGTTATTTGAAACTGAGATAAATCCACCATGGATATTGAACTCTTGTGATGTACCGTCAGCAACTTTGATGCTCACCATTCCATCTGCCAATACTCCAAGAAGCGGTGCGTGCCCTGGCAATACGCCGATGTCACCCTCTAGTGTGCGAGCTGAAATCATTTTCGCCTCACCAGACCAGACCCGCTTCTCGGGAGATACAACTTCAACAGTTAAGTTTGTTGCCATTTGGATTTAGGCCTTTGCCAATTCTGCTGCGCGCTTTTCAACATCATCTAAGCCACCACACATAAAGAAGGCCTGTTCTGGAACATGGTCATACTTTCCATCTGCAAGTGCTTCAAAAGCTGCGATAGTTTCGGTAAGTGGAACGAATGAGCCTTCGAGTCCGGTAAATACCTTTGCTACGAAGGTGTTCTGCGAGAGGAAGCGCTGAATACGACGCGCACGACCTACAAGAATACGATCTTCTTCAGAGAGCTCATCGATACCAAGAATTGCAATGATGTCCTGCAGATCCTTATAACGCTGAAGGATTTGCTTTACCCGGTTCGCTACGCCGAAGTGGTGTTCTCCGATATAGCGTGGATCCAAAATGCGTGAAGTTGAATCCAGTGGATCTACAGCAGGGTAGATACCGAGCTCTGAGATTGGACGAGACAAGACAGTTGTTGCATCTAAGTGCGCGAAGGTTGTGTGCGGAGCTGGGTCAGTGATGTCATCAGCAGGAACATAGATCGCCTGCATTGATGTAATCGAGTGGCCGCGGGTTGAGGTAATTCGCTCTTGTAGCTGACCCATCTCATCGGCAAGAGTTGGTTGGTAACCCACTGCAGATGGCATACGTCCTAGAAGTGTTGAAACTTCAGAACCAGCTTGCGTGAAACGGAAGATATTATCGATGAAGAGAAGCACATCTTGCTTCTGAACATCGCGGAAGTACTCAGCCATGGTTAGCGCTGAAAGCGCAACGCGAAGACGAGTTCCAGGTGGTTCATCCATCTGGCCAAAGACCAATGCGGTCTTATTGATAACACCGGTCTCGGTCATCTCCAAGAACAAGTCATTTCCTTCACGGGTGCGCTCTCCTACGCCAGCGAATACTGATACGCCACCGAAGTTTTCAGCTACTCGGTAGATCATCTCTTGGATCAAAACTGTCTTTCCTACACCAGCTCCACCAAAGAGTCCGATCTTTCCACCACGAACATACGGTGTAAGAAGATCGATAACTTTAATTCCAGTTTCAAACATCTCGGTCTTAGATTCTAGTTGATCGAAAGCTGGCGCGGTGCGGTGGATAGGCCAACGCTCTTTGATATCGAGGGAAGATGTTGGAACATCTAGTGACTCACCAAGAGTGTTAAATACGTGGCCCTTAGTTACATCACCAACAGGTACCGAGATTGCAGAGCCGGTATCTTCTACAGCCGCGCCACGGACCATGCCGTCGGTAGGCTGCATTGAGATAGCGCGGACTAAGTTATCGCCGATGTGCTGTGCCACTTCGAGTGTAAGCATGCGCTTCTCACCGCCGAGTGTCACATCAACATGCAACGCATTGAAGATCGCTGGCATCGAATCGGCTGGGAATTCAATATCCACAACCGGACCGATAACGCGTGCTACGCGACCTGTTCCTGTTTTTGTTCCTGCTGACATCATTCGCTCCCTGCGCTAGCTGAGGCAAGCGCATCTGCGCCGCCGACGATTTCACTGATCTCTTGCGTAATTTCAGCTTGACGAGCTGCGTTAGCAAGACGGGTTAAGGACTTTATTAACTCATCAGCATTGTCAGTTGCTGACTTCATTGCACGACGGCGTGCTGCATGCTCGGAGGCAGCAGATTGCAACATCGCATTAAAGACTCGAGCCTCAATGTAGCGAGGTAGTAAAGAATTTAATACCTCTGCTGCATTTGGTTCGAATTCATACATTGGTAGAAGCCCTGCGGGCGCATCTGATTCGACTACTTCTAGTGGAAGCATGCGACGTGCCTCTGGGATTTGGGTAATCATTGATTTGAACTGGGTGTAAACAATATGAAGCTCATCCACGCCAGTCTCAACTGTTTCCGCATCTGCAATAAATGCAGCAATGAGAGCTTCAGAGACCTCTTTGGCATGTGCATAATTTGGATTATCTGAGAAGCCAGTCCATGAACCAGCGATCTTGCGACCGCGGAAACGGTAGTAATTAACTGCCTTGCGGCCTACTAGGTAAGCCTCGGTGGCCAATCCCCGCTCACGTAGCGCGGTAATTAGTTGATCGCCCTCTTTAATTGCAGCATTTGAGTAAGCGCCAGCCATTCCACGATCTGCAGTAATTATTAGAACTGCTGCGCGGCGTGGCGTCTCAGAAGGCGTTGTGAGTGGGTGGTTTGTACTGGAGAGAGATGCAACTGCTGTTACTGCGCGAGTAAGTTCATTTGCATATGGAGATGAGGCGGCCACGCGTTGTTGTGCCTTGACGATACGTGAGGCAGAGATTAGCTCCATTGCCTTCGTAATCTTCTTAGTCGCCTTTACCGAACGCATTCGGCGGCGATAGACGCGTAGTTGAGCACCCATTTAGTTATCGGCCCGCCCTTGGAACTTGGCGAGTGATCTGCTCGTTATCTTCTCCGGCAAGTGCCTCTGCCTCTGCTTCATTGACTGCAGATGCAGCTGATGGTGAGAACTGCTTCTTAAATGTATCTATCGCTTCTTGTAGTGATGCAACTGTGTCATCAGTTAGCTCTCTGGTCGCTGAAATTACTTCAAATATCTTTGAACGTTCGCGACCAATGAAATCTAAGAATTCATTCTCAAAGCGACGGATATCTGCCACTGGAATCGAGTCCATATTTCCAGTTGTTCCCGCCCAGATAGATGCAGCCATTCTTTCAACTGAATAAGGTGAGTACTGACCCTGCTTAAGTAGCTCAACCATTCGTGCACCACGCTCAAGTTGTGCCTTTGATGCTGCATCAAGATCTGAACCGAAGGCAGCGAATGCCTCTAGTTCGCGATACTGCGCAAGGTCTAGACGCAGACGACCAGCAATCTTCTTAATCGCCTTAGTCTGCGCTGAACCACCAACACGTGATACCGAAATACCTACGTTAATTGCTGGGCGCACACCTGCGTTGAAGAGATCTGTCTCAAGGAAGCACTGACCATCTGTAATTGAAATTACGTTGGTAGGAATGAACGCTGAAACGTCATTTCCCTTTGTTTCAATAATTGGAAGCCCGGTCATAGAACCGCCACCAAGTTCATCTGAGAGTTTGGCACAGCGCTCTAATAGACGTGAATGTAAGTAGAAGACATCGCCTGGATAAGCTTCGCGGCCCGGTGGGCGACGTAGCAATAGCGATACTGAACGATAGGCCTCAGCCTGCTTTGAAAGATCATCAAAGACGATTAGTACATGCTCGCCCTTGTACATCCAGTGCTGGCCAATAGCAGAGCCAGTATATGGCGCTAGATATTTAAAGCCTGCTGGATCTGATGCTGGAGATGCAACGATTGTTGTGTACTCCATTGCTCCGGCCTCTTCCAAAGCTCCCTTTACAGATGCAATGGTCGAACCCTTCTGGCCAATAGCAACATAAATACATTTAACCTGCTTCTTTGGGTCGCCTGACTTCCAGTTCTCTCTCTGGTTAATGATTGTGTCAATAGCGATTGCAGTCTTACCAGTTTGGCGGTCACCAATAATTAACTGACGTTGTCCGCGGCCAATTGCAGTCATAGCATCAATAGCCTTGATACCGGTCTGCATCGGCTCTTTAACTGGCTGTCGTTGCACAACTGATGGCGCCTGTACTTCTAGCGCACGTTGGGCTTCAGCCTTTATCTCGCCCTTGCCATCGATGGGTCTGCCAAGTGGATCAACAACACGGCCTAAGAAGCCATCGCCGACAGGTACGGAGAGAATTTCACCTGTTCGACTAACACTTGTACCTTCTTCAATTCCAGTGAACTCGCCAAGGATAACTACACCGATTTCGCGCACATCTAGGTTTAGCGCAAGACCGAGCGTTCCATTTTCGAACTTCAAGAGCTCGTTGGTCATTGTTGAAGGTAGGCCTTCAACACGGGCGATGCCATCGCCTGCTTGGGTTACGGTACCGATCTCATCGCGTGCTGCGGCTCCCGGTTTGTAAGAAGCAACGTGCTTTGCAAGCGCATCGCGAATCTCTTCGGGCCGGATCGTGAGTTCCGCCATCTTTCTCTCCTTCAACTAATTCAGATTCACATAGTGTGAACTCTGAAACCTATTTATTAATTTATAAAGCTTAAGAGACAAGCGCTCGGCTCGCCTCTGCCAATCTATTTGAAATAGTTCCATCGATTACTTCATCACCAAAACGAATTGAAATTCCACCAAGAACACTTGGGTCAATCTCGATATTTAGGTGTACTGGTTGGCCGATCTGCTTTGTTAGTGAATCTGCCAATTTCTTTGCCTGCCCATCGCTAAGTGCGATGGAAGATTTGATATGTGCATTTACTCTATTACGTCTGGCAGTAACTGCATGTGTATATGCCGCGATTGTCTTGTCGATACTACGAACCCGACGGGCCTCTACACAATGTGAAATTAGTGCGCTGGTACTTGAAGAGAATTTGCCACCAAAGATGCTCTTTAATAGCGCCTGCTTTGCAGCTGGACTCTGACTACGATCGCTAAGAGCGATCCTTAGATCAGGGCTTTCTACAAGTAATTTCGAGAACAAGAAGATCTCGCTCTGAACTCGATCTAGCGAGTCACTAAGGTTTGCAGCTGATGCTTCAGCCTCGACTGCAATCTGCTCAACTGCATCACCGATTCCTGATGGTGAAGACCATCGAAGTGAGGATGCCTTACCAAGTAGAGCGAGTGCTGGGGCTCCGAGTGAGCTCTTAAATAAATCTGATACTAACTCTGCCTTAGATGCACCATCTCGCGCAGAATCGGTAAGTGCGCGACGCAATCCAGTAGATGAATCAATTCCAACAAGCGCTGCAAATAGATCATTTGCAATGGCAGAAGCTTGGTCAGCAGAGACGCCTTTGAGCGTACTATCTAGCTCGATACGTAACGTAGCTAGTGACTGACGACTACTTCCACCTAAAATGATCATTACTTGCTCTTCTCCATATCATCCAAGAAGCGGTCAACAATTCGAGATTGTCGAACCTGGTCATCTAACGCTTCTCCAACAATCTTTGATGCTAGTTCGGTTGCAAGTGAACCAACTTCATTGCGAAGAGATGTAATTGCTTGTTGACGTTCGGCTTCGATTGATGCGGTGGCTGCAGTGGTAATTCGCGCCGCCTCTTCCTGGGCTTTGCTACGAAGATCTTCGATAATTGCCGCGCCTTGAACGCGAGCCTCTTCACGAATCTGCTGTGCTTCACCACGTGCCTCACTCAGTTGAGCTGTGTATTGCTCAAGTGCAACTTCGGCTGCGTGCTGTGCTTTCTCGGCCTTCTCCATCCCACCTTGAATTGCTTCGGTGCGGGCGGCAAATGCTTTTTCAAACATTGGCACAACTTTGGAGCGAAGCACAAGGAACAACAGAGCGAAGGCGATAGTGCCAACGATGAGTTCTGCGGTATGCGGAATTAGCGGATTAACCGCTGTCTCCGCTGCGCTTGTGCGAAAGCTCATGGCTAGAGAACGAATGCTAGAACTAGACCAAACAGTGCCAAAGCTTCAGCAAGTGCGAAGCCAAGGAATGCGATTGGTTGTAGGACGCTGCGAGCTTCTGGTTGACGAGCTACACCACTGATATACGCGGCGAAGATCATTCCGGTTGCGATTGCAGGTCCGATTGCTGATAGGCCATAACCGACCAGGTTGAGTGTGCCTGACATTGTGTTGCCTTTCTGTTCGTGTTACCTACTAGCGGAAGCTAATAAGTTGGTATTAATTTTTAGTGCTCATCCGCCAGTGCTCCGGCGATGAATAGTGCTGTTAGAAGAGTGAATATGTAAGCCTGTAGGCACTGGACCATAAATTCAAAGAATGTCATTCCGATTCCAAAGGCAAAGGCAAACGGTGCGATTAGCTTAAGACCAATACCGCCTTGAAGCATGTGCTCCCCACCTAAAATAAAGACAAGAAGTAAGAGGTGGCCAGCAAACATATTTGCAAAGAGTCGAAGTGAGAGAGTCAGTGGTCGAACAATGAAAAAGGTAGCAATTTCAATTGGTGTTAAAAGTATGTAAACGAATTTTGGTACACCTGGCATAAAGGCGATGCCCTTTAGATATTTTCCAAGCCCTTGTTTCTTAATTCCAACCCAATGGAAAACAATGAAGGTAAAAATAGCAAGAACATAAGGGAAGGAGACATGCGACATTGCAGGAAATTGCAGGAGTGGCACGATTCCAAAGACATTGTTTGTAAGTATGAAGGTAAAGAGGGTAAATAAAAATGGAACAAAGCGCATAAATTCGTGGCCGATAATCTCTTGTCCGATTCCGTTACGCACAAAGGCATAAACGGATTCGCCAGCAAACTGTAGTTTATTTGGAACCACTAACGCCTTGCGAGAGGCGATAATAAAGAAGACTGAAATTAGAACTACCGAAAAGATAACTAAGAGAATTGGTTTTGTTGTAAATTCGTTATCTGCGAAAACTGGAGGGAGGTTGAAGTCGGCGGTGCTTGGTGGGACGAATCCTTCACCACTCTCTGAAAACGCGAACTTACGCACAAACACTCCTGAACCTAAATTGAGCGAACATAACCTTTCGAAGTTGGCGCAACACTATTAGGAGTCTGTCCAAATCCAAAACTGGAATCTGGCCTAATTGCGCCCAAATCGGAGCCAGGTCAGGTAGAGCGATGACCCTGCGCCCAATAAAAGGCCTGTGAGAAGGAAGAAATTCTTATCCAGCCATTTGTCCAAGGCCCAGCCAATTCCGCCCCAGATTATGAGGCCTGAGATCAGATAGCCAAATATCGACCACATTGCACCCTCTTCATTTCCTCTTGTCATAGCGGGTTACCCAATCTTCTCTCATGAAACTTTAATCGTGGGACTTAGTTTGAGGCAAAGGTAGCGTAATGGTCAACTTCATAAATGCCCTAATTTCCCCCGCTAACCACGCTGTAGTTATAGACAGGGCCGCTATAGCGAAGGTTGCTCTATCTACAGTCTCTGGTGAAGTCGTCTTTGTAACTATTAGTAAGAGAGCGCCCATCAGAATTACCTTTGCAAAATAGGAGAACATTGCAAGTGCCATTGTGGCAATCGGATCCAAATTTGTTGATAGCTTCGAAATTAGTAGGTGGACCGAAAAAAATATAATCACTGTGATACTTGCAAGTAGCGCACCCCAGAAGCCAGATGTTGCACGCACGAGAGTTCCCAAAATTAAACTAAGAGCGGCAAGAATTAGTGCCGGTACTAAAGCGCCCCGCCATAGTCCAACTTCACTTTGTTCTCTCATTTAAGGACCCCAAACTCTTCTTGACTAATAAAAATGAGAAGGCAAAGATTAAAAGGCCAAATCCGAGTGCGATCCAGAGTGGAGCGAATGCTGCAACAACAGTTGGAAATGCAAACATTGCAGTCCAAGAGTAGAGAATTGCCGAGGTTCGTCTGTGTGAATTTCCCATAGAGAGTAGCTTGTGATGCAAGTGCTCTTTATCTGCAGCAAATGGTGAGCGACCGGCGCGAACTCTTCTAATGACTGCTAAAACCAGATCTAGTAACGGAATTGCAAGAATTGTAAATGGCAACAGAAGTGGCAGCAGTGCCGAGCTAGATCTCTCTTGGGTAATTGCATTTACATCAATCTGCCCAGTCAGAGTTATTGCAGCTGACGAGAGTAAAAGGCCCAGGAACATCGCTCCTGAATCACCCATAAATATCCGAGCCGGATGATAATTGTGTGGCAAAAATCCGATACATACTCCGATAATTATCGCTGTAATAAGTGATGGCGCCCCAGCTCTATTTAGGCCATTTACTACTGCGAGTAGGTATGAGAAGCCGAAGAATGCAGCGGCGCAGATTGCGACAATACCGGTAGCCAACCCATCTAACCCATCCACAAAATTAATTGCATTTATAACAACCATGACAAAAACTATTGTTAGCACCTGTCCGATGCTTGGTGGCAAGATATAAATTCCATTGATTGGAAGCCAGAGAATCTGTACTCCGTGCAAGAGCAAAATTCCCCCGGCAACAGCCTGTCCGGCAAATTTCGTAATTGAATCTAAATCATATAAATCATCGAGTGCACCCAGAATCATTATGAAAGTCCCGGCCAGAAAAATACCGGTTGCCTCTCTACCAAATGATTTTGCGACTAGTGGAAGATGGCTAACAATAAGAAAGGTGATAGCCATAGCAAGCCACATTCCGATTCCGCCCCATCTGGGCGTAACTTTCGTGTGGGTATCACGATTTCGAAGATGCATATATGCACCAGCCTTCATGGCTAAATCTTTTATAAATGGCGTAATTAAGTGGGTAAGTGTCGCCGCTAACGCAATTGTTAAGAGAAATTCGCGCACGATTAGCCCGCTCTATCTATCGGGCGTAGATTGGAAATTTTGCAGTAAGAGCATTTACCTCACCACGAATTGTTGCGGCCGCCTTCTCATCGCCACCATCTTTAATAGCGCGAGCAATAAGACTTGCAATCTCGCCCATCTCAGGTACACCCATGCCTTGTGTTGTCGTAGCGGCAGTACCTACTCGAATTCCACTGGTAACTGCTGGAGTCTCTGGATCGTATGGAATCGCATTCTTGTTTAGAACTATGCCTGATGCGCCACAACGTTCATCTGCAATCTTGCCATTTACTCCGGAAGCTCGAATATCGATTAGGGCTAGGTGGGTTTGCGTTCCACCTGAAACTGCCCGCATGCCATGGCTCTCAAGGCCAGCAGCAAGTGCCTTTGCATTAACAATCACGCTCTTTGCATACTCTTGATAGGCAGGAGTTGCGCACTCTTTAAGTGCAACCGCTTTACCGGCAACCGCGCTCATGATTGGTCCACCTTGCATGCCGGGAAAGACAGCTTTATCAATTGCAGCAGCATGCTCAGATTTTGAGAGAATCATTCCGCCACGTGGTCCACGGAGAACTTTATGTGTAGTAAATGAGACCACATCTGCATACGGCACCGGAGATGGAATCGCCTTTCCAGCCACGAGACCAATAAAGTGCGCAGCATCTACCCACATAATCGCGCCTACCTCATCGCAGATCTGGCGAACCTTCTCAAAGTCAATCAAACTGGGATATGCGGTAGCGCCGCTGCAGATCATCTTTGGTTTATTTGCAATCGCTAAATCTCGCAGCTCGTCATAATCAATTAGCTCATCATTCTCGCGAACTCCGTAAGAAACGACGTTGAACCATTTGCCAGAGAAATTAACCTTTGAGCCGTGAGTTAAATGTCCGCCATGTGGAAGTGACATCGCAAGGACGGTGTCCCCTGGTTTTGTGAAAGCTTGATAAACGGCGACATTTGCACTTGCTCCGGAGTGTGGCTGAAGATTTGCATGCTCGGCGCCAAAGAGAGCTTTAGCACGTTCGATGCCAATCTCCTCAACTTTATCTACCTCTTCACATCCGCCGTAATAGCGCTTACCTGGATAGCCTTCAGCATATTTATTCGAAAGCGTTGATCCCATTGTTGCCAAAACCGCAGGTGATGTGAAGTTCTCGCTTGCAATGAGTTGTAGATTTTTCTGCTGTCGAACTAATTCGCTAAGAAGGAGCGCAGCTATATCTGAATCTTGGGCTTGAAGTGAATTGAAATCTGGGCCATAGAAGGATTCACTAGTTTTCTCGGTCATGGCAGAACCTTAATCGCTTAGAACTTCAATTGCCGAAACGACTTTCCTTAATTCCTCCAAAGTATGAGCTCCCAGGCGGCTAATAGTGAGTTTGCCATCAACTTCAGTTATAACAGTCGAGAGTGGCCCTGGGGTTAGCTCGCCAATATCTAGAGCCTCCAAGTTTGGATCTACGGGTGCGATCTGGAGTGGAGCCATTCCGGCAAGGGTGGCTGAAGCGATTGCTAGCGGACCGGTCTTATTCATCACCTCTAGCGTTTGAATTTGATTAGGCATGCGAACTGCAAATTCACCTAGCGCGCCAGCATCTCCCAAGTCCCAATTTAGATTCTGGTTTGGCGCTATTTTAAGAGTCAGCAGCCC
>DFDL01000045.1:12651-12947 GCA_002367715.1 Actinobacteria bacterium UBA3028
ACGGCAGAGTAGCTAAAGGCATCACAGGCGTATGCATAGCTATGCTCGAGCGGAAGTATCACAACTTCACCTCTCTTGATTGCGGCTATCACTCTCTCACTATTCATATCTACCTTTATTTAGCCATCTAGTTAGAGCTCTTCAATTACGCGGGCAAGTGCGCCATCGACTAGTGCATGGATTGAAGTTCCTTCAGGAAGATAATCCTGAGAGAAGATCTCACCGCGCTCATGAATAGCCGATACTAAATCGCCTCGGCTAAATGGAATTATCGCTGTTATCTCAACTCGAGGCCT
>DFDL01000045.1:13198-16930 GCA_002367715.1 Actinobacteria bacterium UBA3028
GCAAAACTATTTGGCTCCTGGCGCAAGAGCTGCATCAACATCTCAGGTGGCGTGATATCTGCCTTATTTATGGCAATAATCTCAGCAATACCACCACTGCCAATATCATTGATAACTTCACGGACTGCGCGAATTTGTTCTTGTGGATCTGGATGTGAACCATCAACAACATGAACAATTAGATCTGCGCCAGAGACTTCTTCAAGGGTCGATTTAAATGCTTCGATTAGTTGATGTGGTAGGTGTCTAACAAATCCGACGGTATCTGAAAGGGTATATATCCGACCATCACTAGTTGTGGTCTTGCGGACCGTTGGATCTAGCGTTGCAAAGAGCGCATTCTCAACTAAAACTCCGGCATTTGTTAATCGATTCATGAGCGAAGACTTACCTGCATTTGTATAACCTGCGATTGCAACTGATGGAATATTGTTGCGGCGCCGTTCTTGCCGTTTTGTATCTCGGGCCCTCTTCATCTCTTTAATCTCGCGTCGTAATTTGGCCATCTTGTCATTGATTCGCCGGCGATCTGTCTCAATTTTTGTCTCACCTGGTCCGCGGCCACCGATTCCAGCACTTGCTCCTGACTGTCTTGAGAGTGAGTCGCCCCATCCACGAAGTCGAGGCAGAAGATATGTCATCTGCGCCAATTCCACTTGAGCCTTGCCTTCGCGACTCTTTGCATGCTGCGCAAAAATATCCAAAATCAGCGCGGTCCGATCGATTACCTTTACCTTTACCTTGCCCTCTAAATTTCTAAGTTGTGCTGGCGAAAGCTCACCATCACAGATCACAGTATCGGCTCCTGTTGTTATTACAGCTTGTCGAAGTTCGACTACCTTTCCAGATCCAATAAATGTTGCAGGATCTGCCTTATCGCGCCTCTGAATTAGACCATCTAGAACTTCTGATCCGGCAGTCTCGGCTAGCGCAGCAAGTTCTTTTAACGAATTCTCGGCATCTTGTGTTGTTCCCTCTGTCCAGACGCCGACAAGTACAACTTTCTCAAGACGTAATTGGCGATATTCAGCATCAGAGACATCTTGTAATTCGGTAGATAGGCCAGCGACTCTTCGAAGTGCTTGGCGATCTTTTAGATCAGCCTGACTACTCTCCCACTCCTCAACTTTATTTTCAGAAGCATCATATTCTGCAGCAACTCGGGCAGATTCAGCCAGAAGCGCATCAATATCTAACTTATCTGAACTCACAAATATTTACTCAAATCGTGTTCGCCAACTAGCTCTGCCGGGCCAGTAAGAATTGCATTGTTATGGCTATCAATTTCAACACTTAGCCGCCCTCCCGGTGGATTTATAACCCAGCTTGCAGGAAGTCGTTGAGCTTTTGCCAGCGATGCTGCAAGTGCAACAGCACAGGTACCAGTTCCACAAGATTTAGTCTCACCAACTCCTCGCTCGTGAACCCGCATTTTTAATTCGCCATTTGACAAGAACTCAACAAATTCGACATTTACCCCATCTGGATATTCATCTTCAGGCTCAACCTTTGGCGCAATTTTCAAATCACCAATCTCATTTAAGTCATCAACAAACACCACCGCATGTGGATTTCCCATATCGATGTTATAACCAGTCCAAGTTTTACCATTGGCGCTAACAGTTATCTCGCCATAAACCTCACGGATAGCTCCCATATTCACCGTTATATCCCCACTCTCTGGGAGCGATAAATACTTGAAGCCATCACGCGTACTAATTGGAAATATCCCGGCGCCTTGGTGGCCATTGTCCAGCAAGTATTTAGCCATTACTCGAATTCCATTGCCACACATTTCAGCAAGTGAGCCATCGCTATTTCGATAATCCATAAACCATTTACTATCTTGCTTACCAATTCGAATTAGACCATCCGCGCCAATTCCAGTCTGGCGATTGCAGATATTTTGCACTTGGGTTGGCGAAATTTCGAGCTTATTCTCTGGATCAAAGATCAGCACAAAATCATTATGCGTGCCATGTCCATAGGTACCAATCATGATTTGAGAATAGCCTGTAACACACTCGCCTTGCGCTCTGAAAGAGATGAAGTCGCGCTGAGCCAGGTGATTCGTCGGTCTCGACTAAACCAAGTCTCCTGGCGCCGGGCATATTGCCGAGTCGCCCGAGCGGTATCTTCAATAGCCTCACTTTGAGTTAATACCCCATGCTTCATCCGGATTATCTGGGCATATCCGATTGCGGCTTGCGCACTCTTTCCTTCTAAAATTCCTTGATCAATCAACCCTTCTACCTCATCTACAAAACCGCGCTCCCACATCTTGGCTACGCGCAGATCGATACGTGAATTTAAAGTTGTTCGCTCCATGGCTAGACCAAATTGCATTGCATCGGGGTATTTAGTGGAATCGGCTCGCGGTAGGTTCGCAGTAAATGGCGCTCCAGTAATTTCAATGACCTCAAGTGCTCTAACTACGCGTCTAACATTCTCTTTAGGAATTGCTAAAGCAGCTGCCGGATCTAACTCAGCGAGTCGCTTATGCATAGCGCCACCACCAATCTCATCTGCCTCGAGATTTAATTTGGCTCGGATATCGGGATCGGTCTCTGGAAAATTAAGGTCATCTAATATCGCCTTTATATATAGGCCGGTACCGCCGACAACAACAACGCTCTTACCAGATTTTCGGAGTTGATCAATTTTCTCCCGGGCAAGATCTTGATACCAAGATACCCCCGCATCACTCCTTACATCGATAACATCTAACATGTGGTGGGCAACTGAGCCCCGCTCTGCCGCAGTTAACTTCGCAGTACCAATATCCATACCTTTATAGAGCTGCATCGAATCGGCATTTATAACCTCTGCGCCGATCTCTTCTGCAATGCCAACAGCAAGATCACTCTTCCCGGTAGCTGTAGCGCCGCAGATAACAATAAGTTTGCTCACTGCTTAAGATCGCGCCTTTAACTGTGAGAGCGTCGGCATCCCCACCATAATCGCAGTTGAGCCGACCTCTTTGCTACGTGCCGCGCTGGCATCTCCGCCGCGGGTCTTGCGAATCGAGATTGGAGCTTCATCTGCCACAATAAAGTTTGGTGAGGCCTTGGTAATTTTTGAGATTATTGCATCGCCTGGTCTTGGTGGATTCTTCTCATCAATTGCAAAGTGAGCCAATCTAAAATCTTTAGTCCGCCCTGTCATTCGCGCCTTGCCACCATCGCGTCGACCCTCGTAATCAGCAACCAGAATCTCTTGCTCAGTTCCAACTACCTCGTTATTTACCTCATGTGAGATCTCTTGCTGCAATAAATGAAGAGCGTCATAACGCTCCTTCATTACTTCACTACTTATCTGATTTGGCATGGTTGCGGCAGGAGTACCTGGGCGCTTGGAATATTGAAAGGTATAGGCGGCCAAGAATTTTGCCTCTTTTACTAAATCTAGCGTGGCCTGGAAATCTGCATCACTCTCGCCAGGAAAACCGACAATAATGTCTGTTGTAATCGTGGCCTTTGGAATTGATTCTCGTACCTTCTCGATAATTCCCAGATATCGATCTCGGCGATATGAACGGCGCATAGCCTGAAGAATTTGGTCTGATCCAGATTGCAATGGCATGTGTAGGTGCGGCATAACATTTGGAGTCTGCGCCATTGCTGAAATAACATCATCGGTAAAGTCGCGAGGATGAGGCGACATAAATCGAACTCGCTCTAACCCTGAAATCTCACCGCATTTACGGAGTAACTTTGCAAATGCTCCCCGGTC